>CAZAGT010000072.1:0-17511 GCA_964484515.1 uncultured Desulfobacteraceae bacterium | reverse complement strand
GGGCATTTCGAGTGCTTTTTGTATCTATTGACTCCCTGATTGCACTTGATCAGGGTCTAGTTCAACTGGATCTTCGAAGGGTTCGGAGAGAACCGCGCATTTTCGATAGCGATGGCGGTCGGGCTGCTCAGTGCAGTCAGGAGAGCAAGATCTTCGTCGCGAAAACCGTGAGGCCTTTCCACGGAGTCGATATAGATGACGCCTTGGATTTGGGCCCGACTGATCAAGGGAACACACATGACTGAGCGCACTCTCATGATCTTCATGCTCTCTGATATCTCGTTTTCGGCGGCCGAATAGGTGTCCGATACCTTGATCGCCTTCCGATCACGCATGACACGCTCAACAACGGAGCGACTGTAGGCCTTCAGCGAGCCGGTACGGTCTTCTCCCTTGAGTATGGAAACCTCCTCCTTGTATCTGCCGGTCTCACTATCGACCAGTATGAGTGAGCCCCTATCGATGCGTTGTAGGTGATCCAGGATATAACTGAGTATCTCTTTGAGCGTTTGATGAATGCTGTCTGATTGTGTCAGGACATTGGATACCTTATAGAGTAGCTCCATGTTCCGTTTGGCCGTCAGGGGTCTGTCTCTTGTGGCGTCTTCCGGTCTCTGGAGAGACATTCGGTTCGGATAGATCGATTCCATGAAAGGCATGACATGTTCAAGACAACCTTTGCCGATGCAGAGGACACTCATGCCAACGGTAATGGCTTGCCCCTCGGTTACCTCATGTTCTATTCCGGGGGCGATCCGTTCTCCGTTGACGTAGGTGCCGTTACGTGAATCCAAATCGGTGATAAATAAGCCTTGTCTCCGTCTTTGGATCTTGAGATGGCGACGCGAAACGGCCTTGTCTCTCATTTGGATCTCATTTTCAGATGATCTTCCGACAAAGACGACATCGCGGTCAATATCAAAGGACTGACCTTCCTCGGTTCCGTCGATGACATAGAGTTTGATCACAACGACTGTCCCTGGATTGAATGTGGTGCCGAGCCCCCAAGTCCCTTTTTCGAGACGCAAAAGATGAGGGCTTCATAGCAGAAAAAGGAGAGAAAGTCAATGACGAATTGGCCGAGTAAGAGCGTCCGACCTTTTAAAGAGATTAGCAAGCGGCCTCTCTGCCAACGCGCGCGGGCGATATCATCGACGTGTACGAATTGGCTCAAAGGTGCAATGATGATGTAACGATGATGCAAGAGTATGGCATCAAATGCTTTCTCTTGACATACTAACGCTGATCATAGGTGCAACACAGTGACATCATAACGAAAGCTCTTGCGGCGGAGCGAGCTCAGGAGCGCAGCCATCAGTATCCCCTTATTTTTGGTAGGAATGAATCGGGTACAGTTTTTGCTATTTTGTGTCCGAGGGACGATACCGGTTCTGCACAGAAAGGGGCAATATCTTCGCTCCCGGCCGAAAGGAGTGAGTTCGATCGTAGACGCCCAAAGGGTTCAAGGGTGGGAGGAAGCCACGCTGCCGTTCCTGAGCTCGTGAGCCGGATCATGAGCATCCTGCGTGCTAGGAGTTTGCATGAAAAAAAGAATTCAGTACCTGATCAAGACAAAAATGCAACTAGGACTGGTCCTAAGGTTCTTCATCATCATTTCGATGCTTTTTGCGTTTGTTGGATTCGAGGCCTACATTACGATCTGGCCGGTTGCCGCCGAATTCGTTCCCGATGTCTCCATGGGTCTCATGAATCGAATGATCTTGATGAGGTTTCTTTATTTTGTCTTTCCCCTCCTGTTTGTGATGGCCGCCGTCACCATCATTTTTTCGCACCGAATCGCTGGCCCCCTCTACCGTATCGAGCACACATTGGACGAGCTGATTGAGGGTAAGGATGTGGCGTGTATACAATTAAGGCGTGGAGACGAGTTGAAGGGTCTTGCGGAGAGATTAAACAAGCTCATCCTTCTGATTGGGGAATTGCGGAAAAGCAACCATGTAGATGTACCGAAGCCCGAGGGGGCTGAAGATGCAAAGATCGAAGCCTTGCGGGACGTCGCGAGTTCAGGTGGAAGCGTGGGCTAGTCACTCCCCCATGCTCGTCTCGCTTAGGCAGATACTGTGCTACCGACTCTGAGTGATATGTCTTAGACGAGGGAGAAGACCGCCTTGGAAGGTCAGAAGAAGGTCTTGATCATCGACGACGAGGCCTACATCAGACGTCTCTTTGAATTGAAACTGCAGAATAGGGGATTCGCCGTCATAACGGCCGATGACGGAGAACGCGGCCTCAAACTCTTCGGCGAACACCAACCTGACATCGTAATTACAGACATCAGAATGCCGCGCATGGACGGCAAGCTCTTCTGCGAGCGGACGCATAATCTTAAGAAGGAGCGTCGTTTCTTAACCGTCGTGATTAGCTGTAGTGTGCCGACGGGTAAGCGCAAGTGGGTGGATGATATGCAGGACACGGTCTTTTTTGAAAAACCCTTTAGCCCATCCAAGATACTGGACTGTATTGATCAGTATTTCCGATCGAGTGATGATCAATGATCCTCTCGATGCACCGTTTCACGCTCGGACATGCGCTGCAAATCCTATCATTCCTCTGAGTCTAGATGCCTTCACGACAGAATGACATAGCTGCAGATCGAGGTCATAGAGATCTTCAAGGGTTTGATGACAAACCCTTGGAAGCCGTTTTGAGATTTGTACGAATCCTTCAGGCCATGACGGAATGTGATCAAGGATTAGTAACCCTCCATGACGAATCTTCGCTACTGCGCCGGAGCTGCGAAATCATGGTGGATATCGGAGGTTACCCCTTAGCCTGGGTCGGCCTTACGAAAGCAGACGGAGAAAGAGGCATCCAGGTTGTTGCGCAGAAAGGGAATTGGTGCGGCGATTCCGAGCACCAAGATCGCAGATGGGCGGATTCCGAACAAGGGCAGATTCCAGCCAATAAGGCGATCCGATCGCAAAGACCGTGTCTTCTGAGAGGAGACGGTCTCGAATCTGAGGCCGCTACGTTAGCCCCATGGGTTGCGGCCCTGGCGCTTCCCTTGAGCTTTAACGGCACCGCGTACGGGGCGCTCAATGTCTGTTCAGGGGAACGAGAGGCGTTTGGTCCCCTTGAAGTCAGTATCCTGGAGGACGTTGCCAGAACGCTGGCAGCGGGTATCATGCGGGTGCGTGAGCACCGAAGACTGAAATCAGTTGAAGAAGATCTTCTGTGGGAGGTCGAAAGCAACGCCTCTGTCGCTGAGTTGGCGAAGCGACTGATCATGCCGAATTCATTGGAGGACGTGTCGGCGCTTGTCCTTGAACAGGCCCGGTTTCTGACAGATAGTCGCCAAGGTTACGTCGGCCACATCGACCCAGAAACAGGTTATCTTGTTCCCATCGCCGTCGGCAACGGGACAGCTCGGTCGCAAAAGACCCGCGGCTGCTTTCGGCCCACTGAATTGAAAGGACCGTTAGGTTGGGTCCTCTCCAATCGAAAACACCTGATGAAGAACAAGGTAGCGGAGCATGAGTCCTTCACTAAAAGCCCTTTGGGGTCAATCCAGATCTTTCGATTCCTCTCGGTGCCCGCATTGATCCAAACCGAGCTGGCAGGACAGATCGCTTTGGTCAATGCGGAACGTGATTACACCGAACGAGACCTCCTATTGATAAAACGGTTGGCCGCGTTCTACGCCCTCGCCATCCAGCGCAAGCGTTCCGATGATGAGCTCCTTGAAGCGCGGGAGCAGCTGGAGAAGAGAGTTAAAGAGCGTACTGTGCAGCTCGTCAAGGCCAACGAAGCATTACAGGAGCAGATAGCTGTTCGCCAGCACGCACAGGAAGAAATGAAGCATGCCAAAGAGGCGGCTGAGACGGCCAGCCAGGCCAAGACCGATTTCCTTGCCAACATGAGCCATGAATTGCGGACGCCGCTGAATCACATCATCGGTTTCTCTGAGTTGATCGTGGACAAGAAGTTCGGCGATATCAATGCCGCCCAGGAGGAATACCTCAACGACGTACTCGAAAGCAGCAGGCATCTTTTGTCCTTAATCAACGATATCCTGGATCTTTCCAAGATCGAGGCGGGTAAGTTGGAGATAGAGTGGACTGATGTGAGACTCGATGAGCTCTTCGAACGAAGTCTCAACATGGTCAAAAATAAAGCCCTTAATCACGGGATTCAATTGTCACTCGACGTTGCGGGCGCACCCCCAACGATCCGTGCCGACGAACGGAAGCTCAAGCAAGTGATGTACAACCTCCTCTCCAACGCCGTCAAATTCACGCCCAATGGGGGCCGGGTATGCCTCGCAACACGCATCGTTGAATGCTGTGTCCGCGCGGGACGACGATGGGTTAATCCTGAGGAGCTGAAGGTGATCGAGACCGAAGATCAACGACCCAACACGGCCCTGACAGACAAGCTCCACAAGTGCCTAGAGGTGAGCGTCTCAGATACGGGGATCGGTCTCAGGGCCGGAGACCTAAAACGGATCTTCAGGCCCTTTGAACAGGCTGATGGATCATTAAGTCGCAGGTATGAAGGGACCGGATTGGGATTATCGTTGACCAAGAAGCTCGTTGAACTGCACGGCGGGAGAATTTGGGCCGAAAGTGGCGGAGAGGAAGAGGGTTCCACCTTTCGTTTCGTGATACCCCTGTAGCTGACCGATATCGTGCGGTGGGGCGCTTGGTGCCTGGGACGAGAATCGAACTCGTACGAGGACTAAGCCTCAAGGGATTTTAAGTCCCTTGCGTCTACCTATTCCGCCACCCAGGCATCTCCCTCTGTTACTTAGTCTTCCGACCTATTCCTGTCAAGACCCTAGCGCGGTCATGAATATCTATCCTTCATTCAGCGCAGGTAAATCGGGTTCGAGAAAATCCAGGGGCGCCACCCGAAGAGGGGGACCTTATAGAGTACTTCCACCCGGTAGACGCCCCTCCCCTCCACCTTGTATCTTGCCTCTGTCTCCACCCAATCCTCCACCAAGGTGCCGTCCCTGATGAGCCGGATCTTGCCCCTCCGAGGAGTTCTGATCATCAGCACGCCCTTCTGAAACGGCCCCTCCTCCCCGAGCGCCAGGCTCGTACCTTCGTCTGCGATGAAATCAAATCGGAATCCTCTAGCCTGAGATAGCCCGTCATGGGCTATGAATAGGCGACCGCACTTCAGAGCTTGGTAGACCTCCATTTTTGCTGCTTTCAGGCTGGAGGGAAGCTTTCTAGGGAGTAAAACGTGGGTGTTGATGGTGTTCAGCAGAGTTTCATAAGTAAAGGGTCTGAATGCGATGGGGCCCCAGTGAAAATCGGTGGCGTGGGCGTCAGATCCTCCTATCGCGGCGATCCGTCTTTCGCTGCAGGCCGCATCCCAAAAGGACAGGGTTCCCTGGCTTGGGCCTTTGAGGGTTGAGTGTTTGAAAAGGAGGTGAAAGATGCCGTGCGCAGGGCTCCGGACGCGTTCTTTCCAGCGTGAGGAGAAGTTCCAGATACAGATGCCCGCGTAGCCCTTTACGAAGAGATCGTTCCACGTAAAGGCTACCGACTTTTGCAGAAACGGCATACCCTTCTCAAAAGGGTGGGCCAGGAAACCGAAGCCGCCCTGTTCGTTGACTGCATCGATGACCTCTTGAGGCGTTAGATGATCCTGAGCAACCCTTTCAACAAGGTCATAGGCGAGATAGTGGTGGAAGCGCCTTCCGATCTCGAGTCCCACTAGGAGGAGTACATTACTGTAGAAACCCTCTTCTTCCAAACGGAGTCTGTCGGTCAAGAAGTCATGGTCATTCAGGCAGACGAAATCAAGACCTACCTCGGCCGCAGCCCTGGCGATACCCGGAGGATCTTCAGCACCGTCGGAATGAATCGAATGGATATGAAGGTTTCCGACATATTCGAACGGGTACATAGGCGGTGTCTCGTTGTGTATCTAGGCTGAAGATTCCCAAATAGATCGCAAGGCCCGATCCCTATGCAACATTTCTCTCAGGAATCTAGGCCTGGAAACGATAAGGCCGTGATGTGAACTCCTCAATCAAGTCAAATGCCTGAAGCTCTGTTCAATCATGTCTGAATTCTCTCCGATCGTATTTCAGCGTAAGTCTGGACGCCTCAAATGTTATCATGGATAAATCCGGGGAAAAGGTTCGCGCGAAAACACCCTTCATCAACGTTGCGCAGCCTACCCCATTATGGTTCGGATCTGGTAAGCCCCTTCAGGCCCATTTGCATGGGTTTGTAAATGGTCAGTAAGATAACAACCAGGACGGCGAGAAATGATGGGATGATCAACAGCCACTGCAAGCCCGTGATGATGTCTCCCCTATGATCAGCCATAAAGATAATATAGGTGGGTCCTGCTTCCAGCGAGATGATCACAGCCATGAAAACGGCACTGAAGATCATGTACATTAAGCCCCCGTAGCCGACGGAAACCTGTGAGATGTTCTCGAATCTAAAATTCGGGTAGATTGCACCGAATCCTATCGCCAAAGCAACAATGCCCGATACGGCCAGTAACATGGTCACCGAAGAGAGTAGCATCATGAACGGCGTGACACGGAGCAAATGGTTGGTGAGCACGGTCAGCGCCTCACCCATGAAAACCGCGGGAATGAGATACAGTGCATACTTGCTCCACAAGAATCGTTTCATGCCGATTGGGGAAGATCGTATGATCCAAAAGGCCTCGCCCTCGGCGCTGACGGCCGGGAAGGTGAAACGAACACAGATCGCGGATATCACGAAGCCGGCAAGCCCCATGTTGAGAAATGCAATCTCATTTTGGAGAAAGTCGAGACGGACGGGACTCTTCTCAAGCGGTAATACACTAAAATTATATAGGTAAACGACCACCAACGCGGCCAAAAGAAGAATCTGGGACCACTGCGTATTGTCGCGAAAGAAGCTCCGCACATCTTTGTCCACGATCGCCGCAAGTTCGGGCCCTAACGGTCTTGTCATCAATTCCAAGACGATGTCTAGGATTCTCCTGCCCGCGCGTATCCTTTGCTTGGCCTCCTGTGATCTGGAAAACCCCTTAAAGTAAAGGGCCCGTGCCACCCATGTATTGATGATAATTATTGCGAGGGCTGAACTCCACATCAAGAGCGTTTCGAAGAGATGACCTCGTTCCGGGATACCACCGAGATATTGCCACAGGACCTCACTGAGCCAATGGCTGGGAAGATAAGGCGAATCGGGCGCCTTAAGAGCGCTCAAATATTGCATCACGCTAAAAAAGGCGTCAGGATTTACAAGTCTTTCCGGACGCAGTAATCGGAACAGGAGGTACAGGGCCGCCATTCCCAGCACCAGCAGGACCATGAGAATATCTCGCGTCCGGTGCGCAGGGAAGATGCTGACCAGGATCATCGTGATGAGTGTTCCAATGCCCGCAGCAATCAAGACCATGGCGCAACCGACATGAAACAGCGCGCAGTAATAACCCGGACTCGGGCGGTATACAAATGCGTAGGCCATAAGGACCGGCAGACCAAAGACGATGACCATCCAGGAACTATCGACAAGGGTGTAGATAAAACGGCTTAAGAATACCGCCTCGAGCGGCGCCGGTGAAGCGTGGGCCAATTGCAGGTCCCTGGATAGGTACAGATTGGATAGAGCCGATATGATATTGCTGAAGATCAGGAGAGAAAAGAAAGTCAGCAGGACCATGGCAAGGAGATGGTGGGCAAGGAGATCGCCGATCATCTCAACCGATTGAAAATAGAGCAGCACTCGACTGCAGAGAGCAAACATTAGAATCCAGAAGAGGACACCGACAACGGCCATGACATAGATCCGCGTTCGCCATCGACCGGCGGAGTTCTTGAAGGCGTTTCGGAGCGCCAGGAACCTGGGACTAAGAAGTAAGCCGAGTTCTGTCATCCGGGAATGCTCTTCCTTCGGTCAAGGTCAAAAAGATGTTTTCCAGGCTACCGTCAACACCGGCCTGATGCCTCAGCTCTTCAGCAGAGCCGGTCGCTATAATCCGCCCTTCTTGGATGATGGCGATTCGAGAACAGACCTCTTCGGCCACTTCAAGGGAATGAGTCGACATAAAAATAGTGGCACCCCCCAGGGCTTGCTCCCGAAACACGTCCTTGACGAGCCTGGCAGCTTTGGGGTCGAGGCCGACCATCGGTTCATCCACGATGATGACGTCCGGCTTATGCAGGAGGGCTGCGCACATGACGAGTCGTTGTTTCATGCCATGAGAATAGCTCTCAATGAGTTCATCCGCCCAGGACTCCAGTTCAAAGAGTTCCAGGAGGCTGGTAGCACGCTGTCCTGATGAGCATTCGCCGTTTAATCGGTACAATCTGGCCATGAACTGGAGAAATTCCGAGCCGGTCAGCTTCTCATAGAGGAAAGGGCGGTCCGGAATAAAGCCGATAGTGCGTTTGGCCTTTGAGGGCTCAAGGAACAGATCTGTGCCGTTGATGATAATCCGACCCTCGGTGGGTTCCAATATGCCGGCCATCATCCTGATCGTGGTGGTCTTGCCGGCGCCGTTGGGACCCAGAAAACCAAAAATAGCCCCTTCTTCGATGCTCAGGTCAATACGGTCGACGGCGCGAAAACCCCGGTAGCATTTGGTCAAATTGATTAGTTTAATCATAACGATACTCTAGCACCCCGACATTCAATTTTCCGATCAATCCCGCGATCTCCACCTGTTTGTCTAGATTGCCCTGAACAAGCCTAATATGGGTTACATCCACGGGTATCTGATTCATAGTGGCGTCCAACGTGATCCAACCGCCCACATAGGCCTCCGTCCAGGCATGGTAGAAGAACTTGCCCCGGGTATATACCAGCCCACAGCTCATTCGCGCCGGGATGCCCATCGCCCGGAGCAATGCCGTTAGCAGGGTGGCATGTTCGTTACAGTCACCCATGCCGGTTCTGAGCACCTCTACGGCGCTTGGAATACTTGCAACTGGCTTCTTTTCAATATGGTGGTAGACCCAGTTCAACAGCTTTCGGCAGACCACCAGCGGGCGGCGCTCGTTGGCACAAATCTGACGTGCCTTGCTGATGATCTCTTCCTCGTCGCTTTCGATATTGAATGTAGGCTCTAAAAAGGGGCGTAATCCTTCATCGCCCGGTCCGTCCGGCAACAGATAGGGTACGCCAGCGGGTAAGGTCTCTCGCGATATTTCCATGATACCGTTTTGAAAGGTCTGGCGCCCACTATTGAGATCATCAGAGGCAACATCGGCCTCCTCAAAGCCGGATAGCCTTACTCTGAGATACGTCATTCGTGCGGGCTCGGGCAACCCTTTATCAGGAGTTATGGCGGCCAATTCATAAAGATCCAAATCCCCGCCGTCCTCAAGACCGTGAGGCGCGTTGGCAGCGCTGGATTTGATTGCAGTCAAACCCAGGAATCCCTCTTCTTTCAGCGTAGTGCCGTCTTTATCGAGCCAAAAAGACATGCGCTGCCCTAACAACTCTGTTTCCACTCGATGGGCGTCATAGGTTGTCCGGTTAATCTTGATCGATTCCCTTTCGGCCACCCGAAAGGTTGTCTCCCGATACACCATGGCGGACGGGTCAAAGACGGGTAGTGTAAACATGTCACCGATACGCATTTTCCTGGACTTGAAGAAATGGCTCAGGCTGACGCCCATCATGGGTGTGGCCCCATTGAGGGCGATCCGTTTGGTTCTGCTCTCGGTGCCTTTCCCCGTGGTGACGACGAGATCCCCGTCTGCGATGTACCCGGAGGCCTTAAAGCTGACGACACCGGAACGCACGCGGAAGCGAAAATTCTTTAGACGAAATTGCCTATCCGTCTCGGACTGGATGAGGGTCTCGACGCCGCTAGCGATGCCCATCAGATTGAGTCGCAGAAAGAGTTCCTCTTGGATAAAGAAACCCTCGTCAATAGGTCTTATCAGGTTGACCGCATAGCCTATCTTTTTGTCTTTAAGGTATATCTCCTTCCACTCGCGCTGCGGTGAATCAAGGGTCACTTGAGGGGAGTCGTGACTCGAGGCAAATGTCTCCTCGCCGAATTCAACCTTTTTCACCAGCGTAGCAAGCAAAACGAGCCAGAAAAGAACGATCCCGGCCCCACACAGATTAAAGAATTGAGCCTTTCTTGACTGGGCATTCATCATGGTGAAGCCATTTTTCCTTATTATTTCAAGTCGTTTCAAATCTGCGCGTGTTTGACGGTACGACGCGGTTCAAACAGCTAACCCTGCGGCCCTGCCCTTTCTTGGCTCGACGAGATGTGTCTTGAATTCATAGGTTGAGATGGGTAAGAGAGCTCAACGCGGAAGATGCTCAATCCATTTCAGCCGACGAAAAGGTCACGGCCGAAAGGACTTCAAAAATCGTGCCGCATGCCCTGGCGGGCAAGAAGGGGCGCGATTGGAACTAGGGGAAAGACGGGTGCTTCAATGCAATAACGAACGTCAACGCGACTCAGCCTTTGGGTCGGCAGTAAGGGTTGAAAGGGACTTTGGGACTGTAGCGGATGGGGTTAGGACGCAAAAAGAGGGCCTGCAGGCCCTCACAGCGTGTATCCAATCCGCTCCAAGAGCCGTTCAGCATTGACCAGCATCGCCGAGAGGGCATCGCGGGGCAGCCCGGCTCCCTCGGCGACCCTACCCGCAAAATCTCTCGTCATGAGGTCTCGGGGGGCGTGGGCATCAGAGTTCAGGAGCAGCTTTGCCCCTACCTCCCGCGCCAACCGCGCCACGTGTCCGTTGGTAAAACTATGGCCGCCGCGTGCCGAAATCTCAAGTAGGACCTCCTGCTTGGCAGCCATTTTCACCTCTTCGATCGTGATGAGGCCGGGGTGAGCGATGATATCCGCCCCCGCCTCCAGTCCGGCGCGGTCAGTGCCCGGCGCCACGGGTTCCACGATGCTCTCTCCATGAATCAGGACCAATTTGGCCCCCAGCTCCCTTGACCGCCTGACAAGCGACTCTATCAAGCCGGGAGGAGCATGGGTGATCTCCACGCCCGGTACGACCCGCACGTTCTGCGACTCGTTAAGCTCCTGAGAGACTTGAACAATCCTGGGAATGACAAAATCGAGGTTCGACGTATCGACATGATCCGTGATCGCAACGGCCGAGTATCCCAGGTCTTCAACCCTTCTTACCAGTTCGGAAGGGAGTAGTTCACCGTCGCTAAACAGGGAATGGGTATGTAGATCGATCACGTTCTAGCGCTTCGCAAATGACAGGAAAGGAAATCGCGGTATGGGAGTGAAACCTTCGCGCAGATGCAACGAGGTTGGCATGTTTGGCCGAAGGGCACCACATCGGGTATGTTGCTCGTTGGAAACATCACATTTTATACTTGCCAAAATCTTCAGGATTTAGATTCTCTAAGATTTCTTGCCACTTCTTGCCTTGTTCGGATGTGTCCTCCGCCTCCGCCTTGAGATCGATCTGTTTGGACTTCTTAATAACGTCATCCGCGACAAAGATAGGGGCATTCACACGCAAAGAAAGAGCAAGAGCGTCACTCGGCCTGGCGTCGATCGAAACCTCCTTACCGTTGTGATTGAAATAGATCAGGGCGTAATAGGTATTGTTCTTGAGGTCGCAGACCTCTACCTTATTGACCTTCAGATCGATCATGCCAATAATGTTTTTGAGCAGATCATGGGTCATGGGTCGCGAAAATTTGATTCCTTCCAATTCACTGGCAATCGCTGTCGCCTCCAAAAGCCCGATCCAAATGGGGAGGGTCTTTTCTCCGTCGACTTCTTTGAGAATCACGATGGGACTATTCGTCAAAGGATCAATCGTAAGTCCGGATACCAGCATCGGTCTGAACATGATAGCCTCCCCTCAGGACGTGAAAGTGCGCGCTTAAAAATCATTTTTAAACATACATCCCTTTTTGTCAACATAACTTTCCTGAGGCGTGGATGTGCGGCTTGCGGTCCCTTTGGCTCGCCTTTCCGTAAATCCCCAATCGTCCGGTACGCCGGCCGACCTGAGATCAGCCCGGAAAAGACTTGATTTAACCGTTTGATGTGTCTATTAAATTTTTTGGTAGCCCGCTAATTACGCCGAAGCATGATTAGGGTTGAGTACCCCACAATCGTCGTGGGTGATTCCTTGGCCTCTGAAGAGTCGGTTGAGATCAATGAACAAGAAGACGTCTAATATACGTTACCCCTACGTGCTGGATCACAAGCCCGGTATCTTTCTGGGTTGGTTTCTTTACAGGTTGTTCCGCAGGGTTCAGATCGATGAAAGCATGAAGGAGGAACTGAAGCAGATGCACCGCACCGGCACGGTGGTTTACGCCATCAAATACCGCGGCCATCTCGATTACCTCCTCTACCACTACAACTTTCGTCGCAGGCGTCTTCCTTATCCCAAGATTGCGTTTGATCTCAATATATCAGCCGTATTGCCCATCAAGGAGCTGGGCAAGGTCATCTTGTCCCAACTTTCCTCCCTTTTTCGCCGGGGTGGCCTTCCCAGCCCCTATCAGTCAGGGTTCTATGCAGAGGCCATTCGACAAGGGACCACGGCGCTGATCTTCCTCGTAGATCCAAAGGGGTTTGCACGCCATTTCGTTCATGCTGAGAAGGACCACCTCGAGTTCCTCTTGGAGACCCAAAAGGAAATGGAACGCCCTATCTTCATTGTTCCGCAGCTCGTCCTCTACAAGAGGACCCCGGAAAAGGACTATGCCAGCCTGAAGAACGTATTCTTTGGCTTCAAGGACAAGCCCGGTGTCGTCAGGAAGACCGTCCTTTTCTTTAGACATAATCGCCGCGCCTTTATCGATTTTGGCCGCCCTTTGAACCTGAAGACCTACCTTGCCTCTCAAACCGAGGCCAGATCGCAACGGGAAATGGCACTGGAAATCAGGCAGGCCCTGGTCGACAGTATCGACCAACAAAAAAGAGTCATCCTCGGCCCTATCATGAGATCGCGGCAGCAGTTGAAAGAGATTGTGCTGATGGACCCGGAACTCAACCGAAAGATCAAGGCCCTGACATCCGGCAACGGGAAAAAACTTCGTCAGCTACGTAAGAAGTCCGGGGAGTACTTCGACGAGATCGCGGCTGATTACAACAGCGCCTACATCGAGTTCTTAAACATTACGTTGACTTGGCTCTGGAACAAGATTTTTGAAGGTGTCGATGTGGACACCGCCGGGCTTGCAAGAGTACGTGAGTGGGCCCGCAAAGGCCCATTGATCTTTATTCCATCCCACAAGAGCCATATCGATTACTTGATTCTCAACTACGTGCTCTATAACCATCATGTGCACATTCCCAGGATCGCCGCCGGTCAGAATCTCACCTTTTGGCCCATGGGGCACATCTTTCGAAAATGTGGGGCCTTTTTCATTCGACGGTCTTTCCGAGGGGCAAGACTCTATTCGGAAGTCTTCAACCGTTATGTGAGAGCGCTCCTGGAGGAGGGACATCCCATCGAGTTTTTCATTGAAGGCGGACGCAGTCGTAACGGCAAGTTGGTTCTCCCCAAGACGGGCTTTCTCTCTATCTTGATGCGGGCGTACGAGGATGGCCATTGTGATGATCTCATCTTTGTGCCGACCTCGATTATCTACGACCGGATCCTGGAAGAGCGTGCCTATCTCAAGGAGATGGGCGGCGGCCTGAAAGACCAAGAGAACGTATGGCAAGTCATCAAGGCTCGGCGGTTTCTCCAAAAGCGGTACGGCAAGGTCTACATTCGATTTTCACAGCCCTTTTCATTCAAGGAATACCTCTCGACGGCGGACACCACAAGGCGAAATACATCCGTCGATCTCGCTTTTCACCTGGTGCAGGCCATCAATGAGGTCTCCTTGGTGACGCCTCTTTCGTTGGTCGCCACGGCGATACTGAGCAATCACCGGCGCGGCTTCAACGCCGTCGAATTGCTTGACACCGTTGAAACCCTCCTCGATTTCCTTCAGCAACGCGAAGTTCCGCTTGCCTCTATGCTCATCGACCCGGCGGCGACTGTTCAGGAAGCACTGACGTCGCTGGCCGGCCGAAAGATCGTCGCGACCCTTGAGGGACTGGACGGCGATGAGGAGGCCTTCTATTTTGTCGATGATGACAAGAAAATGGAACTCGAGTACTACAAGAATAGCATCATCCATTTCTTCATTCCGCACGCCTTCGTGGCCACATCCCTCCTTGCCGGAGACGACGATTTGAAGGATGAAGCGTCTATCGTCGAAGACTATGAATTCATGGAGAAGCTCTTCAGGAATGAGTTCATCTTTGAAAATCAAGAGGACCCTGGTCAGCGCGTGAACGCGGTCCTAGGTGACTTCGAGGGGGCGGGGTTCCTGTCTCGTTCTGACGGTAGGAGTTTCCGGGTCACAAAGCGCGGCTTCGACAAGCTCCGTATCTGGGCCGCTCTCGTCAAGACATTCCTTGAGTCTTACTGGGTCGCTGCGAAAACCATGAGTCAGGAGATGGCCCAGGGTAAGGAAGGGAATCCACTCAAACGAATGGACTATCTTGGAAGACGTTTTCACAAATTAGGCGTCATTGACCATATCGGCGCCCTTTCACAGCCCAACTTCAAAAACGCCCTTCGTTTTATTAATGAGGACATCTTGAAGCCGAAGGAGCCCGCCGAAGGACCCGCTCAGACCGCGGAGCGCCTCACTCAACTCAGCCAGAGATTGTACGCGTTGTCCCACTACCGATCGTAAAAACGTAAGGCAGGGGGGAAACCGATTTCCCCCCTGCCTCGGCCCCTGCGCAACTAACATCGATCAGTCTTTGAGTTTTGCCCGTGCCGCTGCAAACCGAGCGATCGGCACGCGGAAGGGTGAACAGGACACATAATTCATGCCAACCCGGTGGCAGAATTCCACCGAGGCCGGATCGCCTCCATGCTCCCCGCAAATCCCGATCTTAAGGTCGGGATTGACGCTGCGACCGTTCTTCACGGCGTGCTCCATGAGGAATCCCACACCTTCCTGATCGAGGCTCTGGAAAGGATCGAAGGGCAATATTCCCTTCTCAAGGTACTCGGGAATAAACGTGCCGATATCATCGCGACTGTACCCGAATGTCATTTGAGTTAGATCGTTGGTCCCAAAGCTGAAGAACTGAGCCGTTTCAGCGACATGGGCCGCGGTGATGGCTGCGCGCGGGATCTCAATCATGGTACCGACCAGGTAATCAACCCGAACGCCCTGCTCCTCGAATACCTCCTCAGCTGCTCTCACCACAACGGCCTTCTGGTCCTCGAGTTCTGCCTGGGTGCCGATGAGCGGAATCATGATCTCGGGATAGACCTCAACCCCTTCCTTCTTGAGGGCGCAGGCCGCCTCCAGGATGGCACGCGCCTGCATCGCCGTAATCTCCGGAAAGGTGATTCCGAGGCGGCATCCGCGGTGACCGAGCATCGGATTGAACTCGTGTAGGGTCTCGACCTTGCGCGCCACCTGCTCGACCGGGATTCCGAGTTCATCGGAGACTTCTTTCTGGGTCTTCGGGTCCCGCGGGAGGAATTCGTGTAGCGGGGGATCGAGGGTTCGGATAGTCACCGGATACCCCGCCATTGCCCGGAAGATCCCTTTGAAGTCCTCGCGCTGAAACGGTAGAAGTTTGGCCAAGGCCTTTTCACGGGCTTCCTTCGTCCCGGCCAAGATCATCTCCCGCATGGGGAGTATCCGATCGGGACCGAAAAACATATGCTCCGTTCGGCAGAGTCCGATACCCTCAGCGCCGAATTTGCGTGCCTGCGCCGCATCCTCAGGGGTGTCCGCATTAGTGCGGACCCCGAGTCTTCTGAAATCGTCTACCCACTGCATCATCTCCTGGAAGACCGCATCTTTTCCCGGGTCAGCCGCCAAAAGCTTGAGCTCACCGCTGTATACGATGCCTTTGGTGCCGTTAAGCGAGATGGTATCGCCCTCCTTGAGGACGTTGCCGTTGACGGTAACCTGCTTGCCTCCGGCGTCAATTTCGAGCGCACCGCATCCAACGATACAGCATTTGCCCCAGCCTCTAGCCACCAGGGCGGCATGGCTGGTCATCCCTCCCATGGCGGTGAGGATCGCCTCGGAAGCGTGCATGCCGTGGACGTCCTCCGGGCTCGTTTCGTTGCGGACAAGGATGACCTTCTTCCCGCTCTTGGCCCACTGCTCGGCTTCATCGGCGGTAAAGACGATCTGACCGACGGCGCCTCCTGGCCCAGCGGGTAAGCCGGTAGCCAGTTTTCGTGATTTTTGGGCGGCCTCGTCCTGCGGGTCGAGCATGGGCAACAGGAACTCGTTGATCTGCTCCGGTCGAACGCGCATCATAGCCTCGTTCTTATCGATCAACCCTTCATGCACCATGTCAACGGCCATATGCACGGCGGCGGCCCCATTACGCTTTCCCACCCGGGTCTGAAGCATGTAAAGGGTGCCTTCCTCGATGGTGAACTCGATATCCTGCATGTCGCGATAACGTTTCTCGAGCATGTCACGAATTTGGCAGAGCTCCTGATACTGGCCTGGCATGATTTCTTCGAGGGACGGCAGGTCCTTGGACTCAGACGTCTTGCTAATCTCATTCAGGGCCTGGGGCGTGCGAATGCCGGCGACGACGTCCTCGCCCTGGGCATTGGTCAGGAACTCACCGTAGAAATGATTATCACCCGTCGCCGGATTCCGGGTGAACGCAACGCCCGTTGCTGAATTATCGCCCGTGTTCCCGAAGACCATGGACTGGACATTCACGGCGGTACCCCAGTCGTGGGGAATCCGCTCGATGTTTCGGTAGGCAACCGCCCGCCTCCCGTTCCATGATTTGAAAACAGCTCCGATTCCGCCCCAAAGTTGCCCTTCAGGGTCGTCCGGGAATTCGATTCCGAGGACCTCGTGCACCTTGGCCTTGAAGATGTCGCAGAGTTGCCTGAGGTCGGCCGTGTCCAAATCGGTGTCGGCCTTTACACCCTTGGCCTCCTTGACGCGATCCATCTCCTCTTCAAGAAGTTCACGAATCCCTTGTCCGCCAGCGGGATCGATCCCCGCCGCCTTCTCCAGCACCACGTCCGAGTACATCGCGATCAAACGCCGGTAAGCATCCCAGACAAAGCGTTCATTGCCGCTCTTTGCGATCAAGCCTGGTATGGTCCTCGAAGTGAGTCCGATGTTGAGGACGGTCTCCATCATGCCCGGCATCGAACTCCGGGCACCGGAACGGACGCTCAAGAGCAGGGGGTTTTTTGTGTCCCCAAAGGTCTTGCCCATGGTTTGCTCGGTCAGTCTGATGGCCTCATCGACTTGTCCCTTGAGGCCTTCCGGGTACTTGCCGTTGTTGTTCATGAAGTGGGTACATACCTCGGTCGTGATCGTGAAACCGGCGGGCACTGGGATATCAAGGTTCGCCATCTCGCCGAGATTGGCGCCCTTGCCCCCAAGCAAGTTTTTCATACTTGCATTACCGTCTGCGGTTCCTTTTTTGAAAAAATATACGTATCTTTTTGACATTTCAGCTCCTCTCTTATTCAAGATTAATCGTATTATCCCTAACGTTGCAAAAGTCGAGGATGCCGCAGATTCCAGGCGTCAAGGGTGCAGC
>CAZAGT010000071.1:0-17555 GCA_964484515.1 uncultured Desulfobacteraceae bacterium | reverse complement strand
CGCCATGGAAGGGGACAAATCGTATCAAAATCCTCGCGCCACCGCCAAATCACCTACGTCCTCAACAACCTCCCCGGCCGCCTATCTCCTCGGCCTCCCCGGCTCGAAATGATATTTGATAAAACAAGCTGGGACTGGTATCGTAGATCGAGAGCGAGGAGAAATGAGTTTCAGAGAGGTATACGTTGACGGAGCAAGAAATGAATCACGACGCGACACCACCGGCAAATGATCAGGATCAGCCTGAACAGATCCTGCTGGTGGACGATAATACGACCAACCTGCAAGTTCTCCATCAGACCCTAGACGGCCGCGGCTATAAACTGTTGGCTGCCAAGAACGGCGAAGCGGCTTTGATGATCGCTCGCCGGGCGAAGCCGTCGCTCATATTGCTCGACATCATGATGCCGGGCATCGACGGCTACGAGGTTTGTCAAACCCTGAAGGAGGATCCGGAAACAGAGGAGATCCCGATCATATTTCTCTCGGCCCTGGGGGACACCAAGGACAAAGTGAAAGGATTCGAGCTGGGGGCCGTCGATTATGTGTCCAAACCGTTCCAGGCCGAGGAGGTGATCGCCCGGGTCAATACGCACTTGACGATCGGCCGTTTGAGCAAGAGCCTCGCCGGCAAAAACAAGGAACTGAAGGCCGCCAACGATTTCCTGGAAGAGAGGGTAAGGGAGCGTACGGCCGAACTAGCCGAATTGAACAGGGTCTATGAGCGTTTTGTACCCGAGGAGTTCATCAGCCTGCTGAACAAAACGAGCATCCTCGAGATTAAGCTCGGCGATCAAATAAGCCAAGAGATGACCGTGATGTTCGCGGATGTTCGAGGGTGGACCACCCTTTCAGAAACGATGACACCCCAACAGAATTTTCATTTCATCAATGCCTACCTCAGGCGGGTCAGCCCGGTCATCAAAGAGCACAACGGTTTCATCGACCAATATTACGGCGATGGGGTGATGGCCCTGTTTCCGGGCACCCCGGACGATGCTGTCAGGGCTGCGATTGCCATGCATCGGGCTGTGGATGAATACAATCGAGAACGCGAAAAAGAGGGCTTTAAACCGATCGGCATCGGCGTGGGGCTGCATATCGGCAACCTGATGCTCGGCATTATCGGCAGCGAAGATCGAATGCAGGGAGCGGTCGTCGCCGATGCAGTCAATCTGACTGCGCGGTTGGAGGGTCTGACCCGCATGTACGGCTCCTCTATCACCCTCAGTGAACTTGCTCTGTCACATCTGAAGGACCCGGACGTATACAGGCATCGCTTTGTGGACAAAGTCCAGGTCAAAGGCAAAAAAGAACCCGTATCCGTTTACGAGCTGTTTGACGGCGACCCTCCATCGATCAAAGAGCTGAAGGAGCAGACCAAAGAAAGCTTCGAAGAAGGGCTCTGCCTGTATTACGACAGGAAATTCTCGGAGGCCAGTGTTCAATTCAACCAGGTGTTGCAGACGAATCCGGAGGACAAGGCGGCCCGGATCTACCTCGAACGTTCCGCTCACTACATGGTCCAAGGTGTCCCGGAAAATTGGACCGGGGTCGAGGCATTGACCAAGAAATAGATGAGCCGGACCCGGTGCGAAGCAACTTGTTTTCCCTTGACATTCAACCTGTATGTCCATTACTTAGATATTACGGGGCGTTACAAGAACCGGAACACAATAGAGCAACGGTCAGCGACCCAGGATCAGCGGTCAAATTGTCCCATGAGAGGCAAAGTGCGATCTGTTGGTGTACCGCGGTTACGGCGGGTACGACAATCCATTTTTCCAGTCCCTGACATGTTGCTTTGACATCCACCCTTCGGGCATTATGGTTCGATTAGGTTTTTTCAAAGACCTTGAGCTGTACTAAATTTTTTAGCCAATTGACGGGGGACCTAAGATGGCCAAGAAGAAATTCGTTGTGAAGATATTGCTGCTGTTGGGTGTCGTTTCATTTCTCTCCCTTCCTCACTCGGTGGTTGGCGCCGGCGATGGCATTACCGTGGGCACGACCCTGCCCGAGATAAAGTTGAGCGCTCCTAATTCTGAAGCGGACAAGGACTATTTAGGGTTAAAAAGCGAGGAGACGTTCACGCTTTCGCAGGTTCAAGGCAAATTCGTGCTGATCGAACTATTTTGGGCCTTCTGCAAGACCTGCCACAAGAATGCGCCCGGATTCAACAAGATCGTCAAGGTGATTCAGGGTGATCCGGTTCTAAGCAAAGACATCAAAGTCTTAGGTATCGGCGTTGGGAACAAACCCAAACATGTCGAGAAGTACAAAGAAAAATTCAATGTTCAGTTCCCACTTATTCCCGATCCTAAGAAGGCCGCTTTCAAAAAGTTGGGAAGCCCCGGTTACCCATTCACCATACTCGTTGATCACAACGGCAAGGTCCTGTTGACACATGGCGGCGTGATCAACGACGTCGACGAGTTTCTGCTCGAGATCAGGAAGATCCATGAGCAACAAGGGGCTTAAGTCGTTCTAAACGATTTTCATATACTGAGAGTTGATCATGGCGAATCAAAATGACTCCCCTAAAGGTGCGGCTGGAAGTCCTCTGCTCAAGGACCTGCCAAAGGAGAAATTGGCCGAGATTACCGAGGCCCTTCAAGACAAGACACTCCCGGCAGGCACGATGATCTTCCGTCAGGGAGACCCGGGTGACAACTTCTACATCATCAATTCCGGGAAGGTGCGGGTCTTTCGCAAGGACCGTGACGGCGTGGAGACCGATCTGTCCAAGCTGGGTCGGGGGCAGACCTTCGGTGAGATGGCGCTGTTGACGGAAAAGACCCGATCGGCCAACGTGGAAACGATGGAAGAGACGCACCTCACGGTCCTTACCAAGGAGGATTTCCATCGTGTCATGGCCGGTTATCCTGAGTTCTCGGTGGCCTTTGTCAAGCAGATGTCGGAGTGGCTGATGCGCGATGAGCTGCGGCTCGAGCGGGAGGCCCAGCGTCACTATTGGCTGCCCACGATATCGATCTTCGATTTCGTCCTCCTGATCGGTCTGAGCCTTTTTTGCGGCATCGTCTTCAACGCAGCCAACAAGACCCTCCCGAACCCCCTTTTCAAGTTCTACAAAGGTGACGTCCCAAAGGTAGACGTGGACACGGCCGCGAAGAAGCATGCCGAAGAGGAGGTCATGCTGATCGATGCCAGACCTCAGCACTCCTATGACAAGGAACACATCGAGGGGGCCACGAGCATGCCCCTTTCGCTCTTCGACATCATGGTGATGATGGAATTGGATGAAGAGGACATGGAGCAGGAGATCGTTGTCTACGGCCGGAACTTCAGCCGCTGGTACGACGAGGAGTTCGCCGAGAAGCTCATCAACCGCGGCTACAAGAACACGAAGATCTTGGACGGCGGGCTGTCCGAGTGGAAAAAGAAAGGATATCCGGTGAGCCATGAAAAGTCTGTGGATATGGATTAAGCGCATTGTGACGAGTGAGTACCTGGCGCTGGTGCTCAGGTTCGCTGTGGGCATCATGTTCATCTATGCCAGCACGACCAAGATCAAGTATCCGCCTCAATTCGCCGAGAACGTGGCCAATTACGGGCTCGTGCCTTACTGGTTTGTCGACTTCGGGTCGATCCTGATGCCCTGGATGGAACTCATTGTGGGCCTGTTCTTGATCATCGGCCTGCGGGCGCGGGCGGCGGCGATGATCCTGGGCGGACTGTTGGTGATGTTTACGGTCATGGTCATCATCAACATCTTCAAGGGCGAGTCTTTCAGCTGCGGGTGCTATGACACGGTTGGGGAGACGATCGGCTGGAAGAAGGTGCTCAAGAATACGGGCTGGCTGCTGTTGATCATTCAAGTATTCTTCTTTGATCGCATCGTATTGCTTCGCAGGGGAGGATCGCTCTTCGGCGGCAGGTCGGCCGAAGAGGCCTCCGTAACCGTATAGGGGAGGGGTATGGACGCTCGATCACGCACTATCGGCTGCCTACTGCTGGCCCTGCTTTTCGCCTTCGGCACGGCGTGTACATCCGAGAAACAGTACGAGGGGACTTACAAGGCTCAGGCCGAGGAGGATTCCAAATACGCTGATGCGACCATCGAGTTGAAGGAAGGCGGGCATGGTACCTGGACGATGATGGATGATGAGGCCGCCTTTGAATGGTATGTGAAGGGCGATCAACTGCGGCTGAACACCAAGCAGGGCGGTGTCATCGTCGGCGAACTCGAGGACGACGACAGTTTTGAAATCGAACTGCCGGGCGCCGGGAAAATGACCTTTAAGAAAAGCGACTAGATTAGCGGAGTGTTCAAGGCTCGCCCGATACGCCTTTTCCTTTCCCGGGCTCCAGGTGCGCACCGAGGCGAATATATCAGAGGCCCGGCGCGAGGCACGGGTAAGCCTTGTGGTCGTTAGTCGCTAAAATGGCAACGTCAACGTGGCGTTAGTCTTGCAGATGTGCCTTTGACCGCGCTTGAATCACTCCTAGCGAGCGTCACGAGGGGGTCGCACTTTGGATTTTGCAGTAATTCGTGACGCGGTAAGAGAATGTGAGACATTCAACGGCTTCGACGACACCCGGCTTGGTTTTCTCCTGGTGACCTGCCAAACAAGGGCGTTTCGAGAAGGTGAGGTGATTTATGCGAAGGGCAAGGAAGCAGCACGCAAGACCTTTTGCCTAATCGTTTCAGGAACCGTGAGTATTGTTTCAGAAGCGGGTCAGGTCCTCGAGTCGATCGGGCCCGGAGATATCATTGGGGAAATCGGCACGATCAGCCCTCAAAGCAGGCGGACTATTACGGTCCAAACGGGAGGGCCGGTCGAGGCCCTTGAGTGGGATTATCAGACGGTCGAGCAAGGGCTTCCGGATCTGCTACCGAAACTCAAGGATTTGGCCTGGAAGCGGGCCACGAACTGGTAACCTCCCGTCCCCAGCCTTTTGCCTCGGGGTGGTCGTTCCAGATGGGGACCGTAAGGGCCGCTCAAGACCCTATAGAAACCGTTCCACCTGCGCCTTTTCCTTCAGTTCAGCCACATATGTCCGGACTTCTTTTTCAACCTTGATATCCTTCAGGTATTGCTGCAACCTTTCTTTGACATCTGCATAAGCCATCTTGGTCGCCGGCCTTTTATCAGTGACCTCGATGAGGTGGTATCCGAACTGGGTCTCTACGATGTTGCTAACCTCACCCGGCTTGAGGGCAAACGCCGCCTCCTCAAAGGGTTTTACCATGCGCCCGCGCTCAAACCAACCAAGATCGCCGCCCTTCGAACTGCTGGGCCCTTCAGAGAATTCCTTGGCGAGCGCCCCGAAGTCTTCACCCTTCTTGAGCTTCGCCTGGATCTCTTCGATCTTCTTTCTTGCGGCCGCCTTCTCGGAGTTGCTCGCCTGGGGATCGACCTTAATCAGAATGTGCCTGGCTCGGATTTGCTCGGGTCGCAAGAAGTCCTTTGGGTTGCCGTCGTAGTAGGCCTTAGCTTCCTCGTTCGAAACGGAAGTCCCCTTTTCAAATCGCCTTTCGACCAAATACTTGATGGCCATCCCCTTCCTGAGTTGTTGCTTGAGATCGGCGAGGGTAAGTCCCATACTCTTTAGAGCGGCTTCAAATTGCGCTTCGCTCGGGAATTGGCCTTGTAGAGTGCTCAGCCGATCGTTGACGGCCGCTTCCTCGACGGCAATCCCTTCCTTTCGGCTCTGTTGAAATAGGATTTCCCGATCGATAAGGCCTTCCAAGACCTTCTTTCGGATTTCCGGTAACATGGAATTGTCGATGGCTCGTCCTTGGCGGGCTATGCCCTGTTGAACCCGGTCCATCTCTCTGTCGAATTCTGCCCGGGTGATGATTGACCCGTTGACGATGGCCACTTTGCCCCCAGTGCTCGACTTCTCCTCGGCCAAGGATAGAGGGCTCGTTATAGCCAGCGCTGCCGCGACAACAGAGGCCCACAAGAAATAGGCCAGTCTCTTTCCGATCATTTTCAATCCTCCGTTCCTAGCTGAACAGGATATTACCCGGATACTCCGGCGAATCCGCTTTCCCCCACTGGCTCATGCGTTTCCAAAGTCATCCGGATCCATCTTTTCCAGGATTTTGTGCCATTTCTTCTTTTCTTCCGATTTGTCTCCCTCCTCTGAGTCGAAACTCACATGCTCGGCCTTCTTAAACACATCCTCCTCAACGAAAATGGGGGCCTTGAACCTCAAAGAGAGGGCGAGAGCGTCGCTCGGCCTGGCATCCACGATGATCTCCCTGCCCGCATAATCCAGGTGAATGAAAGCGTAATAGGTGTTCTTCTTCAAATCGTGGACCACAATCTTCTTGACCTTCGCATCGACGGAGACCAAGAGATCTTTGACCAGGTCGTGGGTCATGGGTCTGGAGAACTTGATTCCTTCAAGTTCACTACCAATCGCGTTGGCCTCCATGAAACCAATCCAGACCGGTAGCGTCCTTTCACCGGCGATCTCCTTTAGGACGACTACGGGGCTTTTCGATTTGGTGTCAACGGCTAACACTGAGATAGACACAGGTCGTAGCATGCCCATTTCTTCCACCACATTGCTTAGCGTTACATCCAAATTGAGCGAAGCTTCTCAATTCGTAGGACCCAGAATTAAAGAGTCGGAATAGGCGCGTCCCCGTTGAGCTGTGCCCAGAGTCCATCCCCACCGAACCCGGGATAAGCTCAGAATCAAAGGTACTCGGCTTAATAGAAGCGCCTGTCGCCCCCGCCGCGGAAACCTCGCCCGCCCTGACGCCCACCGCCCCTTTCTGAACGAGACCGTGCTTCGTTTACTTTAATTGTCCGCCCCTTCAGGTCGGTCCCGTCAAGTTGTTCAATGGCGGATTGCCCCTCTTCCCTGGAGGGCATCTCAACAAATCCAAATCCCCTCGATTTGCCGCTAAAGTGGTCTTTGATCACCTTTGTGGATTCCACCTGACCAAACGCTTCAAAAGCTTGCTTCAGGTCCTCTTCGCTGACATTGTAGGACAAGTTTCCGACATAAATATTCATTCCGTGCTCCTTCCCTCCATTTTCCCTAAACGGCTTGACGTTATCGTTCCACCTGCTCAGCCTTCTGGCCGTTCAAACGCTCCTATCAGCGCCTAATCGCCATTTCGGATCTTCCTTCACCTCCGTTTGGACGTAGCCAGGCACGCGAGAGGATTTCCCGCTCCGGTCGATCGACACAAAGTGGTGGCCGTTTGTCAGATCGAGGCACCTTGGGCTTGGTCGAATCCGAAAATGTTGGTGGTCCCTCAGGACCTTAAAGCATTCAGGTATTTCAAAGATGGGAAGGCACGTGCTGACCCTTGAGGGAAAGTACCTTGGTAGGCCGGTGCAAACACACAGTGACTGGAGGTTTTCCAGTCTGTTTAGACGGGAAGGCCTCTACATGCGCCGCTGGAAGCCAAAGAGAAACAGGCCGGATAGCTAGGGCATCATCGTCTCATCTGCCCGATTCAGAGTGCCATCTTATTGGAATAACAGCCTATTTAGGCTCACAACAGGTACCCATCATCTTTGGAAAAGAGCAACGAATCATTAGGTACAACACAAAAATTATATTTTTTATCAGGTAGATAAGTCAAGTCTTTTCAGGGCGCCCTGCTCGATGCCTCAGTCGGCTGATCATCTCCTCAACGATCTTCTTCGACGCATCCGAATCTCCGATACCAAAGACGCCTCCCAAGAAGTCTTTATGTAGAAAGACGGCCTTGCCCGCCTTTTGGACCAGAACGAGCGTGTAGTCGCTCGCCGGTGTCAAAACCGGCTCTTGATCCTCGGACTCAAGAAATGCCTGGTACTTCCGAAACACCTCCTCTGCCTCGTCCGCGGAATCGGTATGGACAAGAAAGGCCTCGTAGTCGCCCTCTGCGCCCCGGTATGTCACCCGGTAGCCGTTCTTCAGAAAAGGGTGGCCCATGAAGTTCTTGGGGATGAAGCGTTCGCTCATCTTCACTCTATTTTCTTCTGGAAAACAGGCAAAGAGTTCCGGCTCGCTATAACGGCCTTTCACATTCCCGGCAATCACGCTCGCGAGCTTCATGAAGATCTCCTGAAGACCGGGGACCATCCCGAATGACGTGAGCTTGACGTAGTATGGCCCTTTCCAGAAGTTGAGTATGTTCTCGTCGATATATCCTTGAACTCCTACCTCAATGAACCTTTCGCCGGAGGATCGCTCGGCGGCATAGAGCCCGAAGGCGTGGGTCGGGCTCTCCATCAGATAGATCTCCACCGCCAAGGACCCTGTGCCATCAGGGGTAGTGTAGTCCGTCGTTACCACCTGTAGAAATCCATAATCGAGGTACATTTCAGCCTGGCCGTCGAGGTATTCCCACAAGTTTGCTGAATCGAAAAAGTCCGGTTCCCTAGCCATTCTCCAACCATCCGCTCCCGCTTTATCAGGAAGGAGACGCCTCAGTGACTCCCGGCTCCCAGCCGCTTCGGTATCGGCAAAGCTCTCGCTAGGTCGCTGGGAGGGCCCCGGCAGAACCATCGCACTTCCCAGGGACAGGATTAGTATGGTCCTCATGACGTGAAGATTCAATCTTTTCACCGCAAAGTGCTCCTTGTCGTGCGAATGACTCGTGGAAAGGCTGTCGGAAAACACCCATCAGCCTGTCAGAAGCCGGTTTTTCGACAGTCTCGTGACGGAGTAGCGGAGTGGCCGACTTCGCCATATTCGCCTATGGATACGACGGCTGAATTGTCGTATTGATCGTAATGTTCGGTTTTGGATAAACAGGTACCTGGGGTGGTACTCATGTTCTACTTAAGATGTTCCCTCCTTTGGAGGATTCGATCTGCCGGAAGTCTACCCACCTAAGGGGGGCAGAGAAGGGTTCGTTCTTTTCAGCAACCCTCTGAGAATCCACCAGGATTCTCTGATCGTGCCCTGACTTACCAGACGAGAAACTCTGATTCACACCATCGCGCTTAGGATCTCTAAACGGTCGCGAATATCGATCCCGTTCCGACATGAAGCCGTGCAGCTTGGACAAGCACGGCATGCGCTCAATCCGTTCTCGGGGGGGACACCGGCCAGGGTTAGTTGGGTCTGAACAAGATTACCGTAACCCACAGCATACATAAAGGCCCTCATGAGCGTGGGGATTTCAACGTGATGAGAACAGGACGGGAGACAATCGCGACATTGCTGGCAATAGAGATGGCCTCTCATCAGAGATGATATCTCTAGGTCCCTTTTCTCCTCCTCGGAAAGGTTAAGGCTACCCATGACGCCAACGTCCAAATGGAGTTGATCGAAGGTCGTGATCCCTGGAATCGTCGTACACACATTGTCATCCTGCAGGACCCATTTAAGCGCCGCGGCGTGGTTGACCTCCACCTTCTTCTCGCGATTCAAGCGCACACCGCCCTGCGTTTTCATAGCGATAACCCCAAGCCCCTTGTCCGTTGCGTTTCGAATAGCCTCTTTGACCTCATCCCTGTGTTCTTGCAGAAAGTTGTAAGACGTCAGGATGACGTCCCATACGCCTGTATCCACGGCGGCCTGAATCGTTTCGGCTTCCTGGGCGTGTGTCGAGACGCCGATGAATCGGGCCTGGCCGGATTCTTTGGCCTTGATGAATACCTCGAGCATCGGCTCATAGGTAGCCATCCCGGCTCCGTGACAACTGTGTAGGTACAGAATATCGACATAGTCGGTACGCAGGCGTTTGAGACTCATGGCGAGTTGCTTGTAAAAGTTATCTTTGGTAGCACCTGCATATTTTCCTCTACCCTGGGGTACGAAGACGTTTTTCTGCTTATCTCGGTTGAAAAGCATCTTGGTGGCTACGTATACCTTATCCCTGCATCCACGCTCCTCGAGGATCTTCCCGATCACCTTCTCACTGTTGCCCCTCAAATAGACATGGGCGGTGTCGAGATGATTGATACCCATATCGAGGGCCCTACGAATGAGATCGGGACTGTCGGAATTCATCACTCCAAAGCTTACCACCGGGATACGGAGCCTTGTACGGCCGAGGGTGCGATAGACGATCTTCGCCGACGTGCTCGTTTCGGCACCGCACATTCGGGCAGGGTGCATACCTATTCCAGCAGCCACTAGACCGACGGTACTCTGAATGACAAACTCCCTTCTGCTCATCCCTTTTTGCCTCATAATCCCCTCCTCTTTTGGGTCATTATCTCACACCGGATCGACTCTCACTTCATGCCCCCGTCTGTTCCTCACACGTCTGAGTTCGCTCAATAGGTCACCTTTTTTGCTCCCTTTCGCCGGCTTGGACGCCCGGCGGCAGATGCTCGATGACTCGCATGGTCTTCCAAGAGCCCTGACGGTAGCGCAACATAAACGCCACCCCCAGGGCAGAGATGAGAGCGTTGCTGACGGCCAGGCGGTATATAGATCCCTGCCCCCCCGCCACCTCCACAGCCACGTAAACCGGCGCAATCATCACGCCGAGCGAAAGGGCCGCGATCGTGCGCACATCATGAGCATCTTCATTGCCCCCCTTCGACTCCCCGGCCGGATGCCGGAGACGAACCCCCACCGCTCAAGGCGGCCTCCCCGGGGTCACGCCGGCGATCCAATTCATCAGCGATGCTTCCCTTCCAGAGTGGAACGCCGGTGCGGTAGGCGGATCGGCTGATCAGATGAGCCCCCACCGGGGCTGTGATGATGACGAAGCCGATCGTGGCCAGTGCCCGGCTGGTAACCCCGAGCGCATCGAAATGAACCGCGAGTGACAGTAACGATAGGCCTACGCCCAACGTGGAAGCCTTGGTGGCGGCCGAAATCCGTGTATAGAGGTCGGGCAGCCGGAGAACTCCCAACCCGGCTAACAAGATGAAAAAGGCTCCCGTGATCATGAGCGCAGCGCTGATCAATTCCCGCACAGCTAAACCCCCCTCTGCAGGTAGTAGGCGAACGCCACCGTGGCCAGAAAAGAGATCAGGGCTACGACGGTGGCCACATCCAAAAGGACTTTCTCTTCGGTGTAGACGGCATAAGTCGCAATGAAGCCGATCCCGACCGCCGCCATGAGATCGAGCGCAACGACCCGGTCAGGTAGCGTGGGCCCCCGGATTAATCTCACAAAGGCCAAAACGAAGGCCATGGTCATGATGGACAGGGAGACATAGAAAACCAGATTCAATCCGTTCATCGCAGCACCTTAAGGAGCCGCCGCTCCAACCCTTTCTTTAATTCCCCCTTGAATAGGGTGACATCATCCACGTACATGGCGTGGATAAAGAGCGTCTGCCGATCCTCGGACACCTCTAGGCTTAGGGTCCCAGGCGTGAGGGTGATGAGATTGGCAAAGGCGGTAATTTCCAGATCGGTCTTGACATCGAGGGGTATCGCCAGGATTGCAGGTTTCATGTGGTGCCCGGGGGTCATCACTTCATAGGCCACACGCAGATTCGCCTTGATGACCTCCCACCCGAAAAAGACGATGAAGCCGATCACCCGGCGAAGTTTTCCAAAATAGGACGCTGAGGCGTCATGACGCTGCGTTATCCACAAGGTGAGATAGCCCAAGGCAAGACCAACGATGAGATTGGTCGCCGTGAAATGCCCGGTCAGGGCAATCCAGGCCAGCGCGAGTAGAATATTGATCAGAAAAAGGGTCAAAGCAGGGTCCCCTCGGAGATGATAACACAGGTATTCAGGTGGAAGGTTCACCCTCCTCAGGCGGGCAGAAGTTGTCACCTCTGCCTTTTACAGACGTGCTGGAGCAAATATAACCACCCTAAGACCTCATGGGCCGGTTTCATGCAGATGTAGGCCTTGCGCGGTTTCGGCCGGGTCTTTCACACGGTAAGCGCTTGGGTGAAATCTGTCAAGAATTTCGCTGCCTTACCTCAATGCAGATGGAGCGGCCGCGCTCAGTCTTCATGAAAGAGGACCGGAACTTCGATGAACACAGGCCGCTTGATCGGCGTGGGGCTGGCATTGCGGAAGAACAGTTCCAAATGAAAGGTCGCCGGCTCGAAGAGGACAACATGCTGGGTGCGAGAGTTGTAGATGTCACCGTAACCTGACCCCGGATAGGCGTCGGAGCCTTCCCGATCATAAAAGGTTGCAATCGCCTTGAGTTCGTCGAAGGTAATCTTGGCCACCTCGCCGCGGTCGCTATGTCTTAGCTTAACTGCAATCTGCTCTCTCAGGTTTGTCCATCTTGGATCCACGCCCTGTCCGCGGTAGTTCTCCTTGAGAAAGAAGGGGTTCACGGCAGCGATCGCATCATGGTGCTCCCAGGTGACACCCTCACCGAGGACGGAATCGGCCCGCCTCACTGAACGGCACCCGCCGGGAAGCATGTTATTCTCCAAGACCCCGCCTGTCTTTGGGTCAGCCAAGAAGATCTCATGACTGAAGGTGTACTCTTGCTCACTTAGAAATCCTGCGATCCGATCTAAAGTATCATAGTTCTCCAGGGCATATCGGATGTCCATAAGGGTGGAACGGTATCGTTTCTTCCGGAAATCGACGGGCGGGGACGACCCTCCATCC
Organism: uncultured Desulfobacteraceae bacterium; assembly: GCA_964484515.1. Classification (GTDB taxonomy): domain Bacteria; phylum Desulfobacterota; class DSM-4660; order Desulfatiglandales; family HGW-15; genus CAZAGT01. The sequence goes on along the minus strand of CAZAGT010000071.1, from coordinate 5,075 downwards.
AGAATGGCCGCAAAGACACCGCTCCGATTGAACGCCGTTCCTGCCATGACGCTTAGGAGACGGCTTATATTGCCTATGGATTTGTCTCCGTTCTGAATAATGAAGACCGCGTTATCCTTGCGCGGATACCAGTCGACCAGCCTCGCCACCATGTTCGTGCCGGTCTCCGAACTCGGCCCGAATACCGATATGGCAGAACACCCCCTGGCCATCATGATGTCTACATACAAGTTGACGTAATAGAGTTCATCAATCGAAAGTCTACCGTCGCCACGGATGTTTTCGTTCCCGCCTGAGAACTGCGAGGCCATCCCCCTTATCTCGTCGCAGTACTCAGAAGGGACCTGAGGTCTCAAGTATTGAAGCTTTTCAAGGTGCTCTTCGTATGTTGCGCTGGTCGTCATACGCGCCAGCCAGGCATCGTAGTCGGCCTCGATGGTCGGAAACAGACGAAGCAACTTCTCGGTATACAAGGCCCACATTTCTTCATGCGTGAAATCGTTAAACGTCATCCGCACGACGGTGAAATGGCCGTTCCAGGAGAGATCGGCCGTCCCCGGTGTCCTCCCCGACGCCCCGGCCCGCAAAACGAAACCATTCCCCAGAAGAATCCCGAGGGTCACGCTCGTATACAAATAACCTTTTAGATTGAAACCCGAAATCCGAATGCTGAAATCCGAAACAAATCCAAAGCCTGAATGCCATAAAGACTGAAACAGCCTGCCCCAATGGTGCTTGGGGAATGGAAAAATGCGCCACAAGGTTTGGGTCAATTGGGTTCCTGTTATTTGATATTGCCCTTCGACTCTGCTCAGGACCGTGAGCCTGTCGAACCATTTCGAGTTTCACATTTCGCCTGCCTTCGCTATAGCGGCTTCGCGCAGGCGAGTGCCTCGCATTGGGTAAATCAGAGCCCAAATCTCCTACGCACCCTTATTGGATGCCCCCGTCCTCTGGAGAGGAATCTTGATCGTGAAGACGGTCCCTTTACCGGGATCGCTGTCCACGCTGATCGTTCCCTTGTGTCGATCGATGATGCCGTAGACCGTTGACAAACCGAGCCCAAGTCCCTCCCCAACCGTTTTGGTGGTGTAAAACGGATCGAAGATATGGGGGAGATGTTCAGCGGAGATGCCGCGGCCAGTATCCCCGACCTCAATCGCAACCACGCCTTGCCCATGGTGAACACTGGTCGTCAGGCTGATCCTGCCCCCGTCCGGCATGGCGTCGATTGCATTGAAGATCAGGTTGATAATGCACTGTTGGATCTGGTTCAGATCCGCCCAGAGCTTGGGAACTTCGGGGGCCAGTCGGGTGTCGATCTTGATGTTTTGCAGGTCCAGCTTGTGCTGACTCATCATGATGCATTTTTGAACCAACTCATTGGCATCTACCTCATCAAATTCCATCTTGGATTTGCGCGAGAATGCTAACAGGTTGGCGACAATCTTGGAGCAACGGTCGGTTTCGCCTTCAATGAGCGCCAGGTATCTCTGGAATTTCTGTAGATCCTCCTGCGCGAGGGCACCCCGGTTGGTAATCTTGATCATGAGACGGATGTAGTTAAGGATGCCGGCAAGCGGGTTGTTAATCTCGTGGACCACGCTGGCCGCCAGACGTCCCAACGACATCATTTTATGCTGGTGTATGATACGGGTCTGATCCGCAAATTGTTGTTCCATCATCCGGATCTCGCGGAGGTCCCTAAAAAACCCCACCAGGCCGCTTTCTTCCCCTTCCTCATAGAGGACCGTGGCCGATAGCTGTACGGGGAGGCACTCACCGCTCTTCGCGACCAGTTGTGTCTCATAGAGGAAGAGCCGGTTTTCTCCTCCGTATGCTTCGCCGTAAAGCCCTTCTCTCATCTTCTCAGCCAGTCCGACCGGGAAAAGACGATCCAGAGACAACTTCTGAAGGACCTCGTCCTTGCTGTAACCCAGCATTCTCTCCATACTCCGATTGAAAATGACGACATTTCCGGCCCGATCACAACCGATTATCCCGTCCATGGAGCTCTCGATGAGATTGCTCTGGAAGTCATACCGCTTTGCCAGCTCCGCGGTCGTGTGTAAGAGCCGGGCCTCGAGCATTTCGGTGTGTTCGCGAAGTTCGCGGTAAACCCTGTAACGCTCCTTTGCGCGCTCAAGGGCCACCAAAAGGGCCTCGTCTTCGATCGGTTTGGTGATGAAGTCCGACGCATCAAGCTGCAGGGCCCGAACGGCTATCTCCATTTCCCCAAAGGCTGTGATCACGATGACTTCCCGATCGGGATGGTTTTGTTTGATTCGGCGCAGGACTTCCAGCCCATCCATGCCGGGCATCCGGATATCGGTAATCACAATCTGAGGGCTCTCCTCCACGCAGAGACGGAGCCCTGTCTTTCCGTCCGGCGCGGCCAATACATCATAACCGGCATCGGTCAGGGTGATCGTCAGGACCTTCCGAATGCCCTCCTCGTCATCGATGACGAGGACCTTCCACTGAAGATCTTCCATCTTTTGTGAGCCCTCGAATTCTCGCAACCACCGTGTACGATGGAGAGCGGAGCCGCAGCAGGTGAAACGATTGCACTAGAATTAGTCGTTTTCGGGTATTTCGTCAAATGACCGCGGACAACGCGAGTGGCCCTCCCCAATTACGTATTGACATCGTCGACAGCTCCAAAATAACATTCCTATTTGGCAAAGTCCCCCCTGGATACCGTTGCGCAAGGGCCCTTGCCGATAGCGGCGGGCGAATGAAAATGCGGAAACGAATTGGAATCCACCAGAGTCTGAGTTTTCGGTTGATCCTTTGGGTTGGCCTGGTCCTGTTCTTTGGCTTCAGTATCTGGTCCTACTTCAACCTTCGGTACCAGAAGAAGAGAGCCATCGAAGGCGTTGTCACCGGGACCGACCGATTGGGGCATACCATCACGCTGGGGACCAATTATGCCATGATGCTTGATTCCCGCAAGGATATCAACGAAATCATCCGACGTGCAGCGGAACAGGAGGGCGTCGAAACGATCCGAATATACAACAAGAAGGGAGAGATCAAGTTCTCAAACAGGGACGGTGAGATCAACCAATCAACCAGCATCAAGTCCGAGGCCTGCACGGCCTGCCATGCATCGAATCCTCCCCTGCTATCGGTCGACCTGGCGAGAAGGACGCGAATATTTAAGGGGCCTGAGGGCTACCGACTGCTCGGCATCATCAACCCTATCTATAATGAGGCCGGCTGCTCCGGTCAGGCCTGCCATGAATCACCTGCGACCAAGAAGGTCCTCGGGGAGCTGGACGTCGTAGTTTCGTTGCAGAATATCGACAACGAAGTCCTTCGTCATGAGAGGGCCTACTCTGCCCTGGCCATCATACTCTTTCTCGCAACGGCCGGCATCATCGGGCTTTTTGTCGTGAGGTTTGTCAATCGGCCTATCAAGAAACTGATCTCCTCGACCTGGCGGATCGGCAACGGTCAATATGATGACGAAGTTCAGGCCGATCGCCGAGATGAAATCGGCCAGCTGGCGCTGGCAATCAATCAGATGCGTAAGCAGATCCGCGAAAAACAGGACGAGCTCAATAAGCAAAAAGAGGAATACCGAAACCTTTTCGAGCATGCCCCTTGCTACATCACTGTCCAGGACCAGGATTTCAAGCTACTGCGTTACAATCGCGAGTTTGCGGAAAAGTTCGAACCCAAGGCCGGTGACTACTGCTATCAGGCTTACAAGGGCCGAACCCAACGGTGCGAGATCTGCCCGGTTGTGGAGACCTTTGAGGACGGGCAGCCACGGACAAGTGAAGAGACCGGGATCAACAAGGACGGGACACGCTCTTTCTGGATGGTGCGGACGTCACCGATCGTGAACGCGGAGGGCAAGGTCGTCGCCGCCATGGAGATGTCTCTCGACGTAACCAAGATGAAGTTCTTAGAGAACGAGGTCAGGAAGTCAGAGGAGAAATATCGCACCATTTTTGACACCATCCCGAATCCGATCTTCGTCCTGGATGTGAAGACCCTTCAGATCCTCGACTGTAACGACAGCATGACCTCCATATACGGTTTCAGAAAAGAAGAAATCATCGACACATCCTTTATCGACCTTTTCGAGGAAGACGACCGTGAGAAATATGCCGCGGAACTGAAGGCCGCCAAGGATCTGAATCGGGTTAGGCAAATCAGGAAGGACGGCAATACGATGTTTGTCAATATCTTTGCCTCCCGTTCGGAATACATGGGAAGGGAAGTGTTGCTCGCGACAGCCAGCGATGTCACGGCGAGGCTGTTGGCCGAGCAACAACTCATCCAGGCCAGCAAAATGGCAACTCTCGGCGAAATGGCCACCGGGGTGGCCCACGAACTCAATCAACCCCTCTCCGTAATCAAGACCGCTAGTAGTTTCATCCTGAAAAAGATCAGAAGAAAAGAACCAGTCACCGAAGATGTGCTGGAGACCCTGGCCGCCGAGATGGACAGCCACGTGGATCGGGCCTCAAAGATCATCACCCACATGCGAGAGTTCGGCCGCCAATCGGATGTAAAAAGATCGGAGGTCCAGGTGAACGAGGCCCTGCTAAAGGCCCTCGAGATCTTCAGCCAGCAATTGAAGCTGCGGCAGATTGACGTAGTTACGGATCTTGCCGAGGATCTTCCTCCTGTTCTGGCAGACTCCAATCGTTTGGAGCAGGTATTCATCAATCTGTTGACCAACGCAAGGGACGCCATCGAGGAAAGGTGGCAGGATCCCGAACAAAAGGCCGGTGCGAAAAGAATATTCCTGAAGACAAGCTCACGGAACGGCGTCGTTGTCGTTCAGGTCCAGGACAACGGTACGGGTATTCCGTTATCGGCCCGAGATCGTATCTTTGATCCATTCTTTACCACCAAGGAGGCGGGCAAGGGTACGGGACTGGGTCTTTCGATCAGTTATGGCATCGTACGAGACTACGAAGGGACGATCAAGGTGGAGAGCCAGGAGGGTGAAGGTGCTACCTTTACGATTGAATTCCCAGTTGCCGGCTAGAGTCTCAATCTGTACCCTAACGTTGCAAAAGTCGAGGATGCTGCAGATTCCAGGCGCCAAGGGT
>CAZAGT010000070.1:0-17598 GCA_964484515.1 uncultured Desulfobacteraceae bacterium | reverse complement strand
GACAACGCACTCAATTCCTCGTTTTTGAAAAGAGACCCCCATGGCCGGGCGAACAAACGTCGAAGAATCTTAGAATGTCAAATTCAAGTACCAATTTCATGAAGTTTCGCAGTCGATCAACCTGCCCGCCCTGTGGCAAGAGGCGGCGCTGACCTCTGAGATCGCCTTGAAGCTCGGGAAAGGCCCAAGGTCTGCGGCTCAAGGCTCGCACTACCCTTGGGCTTTCGTAGAGCCTATATCTGTTTATCGCGGAAGGCAAGCGTCGGATCATCCGCACCGGTTGATCCGATCTATTCACTCCGGATTTTTGGAGTGTAGCACCCCTCCCTTGATCTTTAGGGCGTTATCCTGTAAACGGCAAGATACCGAAACGATCGAATCCGATGGTCGTCAACAGACATACGGGACTTTAGTCACCAACACCAAGGGAGAGGAGGAACAAAATGCCGGAACGAATCGAACTTAACCCTGCGTGGCCGTGGGCAAAGGCGTATCGAATCTCCCAGGCCGTACGGGTCGGGAGCACCGTCTACGTCTCGGGGCAGGTTGCCTTTGACCCGCAGGGCAACGTTGTCGGTGGGGACGACATGGCCGCTCAGGCACGCCAGGTGTTCAGCAATCTTCGCACGGTGCTGGCCGAGGCTGGAGCGACGATGGATGACGTCGTAAAGATCACCACATTCCTCACCGATATGAGCAGGTTTTCGGACTTCGCGGCAGCGCGCGCCGAGGCGTTCCCGAACAAAATACCGGCCAGCACGGCCGTCGCAACGCCCGCGCTGGTAAAGCCGGAGTTGCTCGTCGAAGTCGAGGCGATCGCTGAGATCGGCAGCGGGACGCCGGCGTAACCATGGCGATCTGCCTTGAGCATCGACACACCTACGTATTTGAACCCTAGTTTTACGTGGACAACCTGGCGAAGGGTGCGAGAAGACAAGAACAAAGGAGCTCTCTTCCGATTGGCCTTTTTCGTCCATGATGCCGCCGGCAATTTCGAAGGCCAAGATAGAACCCGCTATTGATTCTTCGAGGAAGCTGCCCAGGGGGTGTTGGGTTTGCAACCGTCAACCTCAAATCTCAAGAAAGGAGGAAAAGACATGAAACGACCTGCGCTTATCACTTTATTCTTGATCTTGGGGATTGCCACCCTGGCTATTCCAGTCCAAGCCAAGACCAGGCTTAAACTGGCGACCCTGGCCCCGCCACATCACGCGTATACCATGGGGGCTGTATATTTTGCCCAACTCGTCAAAGAAGCAACGGACGGTGCCGTTATCGTCAAAGTTTACGACAGCGGCCAGCTCGGCACGGGTGAGCGAGAATTGCTGGAAGGTTTACAGCTGGGCACGATCGATATGGCGGCGACCTCGACCGGCCCGATATCCAACTTCAGCGAAGACATGGGGGTGGTCGACCTGCCCTTCCTGTTTACCAGCAACGAACACGTGGATAAGGTCCTGGACGGCCCCGTCGGTCGAAACTTGCTGGACGGGCTTGAGAAGGCCAAGATCAAGGGATTGTCCTTTTTCGAGAACGGGTTCCGCAACTTCACCAACTCCAAACGGCCCCTCCTCAAACCAGCCGATTTCAAGGGCCTCAAATTCAGGACTATGGAAAATCCGGTTCACCTGGCATCGGTACGGCAGCTCGGAGCCCAGGCGGTGCCGATGAGCTGGGGCGAGACCTACACCTCTCTGCAGACCGGCGTCATTGACGGGCAGGAGAACCCCATCGCCGTCATCTACCACTTCAAACTGAGCGAGGTTCAGAAGTACCTGAGCCTGACCGGCCATTTCTACTCCCCTGCCCCCTTGACCATGGGACTCAAGAAGTTCAAAAAGCTCAAACCGGAACATCAGCAGATCTTTCAAGACGCGGCTCTCAAGGCTGCGGTCTATGCGCGCAAACTCATCCGGGACAACGAGGCCAAGCAGCTCGAAGAACTGAAGAAGCAGGGGATGATCGTCAGTGAAGTGGATAAATCCATATTCATCGAGGCCATGTCTCCGGTCTACGACCTGTTCGGCCGGAAGCATCCGGCCTGGAAAGACGTCCTCGACCGGATAAGGGCCACTCAGTGAGGAATTCACCCCCACTAAGGGAGCTGGAATCAGCTTCGCGGCCGGGCACAACTCGGAGGAGTTCTTGGAACGAGCAAGCGACATTGTTCATCGGGTGACCAAGACGGCCTTGATTATCATTCTCTCCGTCATGGCCCTAGTCGTCTTTCTCCAGGTCATCTTCCGCTACGTCCTCAACCTGCCTTTGTTCTGGACTGAGGAGTTCGCCCGGTATTGTCTGGTGTGGGCCTCTCTTCTGGGCGCCGCGGTCGCCATGAAACGGGGCCAACATCTCGCGGTCACTATTTTTATGGATCGCATGCCGCCGGGCGTTCACCGGGTCCTGTCCATCATTGCCCGGTTGTCCGTGATCCTCATTCTGGCCGTGATCGTGGTGGGCGGGATCCAACTGGTCCTGGTGACCCGGGCTCAAATCAGCCCGGCACTACGCGTGCCGATGTCGCTGCCATACCTGGCCGTCCCTGTCGGGGCGGCGATTATGCTTTTTCACGCGATCGCATTTCTTTTTCAGCCAAGACCGAAGGTGTACTCAGACTCCTAATCAGTAAAGCGCCCCGCGCTTCTGCGCGGGACATCACGCCCGAGGCGGATAAACCTGGCAAAGGCGAGTGAGGGCACCGATTCCATGGTCGTTATTGTCCTGATCACCTCCTTCATCTTTTTCTTGCTCATCGGAGTGCCGATCGCCTTCGTTCTCGGCCTGACCCCGCTCATGGCGATCATGACCCAGGGCGAGACGCCCCTCATCCTTGCGGCTCAACGGATCTTCACGGGAATTGACTCCCCTGTCCTTATGGCCGTTCCTTTTTTTATCCTGGCCGGCAACATCATGAGCGCCGGCGGTATGACCGGTCGGCTGCTCGCATTCTGTAACATCCTCGTCGGCTGGCTGCGAGGCGGCCTTGCATACATTAACGTCGTCATAAGCATGATCTTCGCGGGTATCACGGGCGCGGCCGTGGCCGACACGAGTGCCGTCGGTTCCATTCTCATTCCGGCCATGAAGAAAGAGGGCTATGACAAGAACTTCGCTGCGGCCGTGACCGCGACATCGTCAACCATCGGTCCGGTCATCCCGCCCTCGATTCCCTTTATCATCTACGGGGTCCTGGCCGAGGTATCCATCGCCTCGCTCTTCCTGGCCGGATTCGTACCGGGCGTCCTGTTGGGGCTGTTTCAGATGGGTGTTGTCGGGTATTACTCCCAAACACGCCAGTACCCTAAGGGCAGGACACCTTCCTTGAAGGAATCACTCAAAGCGATAGTAGATGCGGCCCTGGTCATCATGCTGCCGATTATCATCCTGGGAGGTATCCTGACGGGTATCTTTACACCGACCGAGAGCGCTTGCATCGCCTCATTCTATGCACTCTTCATCAGCTTCTTCGTCTACCGGGATATCCGTCTTCAAGATCTGCCTCGAATCCTGGTCAATACCGGCGCAACCAGTTCGCTGGTCATGCTTGTCATCGCGATGGCCAGCATCTTTTCATGGCTTCTGGCGGCTGAGGAGGTCCCACAGATGGTCACGGAGACCGTCTTGAAGGCCACCACCAACAAGTACCTGATCCTGCTATTCCTGAACGTGCTCCTTCTCATTGTCGGCACCTTCATGGAAACGGGAGCATCGCTGATCATCCTGACCCCTGTTCTGCTTCCCTTGATGGTTCAGATCGGCGTTGATCCACTTCATTTTGGGGTCATTCTTGTACTCAACCTGGTAATCGGTCTCACGACTCCGCCGGTAGGCGTCTGCCTATTTATTGCGTGTTCCATCGGACAGACAGATCTGGAAAGGCTGTCCAAGGCGATATTCCCATTTCTCCTGGCCTCCATTGCCGTGCTGTTGATCTGCACCTATTGGGAAGGACTGATCATGGCTATTCCCATCTACTTCGGCTACAAACCGATGTGAAGGGTAAACGACTCAAGACGCATCTGGAAAGGGGGACATGGTTATGAAGACGAAGAATGTGACTGTTGGGCTCTCGTTAGGTTGCCTTTTGCTGTTGGCGGCGCTTCCTGCAATTGCAGGTGCGGATATCGCGCTTGAGAAGCCTAGGGCGAGTTTGGGCGTCGATATCATGGAAGCGCTTCAAATGAGGAAATCCACCAAAAGCTACAGCAGCAAAGAAATCCCTATTGGAGATCTATCCAACATCCTTTGGGCGGCCAACGGCGTCAACAGACAAGACGGCAAACGCACGGCGCCATCTTCGTACGGGCGGCACTATACGGATCTTTATGTCGCGTCCGATCAGGGAGTGTATTTCTACGATCCCGTCAAACACAGCCTCGCGCTGGTAACAAACGAGAACCTGAAGAGCCAAATCGCCATGCAAAAATATGTTGAAGAGGCGTCTCACATCATTATTATGGTTTCCGATTCAACCAGAATTCATCCGCTCTCCAAAAACAAGGTAGCAGCCGCCTACGCAACCGCCGGCTGCATTGCTCAGAATATCTATTTGACGGCCGGTGCCATGAATCTCGGCACGTGTCTTGTCCTCAGCTTGAAAGCGGACGTCATCAAGGATAAGCTGGCCCTCAAGGAACACGAGACACCGATCTTCATTATGCCGCTCGGATACCCGAAATAGGAAAGCACCCCGTGCTTCCGCGTGGAGCGTCCCGCCAAAATCCAGGTGGAGCTACAACGCGACCGCTTTTTCCCATTTTCGCCATGCTTGCGCACGGGGCATGCCGCCAGAGGCGGGTAAACCTGGCGAGGGCGAGTATGGCGACCACATACGCCGCAGAGAAGGTTATAGGGCCATGGACGTCCGTCACCGAAGGATGATTCGGTAAGGTCACAAGAAATTTGGCTGGCGTTAGGGGAGATGAACGAGATTCTTTCCACACTTAAGGCCTTCTTTAAGCGTTTTTCCGAACTGCCTGACAACGTGCTTGCCAGGGAGTATCGTTATCAGGTCGTCGGCAGCTATGCTTTCTTTACCGCCCTGTGGTTCCACTTCCTCTTCATCTTCATCTTCCTTTCCATTTCCGTTAGACCTCTGGCGTTCCTGAACATCGGCAGTACGGCGATTTGGACGATCATTCTCTGGACCCATTTACGGGGGAATAGAATCGTCAGTATCTCCCTGGCCGTGTTCGAGATCAACTTGCATGCAGCCATGTGTGTCGTCTTCATTGGCTGGAATACCGGATTTCAATACTACATTTTGGCCCAGCCGACGGTCTTCTTTTTTGCAGCCTCGCTCCACAGTGCACTAAGAGTCGCCTTGACTTTGGCCGTCTGTCTCATATTCACCTGCTTGCACTTCTTCTTCGCAGATGGCCGCCCGGTCTACACCCTCGTACCCTGGCTTCAGTACATCCTGTACTACTTCAACGTCTCGGCTATCTTTTTTGCACTTTCGCTGTTCGCTTTTATTTATCAAAGCGCCGCCACGAACGCCGAGGCTGCCTTGGAGCAGGAGAAGAGTAAACTGGCTGAAATGACGGAGCTCCTGAAAAAGATGTTCGGCCGATACCTTTCGACTGAGGTCATGGCCTCACTCATCGAAAACCCATCGGCCCTTGAATTAGGGGGCGAGAAGCGACGGGTCACGATCATGATGTCTGACCTGAGAGGTTTTACACCTCTCTCCGAGCGTCTCGAACCCGAAAAGGTCGTCCAGATGCTCAATGCCTACTTCGAGGTCATGGTCGAGGTCGTCCTCAAGTACAACGGCACGATCAACGAGATCATCGGCGACGCCCTGCTCATCATCTTTGGCGCCCCGCAGGAGATGCCGGACAGGGCTCAACGTGCCATCGCCTGCGCGATCGATATGCAGAATTCCATGGCCGCGGTGAACGAACAGAACCGCAACCAGGGCCTGCCCGAGCTGGAGATGGGAATCGGTCTCAACGACACCGAAGTGATCGTCGGCAACATCGGCTCGAGCAAGCGAAGTAAGTATGCGGTGGTCGGCAGTGGGGTGAACATGACGAGCCGGATCGAATCGTACACCGTAGGCGGGCAGATCCTTATTTCCGAATCCGTCCGCAAGGACGCAGGCGATATCCTACGGATCGACTCACAGCGTGATGTGTTGCCGAAAGGTGCCGATACACCGCTCCGGATTTACGAGGTCGGCGGCATTGCAGGAGACTTCAACCTCGCTCTGGAGGGAAGAGATCCCACCCTGGTCACGTTGGCGCGCCAAATCCCGCTGAGCTATACGGTGTTGGAGGGCAAAGACGCGGGAAAGAAAAGACAAACCGGATCGGTCGTCCGCCTGGCGAAGAACTGCGCCGAGATTAAATTGAGTTCCCCTTTTGAGGTCATGACTGACCTGAAGATGAACCTCGAAGCCGTGGACGAGAAACTGTCTTCCCGAAACTTCTATGGGAAGGTGATTAAGAGCTCAGGGAATAGAATCCATCTCGTCCGTTTCACATCAATCCCCTCCGAGGTTGACGCCTACTTTCAAGCCCACCAGCAATACGCCGTGAAACAAGGCGCTGAATGATTGACGCCAAGGTCCAACTCGAAAACCTACTCTTCTTTGATGATTCGGAAACCAGCACAAAAGACATCGAACGGTTTGGCGCCCCCGGCCCATCGCTTTTTGAGACCTTTAGAAAAGCTGCACTCGGTCTAGCCCAGATACATCATTGAAATATCCGCCATATCCGTCTTAACCGATATACGAGCAGGCTCATGCAATTCTACTTGATTTTCGTAATACGTAATATTACGATCGGCCGGAGCCTAAATCCATGGATCGATGATCGAGTCTTCGATCCCTAATCAAAGCCGCGGGAAAACGTTTGCTAAAGTGCCGTATTGTTAAATCTGACGAGGGAGGAATATAGATGACTCAGAAGGAAAGGGCCGTTCAAAAGGCTAGGGAGTTGGCTGTCGAGTATCAGGCCACGTTGGTCGGTTGCGGGCATTGCTCCTTTGCAGCCACCATTGACGCCCTTCGTGCCGTAGGCGTCGAACTGGTGGATGAGAGGCTCGAAAACGAAATGTTTAAAGGTCTGATGGGGTTGACGGGCGGTATCGGCAACCTCGGATACGGGACCTGCGGCGCCCTGAGCGGAGCGGGTTTCGCGCTTAGCCTTGCCGTCGGTGTCGGACGGGAACAACTAAACGAGGACAGGAGAAACAGGTGGATTCCCTACTACTATGTCAAGGAGGCTATGGGGGCGAAGTGGCTGGCCGAGTATCATGGTCTGAGTTGTAGGCACACGCAGATCAAGAATTTTGGCAGGGCCTGGAACTCAAGGATACCTGAGATGAGCAAGGAGCTGTTCGCGTCTGCCCAAAAGAGAGGTTGCCGTGTGCCCAGTGCCTGTACGATCGCAAACGCCGCCGCCATGGCGGTGGAAGCGATCTTTGACCTACGCGAAAATCCTAAGGATCTTGAATATCTCAAGGATAAATATGAAGGCATGTCTGAAGGTATCCAGAAGGAGGTTTGAAATGACAAATCAGGATCAGGTGCGTATCGTCGCAAGAGCGGGTGACCTAGCAGGAGAATACGTGCCGGTATACTGGGGTTGTGCCCAATCCGCCTTTGCGGCTATCGTAGATGCCCTCAGAGAGGGAGGGATTGAAATCTGTACCAAAGAAGATGAAGACGACATGTTTAAGGCACTCATCGGCCTGTCCGGAGGCTATGGCAACATGAACATTGGAACCTGCGGCGCCCTTGTGGGCGCTGCATTTGCGATCAGTCTATTCTCGGGAATCGGGCGTGAAGAACAACTAAGAGATCCGGATTATAGGCGTATCTCTTTCGACAACGTGGCTGAAACCATCGGCGAAAGGTTCTTAGAGGAGTTCAACGGCCTGAGGTGCCGGGATGTCACCTGGAGTCGGTTCGGCAAGCAGTATGATTCCTGGGATCCGGACGCCAAACGGGAATTTGCCCGTGACGAGCAATGCCGGGGCTGCATCGGCCCGGAGAAGTGCACCATCGCCAAGGCGGCAAGGTGGGCGACCGGCTATATTTTGCAGCTTAAAGAGAAACCCCTGACCCTTGAGGATGTCAAGCAAAAGTACGGCGAAGTTCACTGACATCGACGGCCAAACCTTATGTCTCACCCTGCCGATGGAATTTCGTAAGCTCAACTTGACCCTAACGGTGCCAGCGTTTAGGATGCCGTAGATCAGAGGCACCAAGGGTGAAGTCCCGGCGCATCGGAATTGCCTGACGCCAGGCTTTGACCATCTCACCCCTGTCGGCAGAGCTGCGATGCCGTCGGTCTTACCATCCTGCTGTGCCGAAACTTCAGCGAAGGCACGCCTGCCACGCTGAAGCCTTGCCGAAGGCAGGTGCATAAAGGACACGCCCTCTTCGGCTCCTTGTTTGGGTGCCATTGTCGGTGACATCCAAACTCATCCTCTCAGAAGCTGAACAACCCTGCTGTCTCGTCTTCCCTTTAATTCGCCCCGCGTTGTTTGCGCAATGTCGGGGAGAAGAGAGAGATGGGCAATGACTACGACCGATGGAGGAGCCCTTCTCGTAGAGGCGCTCCACAAAGCGGGTGTTCGCCGTATCTTCTCGGTCTCAGGATCGGGCATGGCGACGATCTACCGTTGCTGCGCAAAGATGGGCGTCGACGTCGTTCACACACGGCATGAGGCGGCTGCGGCATTCATGGCGGACGCCACCGCCCGGGTCTCCGGACGTCCAGGGGTCTGCTTGTTTACCCATGGCGTGGGCCTGACCAACGCTTCCACCGGTATAGCGACGGCCTGGCTGGATCAATCTCCGACCATTAACTTGGTCCTTGGATTCCCGCGCTCCCTCCAGGACCGCGGCAACATCCAGGACGTCGATCAGCTGGCCCTTGCTGCGCCGATCACCAAGTGGGCCCGCCGTGTGCCCGAGACAAAGCGCCTACCTGAATATCTCGCAGCGGCAGCGCGCCATGCGCTGAGCGGTCCTCCGGGCCCAGTGTTGCTGGAATTGCCCATGGACCTCCTTTCCGATCACGTCAAGGCAGACGAGGTGGTACTGCACCCCTGGCCTTCCCGCCATGCTCCGGCGGGCGATGAGCGTGAAATCGTCAACGCGGCGGATATCATCGCCAGGGCCGAGCGCCCCATCTTGGTGGCCGGCAGTGGGGTTCGTTGGGCCGAGGCGGGCGCGGACCTTGTAGACTTCGCCGAAGCCTTGTCTCTGCCGACATTTACCCGCCGCCTCGCCTACGGCTTATTGCCCCCAAACCACCCACTGAACTTCGGAAACGCCTGGTTCATGCAGAACGGCATGGTCGACTACGCGGCCGGCCGGTGCGATCTCCTGATACTGGTGGGCGGGAGGATGTTTTACGACCTCGAGTACGGTCAAGCGCCGCGCATTAGCGCAACCGCCAAGATTGTTCAGGTCGATATAGATCCCACCAACCTCGGCCATAACCGGCCGGTGGATGCGGGCGTGGTTGGCGATGCCGGCGTTGTTCTCCGTCAACTGAAAGAGGCGTTACCCGGCAAGACGATCCCCAATGCCCGCAAGGATTGGCTGGCCGATCTGACTGAGAAGCAAGAGGAGGCTCGCACCGCGGTCGCCGCATACGCCAAGGCAGAAGGGTCACCCATCCACCCGATCCGTGTTTGGACGGAAATAGCGCGCGTCATGCCCGAGGAGACTGTCGTTGTTCCGGGTCAGGGTGACTTTGACTACTGGGGTGATGCCATATTGCCGGTTCACCGCCCTGGGCACTACGTGCGATCCGGACGCTCAGGCTGCCTGGGCGCGGAAATCCCCTTCGGGATCGCCGCTAAGCTTGCAATGCCGAATGCTCCCGTCTTGATAACGGTAGGGGACGGAGGTTTCGGCTTCAGTGCTATGGAATTGGATACGGCCGCCAGGTACAAGGTACCGGTTATCCTTGTGGTCGGCAACGACGGCAAATGGAACATGATCAAGTCACAGATGACAGCGATGTACGGAGAGGAAGCGGATGTCTTCTTGGATCTGGCACCCCACCATTACCACAAGATCGCCGAGGCATTCGGCGGCTACGGGGAGTTCGTGAACGAACCGGAACAGGTTGGGCCTGCATTCCTGCGCGCCCTTGAAAGCGGAACGCCCGCCGTCCTCAACATCTCTATTCAGCCCTTTACCAGTCATCTCTGCCGCTGGTTGAGCCAGGGGCAGAGGTATCCTTTCGAACTGATCGGCTATCCCGCATCAGAAACTTGAGCGTAAAGGCTCGCTAGCCAATTAGTCAAGAAGACGTAGTAGCTAGGATACCGCAGAACGTTTCCATCTGCACAGAAAGGAGGGAAGAGTGATGTCTTGGCCGATCGAATATTTTCATTACATACCGGCCCCGTCGAGCATGATTGAAATGATGCCTGGCGCAATGAAGGCAGTGACACAGTGTGCAGGCTTGAAGCCCGGCGAAAACGTTGTGATCGCATGCGACACCAATAAGCTTCGCATCGCAGAAGCCCTGGCCGCCGCTGCTTATGCTATCGGCGGTATGCCGACGATCACCATGTTTCCGCCTACCGGTGCCCATGGCGCTCAGGTTCCGAAACCGGTTGTGGGGGCGTGTGCCCGGAGTGATGTGTTCTTTCTGCCTACCAGTTGGTCGATGACCCACACAGATGCCAGGATAGAGGCTATTCGAAGTGGTGCGCGCGGCAGCACTATGTGCGAGGTGACCGAGGACTGCCTGTGCACGGGCGCCATCTTGGCCGACTATGAGGAAAATGACCGCCTCGCCCGCAAGATCGGGAGCCTGCTTGCTGAGGCCAAGACGATCCGTATGACGTCACCCGCGGGTACTGACCTAGAGGGCGAGATCCGGGGCCGACCCGTTCAATATGAAACCGGGCTCTTTCGAGAGCCTGGTCAATTTGCGGCCCTTCCCAATAGTGAGGTCAATATCTCCCCGGTCGAGAACACGACGGAGGGTGTCATCGTTGCTGATGTCCGGTGTATGGGATATGGGGTTATTCGGGATGAGCCGATCACAATCGAGGTTCGAAAGGGCGAGGTTGTAAAGGCCACGGGCAGCAAAGCAGCCGAGTATTTGAATGCGACCTTGAAATCTTTCAACGACCGAAAGGCTTACAACCTGGCCGAGTTCGCGGTGGGGCTCAATCCTTTTAGCCGCCCCTACGCCACCAATTTAGAGGACCTTGGAAAGCTCGGTTTTGGACACCATGGTATCGGCAGCAACTATGCCATCGGGGGCGAGGTACTCGCTCCCTGTCACATCGACGTCATCTATGCAGATGCCTCGCTGGAAATAGACGGGAGCCTCGTCTTGGACAAAGGCAATGTTCTCACAACCTGATCGAGCGGAAAGGCTCGAATAGCAGGAGACAGAAGACAGGAGCCAGGAATCAGAATGTGAACATCAGGTATCCAGGAACAGGGGACAAGGCCCGGTTGATGCCTCAAGCTGTTCGCTCATCGTTGCCGCCTGGCAAGACGCAGTGATTATGCCAGACTCATCCAGGGGAAGAATCTAATGCTGAGAAGGCCGAGGATGCCGTCTTTGACGTAAATCGGGCTACTTATGCAATGGCAAGGTCCCAAAAAGGGGAGAGTGAGCCATGCGTCTTAAAGACAAAGTTGCAATTATAACCGGTGGTGGTGGCGGTATCGGAGGAGAAGTGTGTTCATTATTTGCGGAAGAAGGTGCAAGGCTTTTGATTGCGGAAATCGACTTAAATGCCGCCGCCAAGAAAGTGAAGGACTTAGAGGTAAAAGGATATAAGGCCGAAACCACCGAGGTAGACGTTCGTAATCTCGAAGCGGCAAATCAACTGATAAAAAGGGCTCTTGAGACCTTTGGCCAAATAGACATTCTCGTCAATGTTGCCGGTGGCTCAGCCGGTGTATTTTTGAAAAGCAAGCATAGCATCTTTGCTGAATCAAGCCCCGATCGTTGGAAAGAGATTATCGATCTCAATCTTTACGGGACGTTGAACTGTACACGCGCGGTCATCAACCATATGATCAAAAGACAAAGCGGTAAGATCGTGAACCTCTCCTCGATCGCAGGAATGATAGGGATGCAAAAAGCTGCTGAATATTCGGCGGCCAAAGCAGGCGTCATCGGTTTTACCAAAGCGTTGGCTAAGGAAGTGGCACCCTACGGGATAAATGTGAATTGCGTCTCCCCGGGCGTGATTGGAACCGCTCGAGTTCGTAATATGCCGAAAGAAAGCGTCGATTCTTGGCTCGAGGGCATTCCCTTCGGCAGATTGGGTGAACCCGATGAGGTAGCCAGGGCAATCCTGTTTCTTGCGTCAAGCGAATCCGATTTCATAACCGGCGAAAACATACCGGTCACCGGTGGCCAAACGCTCGGCGCACTGGGCTATTAGCGCCTTATGGGGTGGGTCGTTCAACCTCTAATGTGTACCTAGGTAGCAAAACTCGAAAATGCTGCGGATTCAACGTGTTAAAAAATCCAGAGGCTGATGAACCCCTGGCGAGTTCGACGTTCATCTGCCAAGAATCACCTCTCCACACCTAACCTGTTGTTTATGCAACAGTAGGGTGTATTCGTTCCTGGAGCAACGAGAAGGAGGATCTATGTTGGACTTAGGGTTGTCCGGGAGAACAGCGATTGTAAGCGGGGCGAGTGCAGGTATCGGATTGGCCACTGCCAAAGCTCTTTTTGCTGAAGGAGCAAACGTCGTGATTGTTGCCAGATCACACCTTGAACAGGCAGCAACATCGATGGAGCAACCGACGAACAACGACCAAGAGAACGAGGTCCTACCTGTTTCAGCAGACTTGACCAAGGCCGACAGCGCGGGAGAAGTGGTGCAGACGGCGATTGACCGTTTCGGCAAGATCGATATCCTGGTGAACTGTGCAGGCTCTGCTCGCGCCGGGGCATTTCTTGAATTGAGCGATCAAGATTTCCTGGACGCCTGGTCTTTGAAGTTGCTCGGCTATATTCGAATGGTAAGAGAAGTTGCGCCCCGTATGATTCAACGCAAAGACGGGCGAATCGTCAATATTATCGGCGCTGCCGGACGCACTCCCCCAGCCACGTTCTTGGCCGGTAGTACCGCAAATGCAGCACTCATTAACTTTACACGTGGGATCAGCAAGGAACTGGCGCGGCACAATATACGGATCAACGCGGTATCGCCCGGCCCAACAGAGACCGAACGCGCGACCCGCTTGGCTAAACAAACCGCCCAGGCAAGGGGTGTAAGTGTTGAAGAGGTCCTGGCTGAAACTGCACGCAGCATGCCGCTGGGTCGTATGATCAAACCGACGGAAATTGCAGCGTTAGTCCTTTTTCTAGTTTCGGATCTCGCAGCAGGTATAACGGGGACCGAAATACTCATAGACGGCGGGCAAACACCCGGGGTTTAAGGCGTTCATTGATGGAAATACGCTGAACGAATCCTCAGGCAGCATGAGGTGTAAAAAAGGTGCGTCCGGCCAGCCCGCTAAATGCTTCTTCGAAGGCCTTTTCGTACTCGTTTAGCCGGTAATCCTCTCCCATTATCAGATCGGTTCTCACCCTTTTTCTTCCGAGCAGATCGATTGCCGTAATCCAGGTATTCCACATGCGACGACCGAATACGCCGGCAATTTCCACTTCCTTGTGCATCACAGATCCCACCATTTCAACAGTCACGGGAGCCGCCGGCGTCCCGACCTGGACAAACCGCCCGGCGCACCGGATGCAGTCAAACCCCTGGTTTATGGCCTCCTGGGAACCCGACATTTCAATAACCGCTCCGACACCCTCGCGCTCAACCGTCTCACGAATGCGGATGACGCAGTCTGGATCGTCGGCGTTGAACACTGTGTCAGCCCCCATGGCCCGCGCCTTTTCCAGCTTACTATCGGTGCGACTGGTAGCCACTACCATGCTTGCACCCATCGCCTTCGCGACGGCGATGCTCATCAGTCCTATGGGGCCACAACCCGTGACCAGCACCGTATCCCCAGAGACATGCGCTTTTTCAACGGCATTCACGGCAACTCCCAGGGGCTCCAGCAACGCCACCTCGTGATCGTTCAAGGTGCCCGGCACCTTGTACAAACCGATCTCCGGGACCTTTGTGTACTCTGCGAGACTACCGGTCACGTGGCGGCCGATAAGCTGCATATGAGGACAAATATGCGGATTCCCGGTCTGGCAAACATAACACTTCATGCACGAGACATGCGTCTCCCCAGCCACTCGGTCTCCCACCTTCAGGTGCCGTACCTGAGGTCCGATCGATTCCACCGTGCCGCAGAACTCGTGCCCGATGATGAAGGGCAACGTCATCCGTCCCGCGCTCAGTTGGGCGCGTTCTGTCTGGCGCCACCGATAGAGGTTGAGGTCTGATCCACAGATCCCCGCAACGCTAACTTTGATGAGCACTTCATCCTCCACCGGCTCAGGAATCGCCCAATCGACTAATTCGACGCCTGTCTGGTCTTTCGTCTTCGCAATACCCTGCATGCCTTTCTCCCCCCTCGCCCCGGCCATAAACACCCATTGACCGATCTGCTCGCTTTTATTATGATTCAAAGTGACTTGGTTCCTATACCTTAATTGCGCGGTTACGCTCAAGACGGTTATACATCTGTTCCCGAGTACCGGCACAATGGGAAAAAATTCCAAGTCTGCCTTTATCACCCTTGATGGGGCCTCGTACCATCCAGGGCTTGTGCTGCCCTTCCGGTATGTCCTCTCTATCACAATCTTTATCCGGGGTAAAAAATGAAATGCGACACATGCGATTTCGAAAACCCTGATAAAGCCAAATTCTGCATTAAATGCGGCAAACCGATGGAGCGTAACTGCCCCCAATGCGGCACCTCCAATCCGATCGTTGGGGAATTCTGTATGGAGTGTGGTCAGCAGCTTGGAGAACCTGCCCCGCTCGATTATACCCTAACGTTGCAAAAGTCGAGGATGCTGCAGATTCCAGGCGCCAAGGGTGCAGCCGTAGTAACCTACTGCAAGCCCTTGGCAACGCAGAAGATGCGGTATCATCGGCTTTCCCAAAGGGTAAACAACACGACCTCTTTTCGGTTTCGCTAGATCTCACGGTTGGTGATATCCAGGATTAACGTTAAAAATGGCTGAAAACATTGTTATTATTGTCTTTACACACCCTTCGACGTGTTGTTTACGCAACAGTAGGGATCAGTCAAGAGACACATGCCCGAAAACATGAAGGACGCTTTATGAGAGTCCTGGGCGAGATTCAGATGCTGCGGAAACGCGCTGAAAGTGCTATTAGTTATCTGAACAAGTCGATTCAAAGCCTGAAGGAAGTAGGGAATCCTCGTCAACTTTGGCAATCTCACGCATCACTCGCGTCGAACCTCGACAGGCTGGGTAAGCATAGCGAAGCACGGGACCAATGGGGCGCGGCGGTTGCCGTGATCCAAAGGCAAGCCGAAAACCTATCCGAACCCGAGCTAAGAGCGGGCTTTCTTGAGGCGAGACCTATTAGGAAGATCTTGGCGAACGCCGAGAATTAACCTAGAACCCAAGTAAAGCAAAAACGCTCCGTATCCGTTGTCTGTAGTCCTTTGTCTGTCGCCCAAAAACAAAGCACCGCACTCTGATATTATGTTTCGTCATGAAGTGAAGTATAAATCCGTCCTGACGTATCCCTCAGCTGACTACCGGGACCTGATCACTGAAGGCTCCATCATTGACGCTTCGCATAATTAGGGTAGAACTGTTGAGATACGGGACAAAACTGACTATATTTTTGAGGGGAATGTTCTCATT
The DNA here is from genome assembly GCA_964484515.1 of uncultured Desulfobacteraceae bacterium. Classification (GTDB taxonomy): domain Bacteria; phylum Desulfobacterota; class DSM-4660; order Desulfatiglandales; family HGW-15; genus CAZAGT01. Next base: position 1,822 of record CAZAGT010000070.1, on the reverse strand, counting down.
AACACTGAATTGAACCGAAACGTTCAATTCGTGCGCGTCAGAACATGGGGGACCAATGAAGGATTAAGGGTTGGTGATCAAGGCTTGGATGACGCCCAAGGTGATTGCCGGTGGTTGATGGCCCCCGATTGTGCCTCGGCTCAATTGGGAAAGGATAATGAACCTATTGTACTCATATAGAGGAGGGGAAAAATGAGTCCACTGCAAATGCTTGTGAAATCGTTGGTCAAAGGGTTGAAGCTGCTGACCGCAGAGGCGGAAAAAATGGAGAAAATCGTTACGACGCTTGAAAATCAACAGACCGCAAGACCGAAGGCGAAGGTCAAGCCAAAACCATCCAGAAAAAGGGCCACGACGAAAAGGCCTGCGAAGGCGACGGATCAGGACCGGGTCCTTGAGGTTATCAAAAGAAACAATAAAGGTGTCACAACGGCACAGATCAAGAAAAGCACCGGCTTTGGAGATAGAAAGATATGGAGTGTCATTAACAGGCTCAAGAGACAAGGCGCAGTCAAGAGCGCCGGTCGCGGTGTTTACGTGAAGGTCGGGAAATAAGGAGAGACCTCGCGATGACACCTGATGCCATATGCAAAGCCATCATAGAATCATCACCCTACCCTGTTGTGTATGTGGACCTTGGTCACGTCATTAGGTATCTCAATCCTACGGCGCGATATCACTATCAAACAGAACGCGGATACTCAGATCTACTTGGCCAATCGCTATTCAACTGTCACACGGAACAAAGTAAGGAAAAGATACTCCAAGCCGTAGAGCATTTTAAAAGGGGCGGCCAGGAATTACTGCTTATGGTAAACGTGAAGAATCAGAGGGTCTATGTTTCTCCTGTTAGGGATTCGGAGAAACGACTGATCGGATACTATGAGCGATTTGAGCTCAACCTGGCGAAATAATACTCCCCGTAGTGAAAAGTTGTGCCTTATCATGAATCTATAAGAATGACCTAACAACGGGCAAGGGACGACCTACATCGAGTGTTTTCGCTCACTCAACGTATGATTAAGGCTATCATTTTTGATTTTGGACGGGTCATTTCGGCGCAGAAGCCGCCATCGCTATTCGCCAGGTATGAGGCAGATCTCGGTCTGGAGCCGGAAACGATCAATGCCATTATGTTCGATAGTCAGGCTTGGCAGGAGGCCTTGATCGGCCGCAAGACTGAAGAAGAATTCTGGCACGAGATCAGGCCAAAGCTCGGTCTCGACTCCGAAGAAGACGTCGAGGCCTTTCGACGTCGCTACCGGGCGGATGAAAGAATAAACTGCGATGTGCTGGACCTAGTGAACCGACTGAACGCTCACTACAAGCTCGCGGTACTCTCCAACTCGCCACCGGGTCTGCGCGCCTGGCTGACCGAGTGGGAGATCCTAGGACTATTTGATGTCGTATTTTGTTCGGGAGATGAAGGTGTGGCCAAGCCCGATGCGGATGCCTTCGATCTGACGTTGAAACGGCTGAATGTGAAGCCTGCGGAAGCCGTATTTATAGACGATACGGTCGAGCATGTAGAGGGTGCGAAGGCCCTTGGGCTTCACGGAGTTTTTTTCACAGACGCCAGAGCGCTGGAAGCCGAACTCAAAGACCTGCATATATATGCAGCCTCCGGGGCCCCGGTACGGAGTTAACCACTAAGAGGAGATAAGCATGCCTTGCTCCCAACGGGGCAAGTTCACAAATTCTTGACTCTAACGTTGCAAAAGTCGAGGATGCTGCAGATTCAAGGCGCCAACGGTGCAGCCGTAGTAACCTACTGCAAGCCCTTGGCAACGCAGAAGATGCGGTATCATCGGCTTTCCCGACT
>CAZAGT010000069.1:10187-17631 GCA_964484515.1 uncultured Desulfobacteraceae bacterium | reverse complement strand
GTCTCCACGTAAACGGCATAGAGAGACGTGCTGCCGGTCATGAAGAGCCGGTTGCGCTTGGTCCCGCCGAAGCAGACATTGGAGCAGATCTCCGGCAGCCTGATGATACCGATGCGATCGCCGTCGGGCGCAAAGATGTGCACCCCGTCGTAGCCGTCACCGACCCAGCCCGCGCTCGACCAGATGTTGCCCTCCACATCGGCCCGGATCCCGTCGGCCAGGCCGGCGCGTCCCTCGTACTCCATCGAGGCAAACTCCCTGCCGTTTCTCAGGCTCTTGCCGACCACGTCCCAGACCTTGATGTTCTTGGGAGCCTCCGGATAGTGGGTCGACCCCGTGTCGGCAACATAGAGCTTCTCGCAGTCGGGCGAGAAACAGAGGCCGTTCGGCTTGTAGATCTCATCGGTCACCTTTTCGACGAGCCCGCTCTGGGCGTCGATGCGATAGACGGCCTCTTTCTGAATCGGTTGCACCGAGCCGGTGTCGGCCTTGTTGCCCTCATAGTTCCCCAGGCTGCCGTAGCCGGGGTCGGTGAACCAGACGGAACCGTCGTTGGGATGGACCACCACGTCGTTGGGGGCGTTGAACTGTTTGCCCCCGTACTTGTCGGCCAGGACGGTGATGGTGCCGTCATACTCGTAGCGCGTCACCCGTCGGTTACCGTGCTCACAGGCGATCTCGCGGCCCTGATAATCGAAGGTGTTCCCATTGCTGTTCCCGGAGGGGTACCGGAACCAACGGGAGACGTGACCATCTTCCTCGATCCAGCGCAGCTGCTCGTTTCGGGGGATGTCGCTCCAGAGCAGATAGCGGCCGACGCCGTTCCAGGCCGGCCCTTCCGCCCAGAGGGTCCCCTTGTAGAGGCGCAGGATCCCTGTCGTGGCGGCCTTGTACTTGAAGCGCGGATCAAGACCAATGACATCCGGATCCGGGTATCGTACGGGCGGCGCATCCGGGTTGAAGTTACGCGCGAAGGCCACGGGGTCCATCGCGGTGATGGCCGCAATGGCGCCGGCGGCCTTCAGAAACGCCCGGCGTGAAAAAGAGGTCTTTTCTTGTTGCCGGTTGGCTCTTTCTTTTTCCATGGAGTCTCCCTCCTTCTTGAATGGTTAATGTTTAGGTCCGGAACTCCCAACCACATCAAAACCGATAGGCAGGAAGCCGGCTGGCTTTCCGGGCTCTCCTGTGACCAGCCCGGAGGTCTGAGGTTTCGGTGTTCTAATCAGTAATAAGTTGCTGGATGATGAGATTGCTCTATGAGATTAGAAAAGTTGAGATAGGGAAAGGCCCTCGGCGGTGGTGTGATCAGCTCCCCACGGAGACGCCGCTACCCGCGGGGAGCGGCGTATGTAGAGTGTGAGAGGAATCTCCATGCCCCAACCTCTTCATCAGAGGGAAACAATATGGGTCTACAAAAAAATGTTAAAAATATCTGATCGGAAGTCAAGAAAAATCAGCCCCTAGCGTTCCCTCTCAAAAGGAATTCCCAAGGCCGCCGGCGCTCCCAGCCTTTTTTGGGCCGCTTCCCAGCGAGTGACCACGATCAGGACCGCGATCGTAAACAGGTAGGGCAGCATCCGCAAGGCGTACGTAGGAACAAAGGTAAGTCCAGCAGCCTGACAATAGAACTGAAAGGCGTTGATAAACCCGAAGAGCAATGCTCCGGCGGCGGCCCGCAAGGGATCCCACATGGCGAAGATGACCAGGGCAATTGCAATCCAGCCCTGACCGCCGGTCATCTGTTCCTTCCACCCCGGGGTGTAGGCCAAAGAAAGATAGGCGCCCCCAAGTCCTGCCAGGGCTCCGCCGATAAAGGTATATAGATAGCGAAGTCGAAAGATATTGATGCCGACGGTGTCCGCCGCCGCCGGATTTTCACCGACAGAACGCAGTTCGAGGCCGTCTCGCGTTCGGTAGAGGAAGAAATAGGTTAAGGGGACGAGTACGTAGGCGGGATAGACCAGGACCGTATGCTCGAATAGGACCTCACCGATGCCCGGCAGGCGATCGAGCGGGAAGAGGCCGACAGGTTCGAATTGCAGGGCGGTCTTACCTATCAGAGGCCTGCCGAGGAAGTTACTCAGACCGATCCCGAAGAGTGTGAGGGCTAGACCCGAGACGACCTGATTCACCCTAAGGGTGATCGCAAAGAAGCCGTGGATCAGGGCGAAGAGTCCGCCGATCAACATGGCGGCCAGGACCCCCAGCCAGAGTGAGTGAAGGGCGAAGGTGGCAGCGAAGGACGTGAGCGCTCCCATCAACATAATCCCTTCCAGCCCGAGATTCAGGACACCGGAGCGCTCCGTGAGGATCTCTCCAACTGTGGCGTATAGCACCGCCATCGAGGAGCTAATCGCGATCTTGGTTATGAAAAGCAGTGCGGATTCCATCGGTTCGTAACCGGTGCTTTAGGGGCTGTCGAGAATCTCCCGTCTTCCGTTAAAAGCTCAGTGGGATTCCTCCGCATGCAGGCCTAAGGCTCGTAAGAAAATCCATGAACGGAGATCTTTCATGCCCAGGCAAACAGAGGTCGAAGAACCTCAAAATGTCAAATTAGAGTACCGACTTCATGAAGTTTCCCGGTTGATCAACTCGGCCGCTCCTGCGGCAAGCAGCGGGGTTGACACTGAGTTTTTTAGGCTTCCCGATGATCTCTTACGACCGGCGACCACTTCCCATGTGCGCCGTGGGGCGGCGCCAAAGAGCCACAGGGCTCCCTCCGGTCAGGCCGGGCCGAGAGGCTCCGTTGAAGACAGCCATCCGCGCCTGTCCGCCGGAGACGTTCAACCCCGGCGCATCTTGGACCGTTGGGAACCCCACCGGTTGGCGTTCTATAGAGACCATCCTTCGGAGGGCCTGAAAAGGGCTTCGCACGTTGCGAAGAAACCATGTACTAAGAGTTTTTCCCCTGCTTTTCGCGGGAGTGGATAACCACGGTGTACTCCCGAAAGACCTGCCCCCCCATGACACAGAACAGGATCATTCCCTGAAGGACGAGACTAATCGAAGAGGGGACATGCATCGTGATCTGAACCTGGTCGCCGCCGACCATGAGACCACCCAAAAGGATGGAGATGAGAACGATCGCCCCGGGACGAAGCCCCCCCAACCAGGCGACGATGATGCCCACATAACCGTTGCCCGCATCGAGCCCCTGTTGAAGTCGATAGTGGATGCCGGCGGTCTCACAGATGCCCGCCAGGCCGGCCAGTCCTCCGCTGAGTACCATGACGGATAGGATCTTGCGGGCGATGCCGATACGAGCATACTGCGCCGCACGCAGGTTGGCGCCGGCGATCCTGATCTCGTATCCCCATCGCGTCCGGGCGAGAATAAACCAGATCAGTAAGGCCGCAGCCAAGCCGATAGGGAGGCCCAAGTGGATCCTCGTCTCCCCAAACCGGGGCAACCAGACCGCCTCCGGAAACATGGCGGTTCCAGGAAATCCTCTGCCGGCAGGATCGCGCCAGGGGCCAAAATAGAGATGTTCAAGCCAAAGGATGGCCACGTAATTGAGCATGAGGGAGGTAATAATTTCATTGACGCCGAGTCGTGCCTTCAAAAATCCAGGGATCGATCCCCACAGCGCGCCACCCAGAAATCCGGCCAGCACCATTGCCGGGATATGAAGGGCGCCTGGTAGGTGGGGGGCGCCAAAAAGGGCGACGCCGGCACCGGCAATGCCACCCATGACAAGTTGCCCCTCGGCGCCGATGTTCCAGAGCAACATCTTTCCGGCCAGTCCGACGGAGAGGCCGCACAGGATCAAAGGAGTCGCACGAACGAGGACTTCCGAGAAGTCATAGAAACTTCCAAAGGATCCTCTAAACATCTCCAGATAGACCCGCACCGGATTCACGTTGACCCACACCAGCAAGCAGGCCGCGAAAAGGAGGGCCAGGAGGATCGCGATAGGTATGAGCATGTGTCGGGACCATGGCAAAGGGCGGAGCCGTCTCTTGAGCGAAACTTTCATGCTCCCCCCTTCATCCCGGCCATAAGTGGACCGACGCGCTCGATGAGCCTTTCGTCTTCGCAGGGAATAATGTCCATGACCGTGCCACGAAAAAGGACCAGGATCCGGTCGGAGAGTGACAGGACCTCCTTGAGATCACCTGAGACGAGGAGCACACCTCCCTTTTCTCGCGAAGCCAGAAGTGCTTGCCATATTTCTTCTGTAGCGCCGATGTCCAAGCCACGCGTCGGCTGCTCGGCAAGCAGAAGGAGTGGTGCCTGGGAGAACGCACGAGCCAGAATCAGCTTCTGCAGGTTTCCTCCAGAAAGCTGGCCGGCCTTCATATCGAGAGAAGGTGCCGCTATGTTATAATCGCTGATGAGTCTTTGCGCGTCCGCTCTGACCCTTTTCCAATCGAGAAGCAGACCTTGGGAGAATTGGCGGCGACGGGTTAGGGCGACATTCTCAGCGAGGGACATATTCGCGATACTCCCACGTTCGGTGCGATCCTCAGGGATGTAGGCCACTCGATCCAGCCGCCCCTGGATAGGATTCCCCTCCAAAAGGATTTTTCCGGCAGTCACGGGACGAAGGCCGACGAGCGCCTCCACGAGCTCACGCTGACCGTTTCCTGCGACCCCAAGGATGGCAAAAATCTCGCCGGTCCTGAGCGAAAAGGAGACGTCCTTGACTGCGACCTCACCGCGATCTCCCTTCACTGACAGGTTTTGTACGTCGAGCAGGATCTCGGCGGTCCGTTTTGGTTGCTTGCCGACCTCCAGGATGACTTCCCTCCCTACCATCATACGAGCGAGTTCCGTGCTGATCAGTCCTTCTCTCCCCCTCACTTTCTCGGGCCGCACGGTACTCATGACCTTTCCCCTTCTGAGGACGGTAATATAATCGGAGATCTCCAGGACTTCCTCGAGCTTGTGCGTAATGAAGACGATCGACTTTCCCTCTCCCTTAAACCGTTTCATGGTCGCAAAGAGCTGTTCGATCTCCCGCGGTGTGAGCACGGCCGTGGGTTCGTCCATGATGAGGACATCCACTTTGCGGAAGAGCATACGCAGGATCTCGACCCGTTGTTGCTCGCCGACGGAAAGGGCCCAGACCTTGGTCCGGCCATCGATCGCCAGTCCGTATTCCAGCGAGAGCTCGGCGATCCGCTCCTCCAAGGCGTTCATATCCAGCCGAAAAAGGCCGGGCAGCCCCAGGATGATGTTTTCGGTCACCGTGAAGTTAGCCACCAAATGGAAGTGCTGATGGATCATACCGATACCGTGGTCTAGGGCATCCCGGGGTGAGCGCAAAGCGACCCCCTGCCCGCGGATAAAGATGTCCCCGGCATCCGGTTGATAGAGGCCGGAGAGGATATTCATGAGGGTTGTCTTACCTGCGCCGTTTTCTCCCAAAAGGGTGTGGATCTCTCCGGGTAGGATCTGAAAATCAATGCCGTTGTTGGCAACAACGCCCGGGAAGCTCTTCACAATTCCCTTCATCTGGACAGCAGGAGGGCCGTTGGGGGCTGGCGAAGACATGTTTCGTCGCTCAAGGAGGCGGGATGAATCGGGGCGTCGGAAGAGTTCCGAGCCAATGGATCTTATAGGATAGGCCCTTGTAAAGAGGTTTCAACTCTCCTTCTCGTGCGACGCAGTAGATGCCAAGGATCTTCAAGGCGTCATCGCCGAGGGAGTTTCGCTCTGCAATCTCGTCCAAGACAGTGGCCAGCGCAGCGATGGTTCCACCGGTACTGACGACATCATCAATAATCACGACACCGTTCCTGGCGGAACTCAGCAAGTTGAAGTCGCGCTCATAGATCACAAGGTACTTGTCGCCGCTTGTAACAGAGCCGCCTCCTACTTGGATAAAGGGTCTTTGACGACCGCTTTCGATCTCCATATGCGGCTTGCGTCGATTGTAAGCGACGGCCATCAGGGGAACGCACAATTCTTGGCAAACGACTTGTGTGAGTTGAAGGGCCTTCTCGACGGCCGTGAGGAAGACGACCCCCTCAAGATCGGGTACGTCCGCCCGTATCTTGCGCGCCAAGGCAAGACCGAAGATGCGGTTCCATTCGATCATCCCCACAAGATTGAGAGACGCTATCTTCGTGTGCCCGGTCTGATTAGGGAGCAAGACGTAGGGCAATTCGGCCTTGAAATCGAGCCCAGGGATTTCAAGGACGTACTTTTCTCCTGTCTCGAGAGAGTTCAGCGGGATTTCCATATGAGCTGGTGCTGGATCTAGTCGGGTATCTCTCCGGATACCCCCTCCACAAGCCACCGCATGGTGAGGAGGTCCTGATCGGTTGCCTGTTGACCCGCGGGAATCTTCAGCGTTCCGGATTGATCTCTGAGAGGACCGGCAAAGATCCGGTCGACACCTTCTGCAAGGAGCTGCTTCTGGACCAGTACTTTTTGTCTCACCGCCGCCGGGACGGAGGCATTGAAGGGTGAAAGGGTGATCCCATCTTTCTCGAATCCCCACCAGACCTCCGCCGGCCGCCAGGTACCGTTCATAACCCTTTTGACTGCGTCCAGATAATAGATCCCCCAATTCCATTCGGTGGAAACCAAGGCGCACGGGGCTTGGACCCTGACATCGATCCCGTAGCCGATGGCAGGGACACCTTTCCGACAAGCCGCCTGAGCCGACTCAGGCGTATCGGCCATCTGTCGGATCAGATCGTGTCCGCGGCTGGCCAGGGTTTCAGCGAGAAGGGTCTCATTGGTGGCATCCCGCCAACTCTTGAGCCAGACGACGGTATTAAGCTTGGCTGGATCGTAGGCAATGCCCGCCTCCGTCAGTCCTTTGCGCAGGCCGATGGTGAAGGCATTAATGCCGCGAACCGGCTCCGGAATCGGTTGAGTCGCCACGGTTCCGACATTCTTATAGCCCATCAGTCCGGCCATATATCCTGCTAAATACTCGCCCTGGTACATCCGCAAGAAGTAATTTCCCATATTCCGGTCGTTCTTCTTGTAACCAGAGCAGTGTTCAAAGACGACCTTGGGGAAACTCTTGGCCACTATGGCACAGGGATCCATGTGTTCAAAGGTCGTTGCAAAGATAATATCGTAGCCCGCCCGGGCATATCCGCGCAGGACCCGCTCGGCGTTGGCCGCCAAGACCTTTTCCGTATAGGAGACCTCGATTCGGTCCCCTAATGCCTGCTGGAGGTACTCAATCCCTCGGTAATGGGCCGTTGTCCATCCCATGTCATCGATGGTCCACAAAAGGGCAAAGGCGACCTTGGTCTTGGCCAAGGCGGATGGCGCCCCTACCAAGAAGATTCCGATGAGCAGAATGAAGAGTAACAGGGGTCGTCTTTTGTTCATAGGGTCTTCCTCCTTTCGGATGATGAGGGTTCGACCTGGAGGTAGTGGGACGTGATTGTATTACTCAGGTTGTCATAACGACGAGTAATCACCGGTCAAATGGATGAGGCGTCAATAGATTTGAATGGGTTAAACGGTCTTGGTG
>CAZAGT010000069.1:0-10177 GCA_964484515.1 uncultured Desulfobacteraceae bacterium | reverse complement strand
AGCGAGATAAGAAAATATTTGATCTCTTAGAGATTCTTGATCCGACGGCGTGACGATGTCTTCCAGCGGTGAGCTTGGTCAGTGCCATGCATTTGCCGGAGTATAGAAAACCACCGGCTTGGTGTCAATGGCGTAACGAGGCAGTCGAGAGGCGGCGGTGAAGAAATCCCGGCCCCGCGAGATCTATGCCCAGAGGGCGAGAATCTGAGCCTCCCTTTGGGGCAGAGATGGACGGCTCTCAAGGCAAGCGTGTCAAGACTTTGGCATGTTCAGAGAAACCAAGGCCTTGCCTGGTCTCCAACCCTCGGGAAAAATCACCAGGATCGCTTTAACAGTCCGAATTGAAACATGATTTCCCCGATTTCCGGCTAGGCACAGTTTATGCTCAAAGCCGTTGGGATTGGTGTCTCGTATGAAACTCCATGAAATGAGATCTCTGTACCCTTAACGCCCGGCCATGAGGGTCTCTTTTCAAGAAACGAAACGTTACCTGCTCGAACGCTAAAAAAGTTTGCAAGCAAGGCGGCCGGAGCAGACTCGGAGAATGCGCCAAGGCAGTCAATCCGGCCTATTCCGCAGAGGCCCTCCGGCCGCCTCGGGTAGCGCCTTATGCCAAGACAACGCACTCAATTCCTCGTTTTTGAAAAGAGACCCTCATGGCCGGGCGACAGACGTCGAACAAGCTCAAAATGTCACATTCGAGCACGAACTTCATGAAGTTTCCGGTCGATTAAACTGGCCGCATTCCCGAGGCGGGTAAACTCCTGCGGTAAGCGTCACGACTGACGAGGGACTTACCATATGATGGAGGTGGTCGTGGGTTCGATATCGGTTTTCGCCCCGGCCCTGATCGTTTTGGGGGCTGCCGTAATGGCCTTGAGTATCATCCGGTTCAAGGCCATCCAGAAGACCTTACATCAAATCTCGGACACAGAGTACCGTAGACTCAAACGGGCATTTTTATTTCTCAGAGTTTTGATGGCGTTTTTCCTCTTCAGCTATCTTGTTACGCTTGGCGGCGTCATGACGGGCTCACCATGGATTGGGGATTTGTTCGTGGGAATCGTTTTCTTTTTGGGTGCCATATTTGTGCTTCTGAGTGTCCGGGTTCAATCGAACATGCTCAGCTCGATTAACGAAAACTACATGGCCATGCGAGCGGCTGGCCGGAAATTGGGTGAGACAAATGAGAAACTGAAGAGCAAGATGTTCGAACACCAGAGGCAGGAGGAGGGACTAAAAGACGCGCACGGCAAGTTGGAGCAGCGGGTTCTTGAGAGGACCAAGGCCCTCCAAGATTTGAATAAACAGTTGGATTCGGAACTGACCGTGCGCCGTCAGGCCGAACAGGCGTTACGAGAGAGCGAGCAAAGATATCGCGGCCTCTTCGAGGATTCAAGAGATGCCATATACATGACCAGTGACGGCCGCCTGGTCGATGTGAACCAAGCCATGTTGGATCTCTTCGGGTACACCAAGGAAGAGATGATCGGGATGGAAGTGAGTCGAGTCTATACCGATCCTGCCGACCGATCAGGAGTCGTTGAGAGGCTTAATAAAGGTTCTCTCAAGGACTACGACGTCACGTTCAAGAAGAAAGACGGGACCGTCATGGACTGCCTGCTCACGGCGAGTGCGCGACGAGCAGAAGACGGAACGATTATGGGATACCAGGGAGTCATTCGAGACGTGACCGAGAGGAAACTTGCGGAGAAGGCCCTCCGGAAATCGGAAGAACGTTACCGAAGCGTAGTTGAAGGATCGATTCAAGGCATCGGCGTTTTTCAGGATGGCATCATTCAACTCGTCAACCGTGCCGCGGCCCAGATCTTAGGCTATAACGAGCCAAAAGAGCTCATTGGAAAGGACATCTACGAGACCCTGGTTGAACCCGAGGAAAGGTTACAATTGAAGGAACGGGCTCGTATCCTCCTGAGTGGAGCCGAGATCTCGGTCCATCCCGGCTGGCGGGGAATTCGAAGGGATGGGACCCGGATCTGGGTTCAATCAACGGCAAGCCTCATCACCTGGCAAGATCGACCCGCGATGCTAGGCTTTTTCGTCGACGTGACCGAACGTATTGAAGCGGAAGAATCCTTGAACAGAGAAAGGGACCTAGCTCAGAAGTACCTGGATATCGCCGGTGTCATGCTCGTGGCACTCGACAGCGAAGGCCGGGTGAGCATGATAAACAGGAGAGGATGTGAAATCCTTGGGTGTGATTGCGAGGAGATTATCGGGACGTCATGGTTTGATACTTTTCTGCCCGACAAGGCTCGCGAACCGGTCTGGGGCGCATTCAGAGAATTAATGGCCGGAAGGGTCGATCCGGTCGAATACTTCGAAAATCGCATCCTGACGAAAACCGGGGAAAAGCGGGACATAGCCTGGCACAATACGGTTTTGCGAAATGACCATGGTGATATTGTCGGAACCTTGAGTTCAGGGGAAGACATTACCGAGCGTAAGCGTGCGGAGATGGATCTGCGAGAATCGGAAGAGAAGTACCGCACACTTGTAGAGTGTTCTTCAGATGCTATTCTGATGCTTGATAAGGACAGGAAGATCGTCTCTTGCAATAGGGCCTTTCTCAACCTTTTTGGTTACGCTCACGACGATGTGGCAGGACAGTCGGTAAGGATAATCCATCCATCCGATAGCAGCTTTCGGTCCTTTGGTCAGGCTGCCTACCCGGTCATTGAAAGCCATGACTCGTTTCGGGCGGAATGGGAATTCGCACGCAAGGATGGTAGGATCATTCCCGCCGAGACGGTCACCTCAGTCATAACCGGCCCGAAAGGTTCGGTTAGGGGATACGTTGCCATCATCAGGGACATCACCGAAAAACAGCAGATTCAATCGCAGCTTCACGAGGCCCAGAAGATGGAAGCCATTGGAACGCTTGCCGGTGGCATTGCCCACGATTTCAACAACCTTCTGATGACTATCCAGGGGAATGCCTCCCTCATGCTTCTGGATGCGGACCCAGGCCACAGGGATTACAATTCACTCAAGAACATCCAGGCGCAGGTTCGGAGTGGCGCCAAGCTGACTTCTCAGCTTCTCGGTTATGCCCGCAAGGGCAAATACGAGGTCAAACCTGTGGATTTCAACGCCTTGGTAAAGGACGTTTTGGACGCGTTCGGGCGAACGCGTAAGGAGGTCACCATTCAGAAGGAACTTGCCGCCGATTTACCGGCCATTGACGCAGACGAGGGTCAAATGGAGCAGTTGCTGTTGAACCTCTTTGTGAATGCGGCCGATGCCATGCCAACCGGGGGGCACCTCACGATAGAGACGAATCATACCGGTCACGAAGGGATGGCGGGCAAGCTCTACGAACCGAAGCCGGGCGGTTATGTTTCCTTAGCGATCACCGATACAGGCGTCGGCATGGACAAATTAACCCAAGAACGTATCTTTGAACCTTTCTTCACGACGAAGGAGATGGGTCGTGGCACAGGATTGGGGTTGGCCTCGGTCTACGGCATTGCCAAGAGCCACGGCGGTTATATCGATGTGCAATCTGAAGAGGGTCGTGGAACGACGTTTACCGTCTTTCTGCCGGTCTCCAAACAGACACTCCCTGTTCGAGTTGAAAGCCCGGAGCAGGTCGTCGAAGGGAATGAGACGGTCTTGATCGTCGATGATGAGGAATTGGTCCTTGAGGTCGGGGCCAGCCTGCTCGAGAGACTGGGGTACGATGTTCATAAAGCTCATAGCGGCCAGGAAGCGATTGAGCTTTACGAAGAAAAGAGCATGGACATCGACTTGGTCATCCTCGATATGATCATGCCACAGCTTGGAGGGGGTCAGGTTTACGATAAGCTGAAGGAAACAAACCCCCAAGTGAAGGTCCTCCTCTCCAGTGGGTATGCCGTCGAAGGTCAGGCCAGCGACATATTGAGGCGCGGCTGCGACGGCTTCATTCAGAAGCCGTTCACCATCGAGGCTCTATCGCAGAAAGTGAGAGAGGTATTGGCCGGCTAAGCCACGCTCTTATCGACAGCTACGGCAGGACTAACTTTCGGGTTTCAGGATAAGCATTCCGAGCGGCGGGAGATTGAGGGTGAGGGTGTACGGTCGGCCGTGGCAGGGGCGGGATTCGGCCCTCGCACCGCCCAAGAGGCCAAGGTTCGAGCCCCCGTAGTGGGATGAATCGGAGTTGAGGATCTCTCGGTAGTACCCGGATTGAGGTGCTCCAATACGATACCTCAGCCGCGGAACGGGTGTGAAGTTGAAGACGAAAAGGAGCGTTTGGGCAGGATTTTTACCACGACGAAGGAAGGAGACGACCACCGAGTCCGTGTCCCGGAAGTCAATCCACTCAAAGCCGGCCGGGTCAAAATCGCGTTCGTAAAGGGCCGGTTCACTCCGATAAAGTCGATTGAGATCCTTGACAAACCTTTGAAGCCCTCGATGATATTCATATTCCAATAGATGCCACTCCAGGGCCTGGTCGTGGTTCCACTCCGACCATTGGCCGAATTCAGCACCCATAAACAGCGTCTTTTTACCAGGCTCTCCGTACATGTACCCGAGCAGCAACCGCACGTTGGCGAACTTCTGCCAATCATCTCCGGGCATTTTGGCCAACAGGGAGGCCTTACCGTGGACCACCTCGTCATGGGAGAGGGGCAGAATGAAGTTCTCGTGAAAGGCATAGAGGAGTGCAAACGTGAGGTTATCGACGTGATGGCGGCGGTAGATCGGGTCCTTGGACATGAAGGTGAGCATATCGTGCATCCAGCCCATGTTCCATTTGAAGAGGAACCCAAGGCCGCCGAGATGGACCGGACGCGTAACCCCGGGCCAGGCCGTGGACTCCTCGGCAACAGTCATGCTCCCAGGGAAAAGCTCAAAGATCTTTGTGTTCAGCTTCTTGAGAAACTCGATCGCCTCGAGATTTTCGCGGCCGCCGTAACGATTAGGAACCCACCCTTGCTCTGATCTTGAGTAGTCCAAATAGAGCATGGAGGCTACGGCATCGATTCGCAGGCCATCCACATGGTATTTGTCAAACCAAAACAGGGCGTTGGCCACCAAGAAGTCGCAGACCTCGTTGCGCCCGTAGTTAAAGATGAGGGTATCCCAATCCTGATGCACTCCCTGCCTCGGATCGGCGTGCTCGTAGAGATGGGTTCCGTCAAAATACTCAAGGGCATAGGCATCGCGAGGAAAGTGGGCCGGGACCCAATCGAAGAGGACGGCTATTCCTTCGCAATGACAGCGGTCGACAAGGTACATCAGGTCTTCGGGGGTTCCGAAACGTGAGGTTGGGGCGTAATAACCGGTAACCTGATAGCCCCACGAACCATCGAAAGGGTGCTCGGCCAAGGGCAAGAACTGAACACAATTGAAGCCCATGTCCTTGAGGTAAGGAACGAGTTCTTCGGCCGCCTCACGATAACTCAACCAGCGATTATCGTCCTCGGGCTTACGGCGCCACGAGCCCAGGTGGACCTCATAAATAGCCAAGGGGGCATCAAGGGGGTCCTTTTTGGGCCTAGCGGTCATCCATTCGTGATCCTGCCATTCGTAGCCGCTGAGATCATGGACGACGGCGGCCGTTTTCGGTCTTTGCTCAAAACGGAAGGCATAGGGGTCGGCCTTGATCAGTATCTCGCGTTTGCGAGTCAGGATCTCAAACTTATAAAGCAAACCCGGTCCCAGATGAGGCACAAACAACTCCCAGATACCGGAGGAGCCTCGGGAGCGCATCTGATGTCGACGCCCGTCCCATTGATTGAAGTCGCCCACCACGCTCAGCCGGACCGCGGTCGGTGCCCAGGCGGCAAAGAGGACGCCGGTAACGCCTTGTTGGCGCCACGGATGGGCTCCCAGTTTATCGTAAATCCGAAAGTGATTGCCCTGGTTAAAGAGATAGAGGTCGTCATCGCTCAGAACGGGTAGAAAGGAGTAGCAGTCATAGAAGGTCGAGATCAGACCCGTACCGAAGTCGACCTTCAGCCGGTAGGGCGAAATCGTACGCACCCCATCCAAGAGGGCCTCAAAGAGGCCCTGGTCATGCAGACGCCGGGCAGCGATCTCACGCCCCGGTTCGAGATCCAGGACGGCCACGCTTCGGGCACCCGGGAGCAGCATCCGAACCGCGACGAACGGCGTTGACCCGAGCGTCAATGGGTGCGCTCCCAGCAGGGCGAAAGGATCGTGCAACTCGCCGCTGACGAGCCGTTTGATGTCTTCGGTGCTGAGAGTTGTATCCGGCTTCACAGACCCTCCGACTCCGCCTCTTGCCTCAGGAGGACGGCCAGTTTGATCGTGCGGGAAACATCATGAAAATGGTGCTTGAATTTGACATTGTTAGATTCTTCGACGCGTCGTCGCCTGGCCATGGGGGTCTCTTTTCAAAATAGGAGGAATTGAGTGCGTTGTCTCGGCATAAGGCGCTACCCGAGGCGGCCGGAGGGCCTCCGCGGAATAGGCCGGATTGACAGCCTTGGTGCATACTCTGAATCTGCGTCGGCCGCCCTGCTTGCAAGCTTCTTCAGCGTTCGAGCGGGAAACGTTTCGTTTTTGAAAAGAGACCCCCATGACCAGACGTATAAGTTACAAAGACCTCATTTCATGAAGTTTCATCCGAGGAGGCATCCCTCGGTCGCTCATTTGATGATGTGAAAAAACCACTTTGGCTCTTTAAAATCGTTTGCCAGCGATTGTCTTCAGAAATCGAAAGTGATTAATAGTAGCTTAAAAGGGCAAAGGGACAGAGTCAAGCCCATGTGACGAGGCCCCAAACAAACCGGTTCTCCAGCCTATCGCGGCTGGGCATGATTCGGACGGTGCAACCGAAGTTGCCGGTATTGTTGCACGGGACCAGGCCGCGATAGGTGTAGACGTCTCCGTTGGCTTCGACCATGTCCATGACCACCGTCTCGCGGTCCGCAAACCCACCGTCACGATCCAGTCGCCCGTAATAGGCCTCTACCGTGGTGTCTTCCGGGCTCAGTGGGCCAAGCTTGACTTGAGCCAGGATCTCAAGCTCCTGCCCGACCTCCAACTCGCGACCGTTGCCGGAGGCCACTTCCGCTACGGCGACCTCGTGCCAGCTCGTCATCAGTCGCTGGCGCCACTCAGCCAGTTCCTTGGCACCCTTATGATCGTCACTACAAAGAGCGTTGTAGCGTTCGGAGCAAGGCAGGTAGTAACGATTGATATAGTCCTGAACCATTCGGTGTGAACTGAAGACGGGGAGTAGGCGACAGAGACCGGCCTTCATTTTTTCGACCCATCCCCGCGGAATGACGTCGCTGCCGTGTTGAAAGAAGAGGGGCACCACTTCTTTTTCGAGCAGGTTGTAGAGGTCACGGCTCTCAATGTCATCCTGGGCCTCGTGATCGCGGTAGAGCTCGCCATGGCCGATGGCCCAGCCGAAGTCCTGATCAAAACCCTCATCCCACCACCCATCCAGCACGCTTAGATTCAACGATCCATTGGCGAGGGCCTTTATGCCGCTGGTGCCGCAGGCTTCCAGAGGCCGACGAGGTGTATTCAGCCAGACATCACTGCCCGCGACGAGCCGCCTGGCCACATGCATGTCGTAGTCTTCCAGGAAGACGATCCGACGACGAAACCGTTTCTGACGGGCGAAATGGATGATCGCCTTGATAAACGCCTTACCTTCGTCATCCTGAGGGTGGGCCTTCCCGGCGACGATGATCTGAACCGGGCGATCGGGGTTGTTGACGATCTGCTCCAACCGATCGGGGTCACGAAAAAGCAGGGTTGCGCGCTTATAGGTCGCAAAGCGCCGCGCAAAGCCGATTGTCAGCGCCTCGGGGGTCAGGACTTCCCTGGCAGCCTGGACCTCGGCCATGGAGGCCCCCTGCTTCTGAAGTTGTTCCGCCAAATGGGCACGTGCGAAACTCACCAGTTGCTCCCGGCAGCGTTCGTGGGTTCGCCAGAGTTCGGTATCGGGGATCTGGGAGGCCTGCTCCCACACCCGCTTATTGTCGGGATCTTCAGCCCAGTTCGGGCCAAGGTAGCGGTCAAAAAGGGCCCCTTTTTCGCGTGAAATCCACGTAGGCACGTGGATGCCGTTGGTGATATGGTCGATAGGGACGTCCTCGACCGGATGGTTGTGCCACACCTGTATCCACATCGCGCGGGAGACCTGCCCATGGAGCCGGCTGACGCCATTCGTGTGGGCGGAAAGCCTTAATGCCAACGTGGTCATTCCAAAGGGTTCAGTGTCGTTCCACGGATCGAGTCGGCCGTATCCGATGAGGACCTTAAAATTGATCCCGAGGTCCTTGGCATAGGACTCGAAATAGGCCCGCACGAGTTCGGGGTCAAACACGTCGTTGCCCGCTGGAACGGGGGTGTGGGTTGTGAACACCGTGCTCGCCAAGACGATCTCACGGGCAGCATCGAATGAGAGCCCATTCTCCTTTCGCAGGATATTGATACGCTCTAAGGCCGAGAAGGCAGAATGGCCCTCATTCATGTGGATCACCGTGGGCTCGATGCCGAGGGCCTTCAAAGCCCGAATCCCCCCGATCCCAAGCACGATTTCCTGTCGTAGCCGCATTTCACGATCGCCACCATAGAGCTGACCCGTGGTACGCCTGATTTCGGGTGGGTTGGCCTCGATGTTGGTGTCAAGCATGTAAAGCGGGACGCGACCTACATCGATCCGCCAGATCTGGATCTGGACCGGCTGGCCCTTGAAGTCCACGCTGACGAGGAGAGGCTGATCCTCCGCGTTTCGCATGAGCTTGACCGGCATGTTGGCGAAGTCGTTGACCGCGTAAGTCTCCATCTGCCAACCGTCGTATGTAAGGTACTGGCTAAAGTATCCCTCCTGATAGAGGAGCCCGACCGCCACCAGGGGTACATTCAGGTCGCTGGCAGATTTGAGGTGGTCGCCAGCAAGGACACCCAGTCCCCCCGAATAGATGGGCAGACACTCGGCCAGACCGAATTCGGCCGAGAAGTAGGCCGCCATCAACGTCCCTTCGGAGCAGTAATCCATGGTCTGAATACGGGGTTTGGAAAGGTAACGCTCTAGGTCTTGGGCCTCCCTTTCCAACTGGGCCATGAAGCCCTGGTCGCGGGTTAAGGCGTCGAGCCGCTCCTGGCTGACGCGCCCCAGCATCTGGACCGGATTTTGGCGCGTCACAGCCCAAAGACGAGGATCGATCCGCTGGAAAAGGGCCTGGATTTCGTCCTTCCAGCTGAAGCAAACATTATAGGCCAATTTCCTCAAGGGCTCCAGCGGGGGAGGGAGATTCGGAATCACGCTGTACATATGCTTGGGCTTCATGGAACACCTCTGTAGCGTCTAGACGTCATCTGGCGTCACCGTATCGATTTCGGAGGACTGGCCAGTTTACTGCACAACCGATAGGGCATTCTTTGCAATCTTGCTGCCATTACACGTTTCAATTCCGCTCACGAACTGAGAGCTTCACGCCTCTCAGATGGTCGTTTTGTCGGTGACGGTCCGGGGGAGCTACCTTCGACGCGGGCGCGGGGTAGGGGCCGTGATGTTTCACGGTTTGGGGAAGTCCTCCCGCGAGACCACCGTAATGCCACGTTGTGTCACAGAAAAACGCTTTCGATCTTTTTTTGGCTGATATCCGATTTCGAAACCGGCTGGAATCCCGACGCTCTCGTCGATGATGGCCTTCTTGATGCGCGCGCGACGACCGATAACCACAATTTCCATGATCACCGATTCCTCCACCTCGGCCCAGCTGTGAACAAACACGTTGTAGGAAAGGACGCTGTTACGGACGAGTCCTCCACTGATGATGCAGCCGTGTGCCACCAAGGAATCAAGGGCCTTTCCGATCCGCGCCTTGGGGCCTGAACTCTTCGCAAAGACGGTCTTGGCGGGTGGATACTGACGTTGAAAGGTCCGGATGGGCCAAAGGCGACCGTACATATTGAAGTATGGGTCGACGCCGGTCAGGTCCATATTCGCGTTCCAATAGGCGTCAAGGGTGCCGACATCTCGCCAGTATTCGGAATCACGGATATTGTCCACGACCTTGTCTTGTCGCACTCCCTCCTGGTCGGTGAAAAAGATGATGTCCTGAATCCTGTTTTCGCGACGGTAGGGATAGGCCATGACTCGTCGGTTCGTAAACGTGCCCGGCAGGATGTGTTTACCAAAATCGGGCTCGTCGTTCCCCCTAAGGAGCTCCAAAAG
>CAZAGT010000068.1:0-17652 GCA_964484515.1 uncultured Desulfobacteraceae bacterium | reverse complement strand
GTTTCAGAGGAGTACTGCGTCGTGCTGATGATAGCATGAAATACGTCGGCTTGAAACCAATCCGGCCGAGCCTTGCCCGGGCCCCCGAATTGTGCTAGCTATAACCCCAAATCATGCTTCCGGATTGAATTTCCTCTCCTTAAAAGGGAAAAGAGGACCACGGAAACGGGCACTGCGCGTTGTCGTCGGCTGAAGATATGAGATGACTGCCATTCAGATTACATTTCTTTGTATGGCCCCTTCCTCCGGTCGCCCTTATGGCGTAACCGATCGTCCCGCGATGGCTGAGGGCCCTGAGTACCACCTCAATCCACGATAGGGGCTCCGGGCACATGGGTTCTGGGATTCAAGAAATACTGCTAGTGGTCTTGGTCATCGTGATCGTCGTCTACTTGCCTAAGCTGAGGAGCGCGGGATCCGGCAGTCGAACAGAGGGTTCACCGATGCCCTTGGCGGGGCGGTTGCGCCTGGCCATCGTGGCCTCCCTCTGTTGGGCGGCGTTGATGGCCGCGTTCCTCGAGCCGTGGGAAGGGAGCTGGCTTCGGTTTCTGTACTTCGGCATTGGCCCGGTCCTAGCGTCGTGGGGTATTTACTGGGTGGTAAGGGGATACCGCAAGGTTGGAAAGTGAAAAGCGGCAGGCTAAGGCCGCGCGGCGCAAGAGATCATCTTATAAGGGGCGGAGAAAGGACGAGGATCTGACCGCAGGTCTGTATCAGGACGTACTCCCCTCCAAGAGGGCTATCTTTCTGGTGATATTGTCTTGAATCCAGTGGGCATCCCACCACTCGATTGGATTCACGAAGACGCCGTTTACGAGCATGGAAAAGTGGAGGTGATCCCCTCCGGCAAGACCGGTTTGGCCCGTGTAACCGATAAGATCGCCCTTTTGTACGTCCTGGCCCACCTTGACTGCCGCCTGACTGAGGTGTCCATAGAGGGAAAAGATACTTTGGCCGTGGTCCAGCACGACGGAGATACCGTAGATGCCAAGCCTGTCCGCAAAGACCACTCGGCCGTTGTTTCCGGCCGGGACCGGGGAGTTCGCCAGAGAGGCTAGGTCGACACCGAGGTGGAATTGCTCATCTACGGTTTCGCCGTGGTAGACGTAGGTCCGATGATCTCCAAACCTGGCCATCGTCGCCGAATTCTTGAGCCGCAGCCAGGGACCTTCCCAGAGGCGTTTCGCATCCGTGTTCTTCGCCATTTCAAGAAGGGTACGATGATTTTCCTCTCTTATTTGTTTGTTGATCCTAAGGTATCGCTGGATCTCGCTCTCACCGGGCTCCTCCGGGACGTATGAGAAGTAGGGCAGAACACGTTTCAAGAACCTGTCGGTGATTTTGATCCTTTCGTTACGGAACTTGCGCTTACGAAGGTGGTAGTAAAAGGTCGTTTTAGATTCGTTTTCGGCCCTATCCTTGGCCCACAGGTAGATGTTTGGGTTTGAGCCCGTGTTGTAGGGCAAGGCAAAATAGCAGTGATGGATGCCTTTCATGGAGACGCCGTCAATCGCAAAACCAGGGAAAAAGAGATCATCTACGAAGACGCCGCTCTCCTTCGTGTCCGATGAGGCCTGATAGATGATCAGCCCGGCGCCTCCCAGGTTGACGTTGTGCATCCGGCTAATGGCTCGGATGGCCGGTGCGATCGTATCAATGATCATCTTACGATGGGCCACCGCATGGTTTCCGTCACCGCCGCCTTTTCTCGAAAAGTCCCAGACATGCACATGCAGATCCACTCGACCCTGTGACAAATCAAGTTGCGAGGGGTCGATAGCGAACTCGGCCGTATATTCGTGGAAACCCTGACGATTGAATAGGCCCTTGAAAGGGAACTTCTTGTCGAGGATCGTGATCTCCCGGCCTTCCTGGCTGAGAATCACCTTTAGTCTCTTGAGGCCCCGTTTGCGGTCGACGATGTGAACACTGCCCGTCGTGTTTTCTGATAGATAAAGGGGAAGCGGGTCCAGATCGATGGTCGGCGTTTCGCCCTCAAAAACGATGGTCAGGAACCAGCTTAAAGCGACGAGCAGAATGATGAGAGGAAGGATGATGAGAAGGAGGAATTTTTTAAGGGGGATAAGCATTCGTCTTTTTCTGAAATGTACATCGGCTCGCCTACTCGATCCTCAATTGGGGGACAGATTGCAAGCCGATGGCCTTTTTCGATCTCGTGAAAACCAACAGTGCAGGCGCACCAATAGCATGTAACAGGGGGCAAGGCAACCCTTTTGATGACGGTTATCCTTTTCGCCTCTGCGGTTTGATGCTTTCCTGAGTCTGCTGAAATATTTCAAAGTTCGCACGCGTTAGATTTACTGAGATTCGTTGATAGGGTTCAGATGCGCCTTAGCCGGCTATTTCCCGACTAATAGCGTTTACCTTGCCCATAATTTCATCGGCATCGAGCGTCAGAATAGATCTCTCCTTCATGAGTATGCGACCATTTACAATTACGTCTTTCACATCGGCTCCATTCGCCGAATAGACGAGGGCAGAGGCCGGATTATAAAGCGGTAACATATGGGGGCTTCGTGCATCTACAACGATGACATCCGCCTTCTTCCCGACCTCGAGGGTGCCGATATCCTTTTCACGTCCCAAGACCTTGGCCCCCCATGAGGTCGCCATCTTTAAGACCGTTTTGGCATCCAAGCTGACCGGGTCGAGGGTGGAGATTTTGGCCAATTTGGCCGCAGAGTCCATCTCCTGGAAGAGATCAAGATTATTGTTTGAGGCGGCCCCGTCCGTGCCTAGACCGACGGCCAGCCCCAAGGCGGTCATCTCCGCGACCGCTGCCACCCCCGAGGACAACTTCATGTTGCTCTCAGGTGCGTGGACAACCCTCACATCCTTTTGGACGAGAAGGTCTATCTCCTCCCGGCTGAGATGGACGGCATGGACGGCTATCAGCTTGTCGCTCAGCAGCCCTAATCGCTCCAAGTAGGGAACGGTCCGACAGCCGGTCTTGGCGATTACCTCCTCGACCTCCGCCAAGGTCTCGGCAAGGTGAATTTGCAGGGGCAGCTCATATTCGTGTGAAATTCGCATGGCTGCCGTGAGGGTTTGCTCGGAGCAGGTCAGAGGGCTGTGACAGAAGAGGCCCGGGGTCACGAGATCCGATGAGCCGATCCATCTTTCGACGAATGCCCGGCCGACCTTTAGGTTGTCCTTGGGATCACTGACGCCGGGGGCCGGAAAATCGATGACTCCCTGCGCGACGCACGCTCGCAGCCCAGCGCGGAGAACAGCCCGAACGGTAGCGTCTTGAAAGAAATACCCGTCAGAGACCGTGGTCGTTCCGGCAGCGACCATCTCCAAGCAGCCCAAGAGGGCTCCCCAGTAAACCGTTTCCGGGTCCAAATGCCTTGCCTCCGCCGGAAAGATTTTATCGAACAGCCAGCTTTGGAGAGGCAGGTCATCAGCGAGTCCGCGGAAGAGCGTCATTGCCGTGTGACCATGGGCATTGACGAGTCCAGGCATGATGATTCCGTTTCGTGCATCGATGATCTCTGCGCCGGGAAAGCTTTCGGTTTCGCGCCCAGGGCCCTGAATGCCGACGATGCGATCGTCCTGTATCAGGAGCGTGGCCCCATCGACGGGTTCATCATCATCTTTCATCGTGAGTAGTAGCCCACCCTCGACGACAATGTCTGGTTTAATCGCGTGCCGCTGAGGATGTTCTTTGTCGGTACGATCCACCTGTTTCATGCTTGGCACCCTCCGGTTTCATTTCTTCGTAGGAAACCACCTCCTATGGTCGCACTCATATTTCACCGGCAACGTCGTGTAAGGGAGTATCAGCGTCAAATCCGAAATTCGAATATCGAAATTCGAAACAAATCCGAAGCCCGAATGTCCAAATGACAGAAGCAATCGAACCACAGGGTGCTTATGGAACAGAGAGTTATGCCACACGGCTTGGGTCATTGAGATTTCGGTCATTCGATATTGCCCTTCGACTCTGCTCAGGGCGGTGAGCCTGTCGAACCGTTTCGACTTTAAGATTTCGTGCTTCGGATTTATGATATCAGAGCAGGGATCCGCCAAGCGCCTAGGCGGAGACCAGCCCCCTGAGGCTCGGATTCTCTATCGTCCGGGTGATCACAACCTAGGAGACCCTGGAAGACTGAGACAACTTAGACTATCATGAAGCCGGAGTGAAGGCCATTGTCGCGGCAGACACCCACTCGAGTCGCCGGCACGATCTTACTGGTCGTCACGTAGGATAAAGTAACGGGTCCCCGGGGCCTTAAAGCAGGTCGGATCGCGCGTTCCTGCGCCGCCTGTAACGGTCTCATCGGTCGTCGGGGTTCGGTCCTCGAGATGTGAGCAAGGAATCCAGGTTCGGGCGGCCGATCATGGAGGGAATCGATATCCCAACAGAATAGAGGTCGTCTTCGAAGTGACCAAAACGATGAACTCCCCTGATATCGACCTAAGAGCGGGTGAGTCGATTGATGCTATCAGTGACGGTCGCTTGAGAGTCATTCAGTCCGTGAATGGGTATCGCTTTTCCGCTGATGCCCTCTTGCTTGCCGAGTTCGTCACGGTCAAGCCGGACGACACCGTCGTCGATCTCGGAACCGGCTGTGGCATCGTAGCGTTGCTTCTGCTTGATAGAAAGTCCCCAGGCTATGTCTATGGTCTAGAGATCCAGAGCGAGCTCGCTTCACAGTCGGCGCGAAACGTGGTTCTCAACGGCTATCAGGATCGGGCGTCGGTCATTCTAGGAGATATCCGCCATCCGCCCCTCAAGCCATCGTCGGTTGATGTGGTCGTGTGTAATCCTCCTTACCAAGAAAAGGAGAGCGGCCGCGTCAACCCCGATCCCCAAAAGGCCATCGCGCGCCATGAAATGCTTGCCGTCATTGACGACGTCCTCGAAGCGTCGAGAAAGCTATTGAGGGTAGCGGGCCGGCTTGCGATGATTTACCCGGCGGAGAGGATTGTAGATCTATTGGTGAAAATGAGGGGCTTCGATCTCGAGCCCAAGAGGATGGAGTTCATATATCCCGGGCCTCGGTCCGAGGGAAGACGCGTCCTCATCGAGGCCCATTTGCAGGGCGGAAAGGGTCTAAAACTCCTCCCGCCCCGCTTCGATAATGGCCATTTGACTATCTCGCGCCCAACCTGAACTCGATCGTATTCACAGCGTTCCGGCCCAATTTCTGATTCAGTTTGGCCTTGATGTCATTTCCCAGGAATTTCAATTCTTGGATCCAAATAGGGTCGGAGACCGTGACCCGTAGGCGGGCATCCTTGATCCATGCCGGATGGGCGTGCCTTGCAATCGCTTGGCCCACGACATCCTGCCAGACCTCCCAGATCTGTGCGTCTGCCGGATTGAAGGGGAGCCTGGAGTCCTCCAGCAGTGAAGTGATCACGTCTTTGAGAGGGACGAGAGTCCCTTTTTCTTCAGACATCGCGTCTCAGATAAGCCATTGAGTATGCCATCGATGGACCGTTTGCATCTTGACGAAAGCGCCGTTACCCTATATCTTTATAGCGTTTATTTCAATATCAAATGACATTTGGGGGCCTTAGATGGCTTGGGATTGGGAAAAACTGCAGCAACAAAAGAAACCCCGCGCCGGCGGCGGCCCACCGCCCCAGGTGGATGAGATCCTAAAAAGGGTCAGAGGGGCCAAGGGAAAATTTCCGGGGATTTGGCTGATCATCGTCGCCATCCTCGTCTTCTACTTGGCCTCTTCAATGATCTATACAGTAGCGGTCGACGAGGTCGGGGTCGTTCAAAGGTTTGGAAAGTACGTCCGAACGACTCCACCGGGTCTCAACTTCAAGCTGCCGCGCGGCATTGAAAAAGTGACCAAGGTAAAGGTGCGCTATGTCTACAAGGAGGAATTCGGCTTTCGCACGATCCAGGCGGGCGTGCGCACCCGCTATGCATCCGGGTCGGCGTACCTGAACGAATCGCTGATGCTCACAGGGGATCTCAATGTGGCCGTGGTTCCCTGGATTGTACAATTCCGCATCAAGGATCCATACAAGTATCTCTTCAAGGTCCGCGATGTCAGGAGTACGCTGAGGGATCTCTCCGAGGCCACCATGCGCTCGGTCGTGGGCGACAGAAGCATCAATGAAGTCATCAGCAAGCGGGAGGAGATTGCGGGCCAGGCCGAAGAACTCCTTCAAAAAGAGCTGGATGAGGCCGAGACGGGGATTAAGGTGACGACGATCGAGATGAAAAAGACGAATGTCCCTGAGCCGGTCCAGCCGTCCTTTAACGAAGTCAATCAGGCCGTTCAAGAAAAAGAAAAAATGATCTACCAAGCCCGCGAGCAATACAACAAACTCATTCCCCAGGCCCGCGGAGCAGCCGAGAAGACGATCAAGGAAGCGGAAGGTTATGCCGTGGATCGGGTCAACCGGGGCAAGGGTGATGCCGCCCGGTTCCTGGCCCAGTACGAGGAATACGCCAAGGCCAAGGACGTCACCAAGCGGCGGCTGTACCTTGAGGCCTTGAGCGCCATATTCCCGAAGCTCGGCAACAAATACTTCATGGACGCAGAGCAGAAGAACCTGGTTCCGCTTCTCAATCTGGGCCAGTCCCAAGGAGGAGGCCAGTGAACTACAAGACCTTGATCATTCCGCTTGCCGTTTTACTCATCATCCTGTTCGGATCAATATATATCGTGGATGAGACGGAACAGGTGGTCATTACTCAGTTTGGGAAGCCGGTGGGAAAACCGAAGGTCGACCCCGGCCTCTACTTCAGGATACCTTTGGTTCAGCGGGCAAATTATTTCCCCAAGAATCTTCTCGAATGGGATGGGGATCCCGGCCAAATCCCGACCCTAGATAAGACATTTATCTATGTGGATACATTTGCGCGATGGAAGATCGTTGATCCCTTGGCCTTCTTTCAGACCGTAAACAACGAAGTCGGGGCCCTGGCACGTCTTGACGATATCATCGACTCTGCCGTCCGCAATTTCGTGACGTCCTACCCGCTTATCGAGACCGTCCGAAGCACGAACCGCGAATTGGACACCTTTGAGGAGGGGGTGGATCAGGTCAAAGAGACCAGTCCCCTGGGTGAAGTCAAGATGGGTCGTCCGAAGATCACCAAAGGGATCATGGATCAGGCCCAACCCAAGCTGGAGAAATTCGGGATCGAGCTGGTGGACGTCAAGATCAAGCGCTTGAACTACGTGGAGGAGGTTCGGCAGTCGGTCTACAGCCGGATGATCGCGGAAAGGAAGCAGATTGCCGAGAAGTTTCGCTCCGAAGGGAAGGGGGAGGCCCGCAAGATCGAGGGCGATATGGAAAAGGAATTGAAGTTGATCAATTCGAGCGCTTATCGCCAGGCCCAAGAAATCAAGGGCAAGGCGGACGCCGAGGCCACGAGAATCTATGCGGAGGCCTTTGGTCGTGATCCTGAATTCTATTCTTTTTTGCAGACCCTTGAAATATACAAAACGACTATGGACAAAGACAGCGACCTTATCCTATCGACCGATTCTGAGTTCTTGAAGTACCTCAAAGATTACCGCGGCTTTAAGGGAGACCGACCCGCGGTCTCGGACGGGAGCCAGGAGGCCTCCAGATGGTGAGAACCGAGATCCAACTCTTCCTGCGCAACGCCCCGGGGGAGTTGGGTCGATTGGCCGGCACCTTGGCCAAGGCACGCATCAACATAGACGCCCTGACCATTCAGGATGCCTCAGCCTATGTGCAAGCGCTTTTCAAGGCGAGAGGGAAATCCTTGAAGCGAATTGCGCCGGCAGCCTCCTATGGCTCGATGAAGAAGGATTCCGCTGATTTTGCGCTCATCCGTCTGCTGGTGGATCAGACGGACCAAGCCATCGATACGCTATCCAAGAGCGGCTACCTCTTTGACATCGTCCCGGTCGTTGCCCTCGAGATCGACAACCGACCCGGTACGTTGGCAAAGATGGCTGAGAAGTTCGGTCAAGAGGACATCAATATCAACTATGTCTACGGCTCCGCCCTCCCCGGCGGCAAGAAATCCCTCTTTGTCTTCTCGCCTGAAGATATAGAGTCGGCCGCCAAGATCTTCGTTAAATAGAGAAGGCACTTTTTTAGACTCCCGAAAAACCCGCAGCTGAGAGGCTGTCGGAAAATGTCCAGATGCAAGGCTTCCGAAATCCCGAGGAATGAGGCGTACATAGAGAGTACGCCGCAGTGACGAGGGATGAGGGTAACGCAGTAGATAGGCGTTTTCCGACAGCCTCCTTACAGCTCTCGAACCAATCGTGAGTGTTTACCTGCGACCGCCAGATCTTCCAGCCTCAATTGGATCTTCTCGTTGCCTCGCCACAGGTTGATGTCCGGCGTAAAGACCACATCGATTCGGTCCCCTTTCCTGGGAGCCCCGTTTGATAAGTCGAAGCCGATGGCCTCCACCACCGCGTCGCCTTGCCGCAACCGCAACCGCAAGTGTCTTTCCCGCACCGCCTGAGATCGCAGGACCTCCACCGACGACGCATAGAATAAGGGCTCGGGGTTCCCAGGTCCAAAAGGAGACAACGAGCGAATGGCCGCGACGCGTTCGCGGGTCATTTCCGCCAACGTCACTTCGGCATCAACGATGACCTCGGGGGTCAGCTGCTCCTTGCTCAGCTCGCAACGGGCATAGGCCTCCAGCTCCCTCCTGAGATCCGCAATCCGATTGGTTTCGAGCGTAAACCCCGCCGCATGATCGTGTCCGCCGAATTTCCTGAAGAGGCGGGCGCTTCTTGAGAGGGCCCGATGGAGGTTGAAGCCCGCAATACTTCTGCCCGAGCCGTAGGCGAGGTGCCCATTGACGCTCATAACCAGTGTGGGCCGATGCAGACGGTTCACGAGTCTGGCGGCCACAATCCCGAGGACTCCCCTGTGCCAGTCCGTACCCGCGAGGATCAACGTCCGCTGATGCGCCAGATTCCCCGCCGACGCAAGCTGGCTCTCAACGTCAATGAGGACCTTTCGCTCAATCGCCTGGCGACGTTGGTTCAAACGGTTGATTTCATCGGCTGCGACCTTCGCGATGGATCGTTCCCGGCTGGTGAGGACCCGGAGCGCGACATCGGCCGCTCCCAGCCTCCCCGGCGCGTTGAGTCGCGGTGCCCAAGTGAAGGCCAACTCCTCTGATCTGAGTGGTGCCCCGACCCTGATGCCAGCCACCTCCTGGAGAGCCTCTATCCCCGGCCAAAGGGTCGGGTCCATTCGCCGCAATCCGGACGAGACCAGGATCCTGTTCTGATCAACCAGCGGAGCCATGTCAGCGACCGTTCCAAGGGCAACCAGAATCAAATAGTCCTTAAGGTCCGGCTCGGGACGATTGCGAAACCAAGCCCTCTTTCGCATGGCGGCCCTCAAGGCAATGGCCAGAAAAAAGGCGAGTCCGGCGCCGGATAAGTGCCGACAGGGGAACTGCGAATCCGGACGCTGGGGATTAACCGCGGGGCAGATCGCCTCAAAATCGCCCGGCAGACGATGATGGTCGGTCACTACCACCTCCAACCCCAAGCTCTTGGCCAGAGCGATCTCTTCACGGTTGGCGATACCGCAGTCGACCGTGACAAGCAGTCCGGGGCCTTGCCGGGCGATCTTCGTGACGGCGGCAGGATGAAGCCCGTATCCCTCATCGAGACGATTGGGGATGTAGGCGGAGGCAGGAATTTCTATACTCTTGAAGAACCGCAGTAAAAGGGCGGTGGCCGTAAGCCCGTCGACGTCAAAATCGCCGTAGATCGTAATCGGGCGTCGATCCTCAACGGCTTTCAGGATGGATGCCACGGCCCTGTCCATGTCTTTCAACAGCATCGGATCGAGCAGCTGGGAAAGTCTGGGGGACAAAAAGGAGCGGGCCTTGTTCGGGTCGGATATGCCGCGATGAATCAGTAGTTGGGCCTCCAGGAGGGATAGCCCCGCTTCACGGGCGAGCTGTGGAGCATGGGATGAGGGGGGTCTAAGTCGCCATATCTTCTTCATGGATCACGGGCGGACTGTTTCTGCTCTAAGCCGCGCTTCTGCTTCCAGTATATCTTCAGGCGTATCCACCTCAAAGGAGTCGAAGCTCGTTTCAACCACCTTGATCTCAATTCCATGTTCGAGGGCCCGCAGTTGTTCCAGTTTCTCGGCGGACTCGAGCGGTCGGATGGCAAGGCGCAAGAGATCCCTCAGAGTCCCTACCCGATAGGCGTAAAACCCGAGGTGTTTGTAGTAGATCCGACGGGATTCTGCATCGCGGAAAAAGGGGATCGGGGATCGAGAGAAATAAAGGGCAAACCCTCTCTCGTTAGTGACGACCTTGACATGCTTCGGATCTTCGATCTCGCTTTCGTCTTTGATCCTGTATTTCAGGGTCGTCATACGCACGTCGGGGTCGTCTCGGAGCGGCTTGATGAGGTCTTTCGGGGCTGCGGAATGGAAAAGGGGTTGGTCCCCCTGAATATTCACGACGATGTCCTCACCGCTCAACTCCATCTGCGCAACGGCATGGGCGATCCGGTCTGTGCCCGAAGGGAGGTTCGTGGGGGTAAGCAGGGCCTGGCCCTCGAAACCGGTAACGCAATTGGAAATCCTTTCATCGTCCGTAAGGACGAAAACCTCGGTGATCTCGTGGCAGGCCAGAGCACGTTGATAGACGTGCTGGATCATAGGTTTGCCGCCAATGCGGGCTAGGGGTTTGCCCGGAAAGCGTTTGGACTCATACCTTGCTGGGATAAAGGCGATCGTGCGCATTACTGTTGAGAGGCCATCGTGGCGGAGGACGTCCTGCGTCTCATTTGCTTGCCACCGCCTCCACTGCCGTTTTTGTCATCATGGCGCAGAACGTTCGAATCTGAGGTGGTATCCCGAACGAGGAGTCGATCAGGTTGGTTCAAATGTGGCCGCCGCTGTGTCCGATTCCCAGACCGTAACCTTGCTGACGCTGACGTTTTCCTGGTCAAGCTGCTCGCGGATGGATTCGAGGATATGGCGCGCGAGATTCTCGGAGGACGGGTTGAGACCGTCAAAGGCTTCCAGTTCGTTCAGGAACTTGTGATCAAGCTCCTGTAAAGCCTTTTCCGTGGCCCTCTTGATCCATTTGAAATCAAGCAGCAGGCCGTCGGCCCCCAACTCTTCACCCTGGACAAAGACCTCGACCTTCCAGTTGTGTCCGTGCAACGCTTCGCACTTCCCCTCAACGCCCCTCAGCTGGTGGGCGGCGGCAATGCTGGAAATGACTTTCAATTCATACAAGGGGGTCTGTCCTGCTAGGCCCTCAAGGGTTTGATTCTTTCTCGCCACCCGAGGTGCCGCATTCTGTGCATCGACCGTCAACAATGATGCCGGTACAGGTCCCATCCGGGCAGAGGACCCGATTCTCGATGTCGAGGTCGTCGTCCTGGTTCGACCGTTCATCTTGGAACTCGGCCCCACACATCATGCAGTATCGGCTAGCCAAGGGGACGCCGGCATCACATTCGGGGCACGCCTTTCCGGGGATTTCTACAGAACAATGAGGGCATTGCATCGTGATCAGCTCTTCTTTGAGGTCACAACCTGGAAGGCTGTTATCTGTTGTTGTACTCTGGTGCTTTTACACTTCGGACATCTGACTTTGCTCTTCCCAAATTCCGAGATGGACATAAAGAGCGTGAATTTCTTCTTGCACTTTTCACATTTGAAATCATAACTGGGCATAACGTTACACCTCCTGTGTGAAAGTGGCTTATGGGACCCATAGATAAAACAACCTGCTCCCGTCTGTCAATGATGATGAGTGATGGGGTTCCTTCAATTCAAAATTCACACGAAGTCCGTCGATCACCACGCGATTAGACCTGCGAGATCGTCCCAATCCCCGACGACGTGAAAGGGATGTGGTTTCTCGTTCCAGGGTTGCCTGTAAACGATGGGGACGATGGATACCTCCTCGAGGAGATAGCAGGTGTCGAGCCGGTCTTCAACAAAGTACCTGATGCCCGCTTCCTGAAGAATCGGAAGTTTGGCCGTATAGGTGTCCGTTGCCTCCAGATGTATGGACGTCGTATCCACTTCGGGGAGATTCACATAGACCCATTCCAGGATGGCGTCTCTGTTTGGGCGCGCCGTAACGAACAGGAGCGGCGCTGCACGGGAAAGCCTTGTCAGGACTTCGACCGCACCGTCAAGAGGTTTGATGCCACTCGCAATCGGCTCGGCGAGTAGGGTTTCAAAGATCCTCAGGGTGATTTGCTCGTCGATCTCGACCACTTTCAGGAAGTCGTATTCAGTAATGTCTTGATAACGAATTTGGTACCCAAATTCTCGCCTGGCCTTATGTACAAAAGTACGGAAGGTGTCAGCTACAACACCGTCGATATCGAAGGCGATCTGTTCAGGTCGAATTTGCATGGCAACGCCTCGGACTCCTGAGCCGGGAGCGGCCCTTGAGGGTTTGTCTGGTTGCCTCCCTTAGTCGTGTTTCAGGGTCATCTCGAAGCACGGGGAATAACCGTCATTCAACCGGAGCCGCAGGGGCGCCTTTTTTACAAAACCCACACGATCGTGTCAACCTGATCCTCATGCCCACAGGGATCGCAGAGGGGCTGCTCCGAAAGGCTCAGTGGACGGAGCTCGCTTGCAGCTCGGCCTCATTTTTCCTATACTAGTATCCCGATTGAGCTCCGGCAGATAGGAGAGCCGTCAGCCCGTCGCGTCAAGCTTGGGCCCCAAGCCGGCACTTCGTCGGAAACTTCATGGGATGAGATCTGTGATACCTTATCGCCCGGCCATGGGGGTCTCTTTTCAAAAACGAAACGTTACCTGCTCGAACGCTGAAGAAGCTTGCAAGCCGTTCGGCCCCGAGCTCACGGCCGAGGGGCAAGGCGGCCGGAGCAGACTCGGCGAATGGGCCAAGGCGGTCAATCCGGCCTATTCCGCGGTGGCCCTCCGGCCGACTCGGGTAGCGCCTTGAGCCGAGACAACGCACTCAATCCCTCGTTTTTGAAAAGAGCCCCCCATGGCCGGGCGAACATGTGTTGAAATATCTGAAAATGCCAAACCCGGGCACCATTCTTATGAAGTTTATCGGTCGATCCATTTGGCCGCTCCTGCGGCAAGCGGCGGGGCTGACAGCTAAAATCTTTGTCCCGTCTTGGTGTAATGCGTATGAGCATACTATAGAGGTGAAATTACGGCAGGGTCAATCCAAAACAAAGGGGAAAAGAAGGGGCTCAGGCGGGCTTCTCTCATCGATCTCAAACCCAGCCGGACTACTTGACAGGAAATCAACGCTCGAATACCCTTCTTTGGCAAGGATCCGGCTGCGCAGAATTCAATCTGGAAGTAGGGATGTTATGGATTATGAAGTGATCATTGTCGGGGCTGGTCCGGCGGGTATCTTTGCTGCGCTTACCCTGGCCGATATGGACATCAAGCCCGTCCTCCTGCTGGAGCAGGGGAAGGGCTTAAGCGAACGCAGACGCCGAAACCCCGAGGACATGCTCTGCGGCTGGGGGGGTGCAGGCGCTTACAGTGATGGCAAGCTGACCCTTTCTACCGAAGTTGGCGGTGTCCTGCGGGAGTTTATGGAAGACAGTGACCTCTACCAACTGCTCCAGGCCACCGACGCGATTTACGAGGCATATGGAGCCCCCGACCGTATTTTCGGTGACGCATCGCCGCAGATAGAGGAACTCGCAGACCGAGCGCGTTTGGCCGGCCTCGAATTGATACCTTCCCGTATCCGCCACATCGGAACTGAAAACTGCCGCACCATCCTGGACCGATTCCGTGAATCCTTGGATGGTCGCGTCGAGACCCGAACGGGTGTCCAGGTCACGGAACTGCTGGTGAACCACGACACCATTGAGGGTGTGAGGCTCTCGGACGGCCGCAGCCTGTCTTCCCGTTTTGTTGTGGTTGCCCCCGGCAGATCGGGCGCCGGATGGATGAAAAAACAAGTCCAGTCCCTGGGTCTGAGAACAAGGGCAACCTCTGTGGATATCGGCGTTCGGGTGGAGTTGCCGGCCCCTGTGTTAAAGGAGATCACCGACACGACCTACGAGTCGAAGCTGATTCACTATTCGAAGACCTTCGATGAGAAGGTCCGCACCTTTTGCATGAATCCTTACGGCGAAGTCGTAACCGAGGAGAACGGGGAGATCGTCACCGTCAATGGACATAGCTACGCCGAGAAGAAAAGCGAGAACACCAATTTCTCAATTCTCGTGAGCAGCAGCTTCACTGAGCCGTTCGATGATCCGATCGCCTACGGCATCTCCATCGCGCGGTTGGCCAACCTGCTCGGCGGGGGTGTCCTTATTCAGCGACTGGGCGATCTCCTGGCCGGCCGTCGTAGTACCCAATCCCGCATCGCCCGCT
Organism: uncultured Desulfobacteraceae bacterium; assembly: GCA_964484515.1. Taxonomy (GTDB): domain Bacteria; phylum Desulfobacterota; class DSM-4660; order Desulfatiglandales; family HGW-15; genus CAZAGT01. Next base: position 3,327 of record CAZAGT010000068.1, on the reverse strand, counting down.
GTCTCACCCGTCCCACCCTCATCGACGCGACCCCCGGAGATCTGAGCTTCGTTTTCCCCTACCGGCACCTCCTGAGCATCATCGAAATGCTCGAAGCCCTCGAAAAACTGGCCCCCGGCGTCTATTCAAGGCACACCCTGCTCTACGGCGTGGAGGTGAAGTTCTACTCCAACCGCATCGAGATATCGCCGGAGATGGAATCCGAAACAAAGAACCTCTTCACGATCGGCGACGGGGCCGGCATCACCCGGGGATTGCTCCAAGCCTCCGCGAGCGGGATCTTGGCCGCCCGCACTATTGGGGGTCGGATAAAGGGCGCCGAAGCGGGATAGCCGAAGAAAGAACGAACGTCGAACGTTCAAGTCGCCCCCGGCGGGTTCGACGTTTATCTTTCACACCTGGCCCCGAGGTACGCCGGCCACCATGTTGGAACCGATCGACTATCTGTGCGTGGGGCATGTTACCCGCGATCTAACCCCTGACGGCCCGCTCGTGGGCGGCACCGTGACCTATAGCGCACTCACGGCGCAAGCGCTCGGTCGGCATCCGGGCATTATCACCAGCGCCGAACCCGGTTATGACCTCAAAAAGACCTTGGGTGACATCCCGTTTCTCCTGATCCCTTCAAGAAGTACTACGACCTTTGAGAATACCTATACCCCCTTAGGCCGCAGGCAAACCGTTTACAGCGTCGCTGAGACATTGGGACCCGAGGCCGTTCCCTCGGAGTGGCGCGCGCCGGACATCGTCCACCTCGGCCCGGTGGCCCGTGAGCTTGCCCCCGATCTGATCCACATATTCCAAGACCGCCTCGTGGGACTTACGCCGCAGGGATGGCACCGAACATGGGAGCCGGACGGGCGTGTCAAATTTATCCCGTGGCCCGCCGCCCCTGAAGTGCTGCCCCTAGCCTCAGCCGTCATCGTGAGTCGAGAAGATATCCAGGATGAGGGCACCTGGTCGCTCTACAAACGATTGTGCAAGCTGCTTGTCATCACCGACGGGGCCGGCGGCTGTGTGGTCCGTCATCGCGGCCAACGGCGTCATTTCCCCTCCCTGGAGGTACAGGAGACCGACCCGACCGGCGTCGGGGACATCTTCGCGGCTTCCTTTTTGGTTCGACTGAGTGAGACCGACGGAAACGCCTGGGAGGCGGCCCGGTTCGCCACTCGGATTGCCGCCCCGACGGTGACACGGACCGGTTTGGATGGTATCCCGACCGGGACTGAAGTGGCGAGGGCACGGTCAGGGCAAGTTCATCGGAACTGAGACAATTCCGGTCTCAACGGCGCCAACCGAAAGAACCCGGCCAATCCAGCCCACTAACCTATCAGTAATACTGAAATTCACAGTAAAATAATGAATTTATTGCATTAAGACCAAGTTTGGGGTATGGAGGGAAATCTTGTCTTTTGGAAGGTCAGTTCTTGGCAATTCACTTTAAGGAGGGAGGGATGATGGCGCAGGAACAGCAAAACGATGTGGATGTGAAAGGCTTGCCGGAAGTACCGCAAGATGTCCTACCAAGAGGGCAATACCCGCCGATCAGGTATCGTGAACTCCCCGCCGCGTTGCCGTGGTACAAGATGCTCGGTCCGAGCATCATCGTCGCCGGGCTGGCTATTGGGAGCGGAGAGCTTATCTTCTGGCCGTATCTCACTTACACCTACGGGCTGGCCATCATTTGGGCCGGCATCGTCGGGGCCCTGACCCAGTTCTTTATCAACATGGAGATCGAACGGTACACCCTGCTCACTGCAGAAACGAGTGTCGCCGGATTCAGCCGGCTCTGGAAAGGCTTCGGCGCCATATTCCTCATTTGCGTGGTCATACCGAACATGTGGCCTGGGTGGGTGGCCGGTTCGGCTAAGCTCCTGGCCTGGGTTCTTCATCCCGGCGCCTCCGAAGAGGCCATAGGAGGATACCAGCGGATCTATGCCATCATCTCGGTGATCCTCTGCGGTGCATTCCTGGTACTCTCGCCCGTGGTCTACCGGTTTATGGAAAAACTCCAGGAAGCCCTGGTGGCATTTGTCTTCATAGTTTTGCTCATTACGGTCTTCACCGTCATCAAGGCCGAGACCCTCGGGCTCTGGCTGAAATCCATCGGCGACTTCAGCTATCTCAGAGAGATTAACGCGGCCAACGCCTGGCCCACCCTTTTAGGTGCCATCGCCTACGCGGGCATGGGTGGTATGACCAACATGGTTCAAGGCCATTATATCCGCGAGAAGGGCTTTGCCATGGGCCACTATGCCGGCAAGATCGTAAGCCCGATTACCGGTGAAGAAGACATCAAATTCGCCGAAGCGGGTTTCTCCTTCAAGCTCACGCCCGAGAACATCGCCCAATGGCGCCAGTGGTGGAGGTCGGCCAACACGGAGCACTTCCTATCGTTCTTCTGCCTCACCGCGATCAGCATCGTGCTCCTGAGCTTCCTGTCTTACAACACCGTTTACGGCGTGGAGGGATACGGAAAGGGCATCGTCTTTATCAAGGGCGAGGCCGAGGTCCTCTCGCAGCAGTTTGGCGGGTTTTTCAAGTATGTCTTTCTCCTCATGGGTTGGGCGATCCTCTTCACCTCCCAGATCGGCGTGCTTGATCTCTTCAGCCGCCTGTGCACTGACATCATCAAGTGGTCCTGGCTGAGGGATTTGGAGCAGTGGACGGAAAGCCGTATCTACTTTGTGATTGTGATTGCCTTGACGGTCTTTGCCGTCATCGTCTTCGCGGGCGGGCTGCGTGACCCGCGAACCCTCCTTACGATCAGTGCCGCCCTCAACGGCATCGTCATGTTTCTCTATTCCTTTCTCTTGTTCTATATGAACCGCTTGAAGTTGCCCGAGAAAGTGCGCGCAAGTACCTTGCGAACAGTCGCTATGCTTTGGTCGGTGGTATTCTACGGGTGCTTCAGTATCCTGACCATCAAAGTAACGCTCGAAAAGCTTTTTGGATGATGATTGCAACTATTTAACCATTAGACTCACTTATTGAGGTCCTATGTCGCACCTGGCTCCGTCCGAGTGGATCTGACCACTCACGGGGCCAGAGACGTTTTGAAGAAAGGAGAAAAGGCAGATGGAAGACAGACCGAGAATCAGCAAGATCGAGTTGCAGCGCTTGGAATATCAGATCGGTGACGTCGGTCTCGAACCGGTTCTTTCACTCCCCGTTTATGAGCCCGGTTCCGTTGCCACTATGGCGGCGCATGCCATCAGGATCTTCACCGACCAGGAGGTCACGGGCGAGTACGTGGCCCTTTGGGGAACAGACTACGTGTCCCTCCCCATGGTGGCGCGCTCCATCCTCGGCCGTAGTGCCCTGGAC
>CAZAGT010000067.1:2570-17700 GCA_964484515.1 uncultured Desulfobacteraceae bacterium | reverse complement strand
ATCTTCAAGAGGTTTCCCGGTCGATCAACCTGGCCGCCCTCCCGAGGCGGGTAAACTCCTGCGGCAAGCGACGGGGCTGGCTAGAAAACGAAGGCCTTCCTTCAGGAAAGGCATTGACAAGGGTGCGAGCCCGTTATTACGCTTACGGCGCCCAAGCCCTTCCGCCAGATTGAGACTCCGGTTCAAGCCGACTCTGTGATCCGATAGGCGCAGAAATAGACAAGCGCGAGGGGCACTCTGCTATTTTGGATAAGGTAAGACATCTCGTTCAAACGTTCATTGCATCCAGACAGACCCTGATTGAAGAGGATCTGCATCGGGCCTCGGGAATTGCCACGACCCGCAGGCATGCAGATCTGATGGATGAGTTCATTAGGGCCCTCTTTGTTGCGGCGGGGCTTAGCGCCAAGCCCATGACCTCTCAGGGTGACGGGCTGGCCGTCGTGGCCTTGGGGAGCTACGGCAGGCGGGAGCTTTGTCTCGCTTCCGATGTGGATCTGACGTTGATCTATCATGGAAAGCCCAGCCCAGCATTTGAGAAGAATCTGACCCGCGCCCTCTACCCGCTCTGGGATGCCAAGCTGGAGGTCGGGTATTCCGTGCGTACGGTCTCCGAGTGTATTCACCTCGCCGTCTCCAACTTTCAAGTCTTGACATCTCTCATCGACGGACGGTTCCTTTTGGGGTCACGGTCGGTCTATCGCTTATTCGAGGACGCTTTCTGGTCGCGGATCTTCCGCGAAAAGGCCTCCTTCTTAAAGCACTTCGTGATTTACCGGCAAGAGAAGACCGAAAAATACGGACGTGAAGACTACTTTGTGGAGCCGGACATCAAGGAGGGGCCGGGCGGCTTGCGCGATCTGCACGTGATGTCCTGGATGGCGAGGATCTACCTCCGGTGTCAACGCCTGAGCCAATTGCCTCGCTGCGCGGCCTTCACGCATTTTGGCTTCCGGGAATTGGGTCTCTCCAGGAGTTTTCTACTGCGGTTGCGCAACCACCTTCACCTGCTAAGCGGCCGCAAAGAAGACCGCCTTCTCCTCTCCGACCAAAACGAGTTATCCCGGAGCCTTGGCTACCGGGACTCCCAACAGGGGAGCGGGCCGGAAAGATTCATGCGTGATCTACACCTCCATCTAAACCGCGTCCGTTACGTTCATGAGGAGTTCCTGCTCAAGGCGTTGGATATCATCGACCCCTCACCCAAGGGGTCGCCTCCGAAGCGTGTGCCCTCCCCGTTTCAGTTAGTGAAGGGGAATATCGCGATCAAAACAGGATGGCACCTCGAGAAAGACCCGATGCTTATTCTGAGGGCGCTCTCGGAGGCCAATCGTCGGGGACTCTTCCTTGACTCAAGCCTCATCTGGGAGGCGAGGAAGATCATCGCCTCTCGAGGAAGAGAACTGATCTCGTCCGCGGAGGCCCGAGATTGCTTTTTGGGGCTCATTCTGAAGCCCAAGACTCCACGGGTCCTGAGGCTGGCCCTCGAGATCGGTTTAATCACCCTCTTCATTCCTGAATTTAAGAGGATCAGAAACCTGGCCGAGATGGGATTCTATCACGTCGAAACGGTCGATCTTCACTCACTGGCATGTCTTGAGACCGCCCATAGGATTTCCGAAGGGGCTTACGATGAAAAATGGCCGATTCTCAAAAAAAGCTTCAATGCGATAAAGCATCCGGATTGGCTTCTTCTGGCCGCCTTGCTTCACGACATCGGTAAGGGTTTTGGTAGCGAGCATACGGAAAAAGGAGCTAGGCGCGTCCCAACGATCTTGAGGCGACTGGGCATCGATAACGATGCCCTTCGGGTGCTCCCCCTACTCGTGCGTCATCACCTTCTCCTCGCCCAGGTTGCCCAGCATCGAGATCTCAACGAAGAGAAGACGGTCGTCCAGGTGGCCCAGACGGTTCAAGACAAAGAGATCCTTCTGATGCTCTTTCTCTTGACCGTCGCGGACAGCTTCTCGACCGGCCCGATTGCGTGCACCGAGTGGAAGATCATCCTTCTGGTTGAACTGTTCATTAAGGTGAGGCATATCCTCGAAAGGGGTCTCCTGGCCTCACCCGACGCCACGAACCTGATTGAACGGCAGAAAAAGACGATTCTTGAAGGACTCGCCATCCACTTTCCGGAGGCCGATATCCGGGAACTCTTCGATCAAATCTCCCCTCGGTATTTTGTCAGCACCCACCTCGACGACATGGTCCGGCATTTCCATCTTGCCTTGAGCATGGAGGATTCCGGATTCGCATGGAGCATCCAGAAGCTGACCGAGGCGCCGGTCACGCGCATCATCCTGTGCACCCATGACAAACCGGGGCTTTTCGCCAAAATGGTCGGCGTCTTCACGTTGAATAACATCAGTGTGCTTTCGGTCCAGATATTCACCCTCAAAAATGGCTTGGCCTTTGACACCTATGAGGTCACGAATCCGCCGGACCCTTACCGTGAGGAAGAAAGGTGGGCCAAGATCCGAAATGAGGTTGGCCTGGCCATAAAAGACCAGCTTCCTTTGGATGAAATGCTCATGAAAAAGATGCGGCGAGCCCTTCGTCCGAAGAACTATCCAAAGCCTCGAACCAAAAAGGTCCGAATAAACAATGAAGCCTCAGACTTCTTCACCGTCCTCGAAGTCCGCGCCAGGGCCGGGGTCGAACTACTTCATAGACTTGCGAACACGATCTTTTCCTTAGGGCTGGACATTCGGTTCGCCAAATTCAACAGTGATCAGGAGAAGATGAGCGGCGATTTCTACATCCGCGACGTCACTGGACAAAAAATCATGGAGCCTGCTCAAATCAAAACCGTTCGAAGGCGATTGATGCGTGTTATTCGATAACCGGGCTCCTGCGATCCGAGAAATCGCCGCCCTATCTTCGGCACCTGCCTTGTGAAGGCGCTCCGATTCTCATTCTTCCTCCAATTCTGAATCACCCCAGACGTGGCCGACGTCCCCAATGATTGCTAGCTTGTGAGTGCTAATCATCGAGCATTTCCGCTCAGTCAAGCACCGATTGTCCCCCGGATGTATCAGTCAGCCCATATTCCTTGAAACCGGAGCAATCGAATGCTCTTCAGGGAGATGGTGAGCACTGTGATAGGAGCCTATATTCGAGGTTAAGACACGAAACTGTCATAACATTCTTGGGAGAGTATCCGGGCTTGGGGATAAGGCATCGACTTCGGCCCACATCGTAAAGCCGTTTCTCTCAATAGTAGCAGTTCTTCATTGAATGGATAGCTGGACACATGACTCCATCCCTCCATAAATCCACCTTGTGCTTCAGCCCAAAGGGGTTCTACATCTTGGATATATCAAGAAATACGAAAGGAGGAGTGTCCAATGATTTCACAAGGGCTGCTCCTGCTGAAGCAGGTGCGCCTCAAGTTCGGCAAAGATCGCTCCCAATGAGGACGTGTTGCGCCCTATTGGGAGACGAAGCAGACAAGCAACGTGTCTATTGGTGCTGAACTGTGCTGCTTAATACACAGGATTGAAGAGGAAGCAAATCAATGAAGAAACTATTTTTCTTATTGGTTGTCGGAATCTCGCTATTCGGATTGGCATCCAGCTGGGGTTTGGGACGAGTAAGTAAACGGATCGGTAAAAAGGCATAATTATCGCACAGTTAGGGCAATATCCAGAAATAGGCGTGTGACTACAGGATTTCGACCGTTTAAGAGCGTTTTTCGAGCCCTTCAACGAGCTTTGGGGATGATATAGCGAGCGATTTCAGTATGCTACGAACACCTGCGGGGAGTTCGTTCCTTTTAAAAGATCCGAGCCCAGAGGGGCCGGAATTGGCTTAACCCCTGGAAGGGGTTAGACTGCCTTGCCTCCTGAGGAGGCAAGGACGAGTTGCCCCCGGGATTATGCTAATATTGCGGGCTCTCAGATCTCCGTTCCCGTTCCTCTTGGTATTTTATGTACTTACGAATCATTTCCGAGTCCAGGCCAACCGTGTCAACACAATAGCCCCTGGCCCAGAAATGATTACCCCAATAGGGTTTTTCTTTGAGCTGGCGAAACCTGTTGAAAATCCGAATCGCGGTGCGCCCTTTCAGAGTTCCGACGTAGCCCGAAATCGAAATCTTGGGCGGTACCAGGGCTAGGAGATGCACATGATCCGCCTGCACATTCAACTCCGTCACCTCGCAGCCCTGCTGCTCCGAAAAGGCCCGGATGCAGACTTCAACTTCTTGTGCCACTTTGTCCCTCAGTATCCGGAATCGGTACTTTGGAACCCACACAATGTGATACTGGCAGAACCATATGGTCTGTGCTAATTTCCGGAATCGACTCATTTGTTTCCTCCTTGGCAAAGTTGTGGGGACAACTCTGCCTTGGAATAACAAATGAGTCGTTCAGATGGCAAAGCCACTGAACTCTGACCTGGCCCACAGGGCCAGGGTTTCTACGTTGGACTAGACCGAGGCTGCGTACAACCACCTCCACCGATGAGTATGCTGTAGGCATCGAAGACGAGAACGTCCTGGCTTGCCAGGGAGTGTATGTAGGCATTGACCTCTCTTACGGCCGGCGCCACATCCGGCGACCAGAACAGCTTTCGCTCAAGCGGCACCTTTCCCAACGGAAAAACAGTCGTTAATACGACCTTGGCGCCGAGGGAACGTGATTTCTCCACCAGGAGCCGAATGTTCTCCTTGCATTGAGCAACGATGGATGCCTTGCGGTCTGAAAAGAGGGCGATGGTCTTGAGATCATTTACGGCGATTTGGATCAAAACGATCTCCGGCTCAAGCCGTCCAACGTGCCTCTCAAACCGCTCGACCGCTTGGGACGAGGTCTCGGTTCCGATTCCGCGGTTGACAAACTCAACCTGATCGAGGCCGGGATCCGGCCAGCTCGCGGCGCGGGAATCGCCGAATACAACTACGGTTGTGCCCGGTTGCTTCGTTGAAAGATCGTCCTTTGCCGAGGCGGGGTAGACGCTTAACCCGATGGGATCCAACCTGACGGTATTGAGTTGCCGGTAGAAGCTGTCTCGCCATGTGAACAGAAGGGTGTTCAGCGCCACCGAAACCAACAACAATACCGATGGCACGAGAAGGACGACCATAGCACGCTTGATTCCCTTTTCCATATCACCCCTTTCCCATGCCGTTCCCCGATGCGGTCACCAATCGGGGGCGACCGAAGAGCTGCCGCCGTGCGACGGTGCTCTCCCATCATTCTAATTCCAATAAGCTGATAGGATCCTGCGACCGCGCTCCCTCGAATTCAGAGCTAAGCAGAGGGGCATTTGGTGCGCTTAAAGGGCGGCTGACGTTTGTCGGCATCGAGTGCTGAAAAGTAGGATTTATACTACTATTTCACGCACAAAAGACAATCGGCAGGAGGTGTAGTTTTCAAACTTGCTGCCTTTACGCGATTATTGGTGAGTTCAGGAGTAGGAAAATAGTGCTGAAGTATGAGAATGACCTATCGGGTTGCGTACGAAGAAACCGCTAATCATCTAGTCTCCAGTGCAACAGATTCTCTCAGTTTGGTGCCTTAACCGCGAATCTCACCATAGCGGAGGAGCTACGACGGGTGTCCTTAAACGGCCAGATATCATACCCAGACTGCGCTCTCTTTCGCCTAAGACAAACCCCTTATAGGCAGGCGTCGATTGGACGACCCCTTACCGTTGGTACAAAGAGGCATGGCCATGTCTGGCCCTGCCTCTGTAGGCCTTGGAATCGAAAGATATAGCGCTCTCACGTCCTCAGTTTCCTGCGCAAGCCGGCAAGACCGGCAAGCCCGGAGCCAAAGAGCCAGAGCGTCGCGGGAATGGGAACCGCCGATTCTTCGTAGGCACCGATAAACATCTCGGCTCTCGATCCATCGGGCGGATCTACTATCCAAGAGAATGCAACTTCGCCCGTAAGGCAGAAATCTGCAAAGAGGCCATCTGAGATCTCGAGCAACTTCTTTGTGGTGGTCTGATTGGCAAGAATCGTGGAGGGAGTCGGCGCTACACCGTCAAGATCCAGACCCACTATGGTGCTTGTCCAAACATTGCCATCGCCGCTGTTGACCTTTGCGAGAACCGCGATCTTCTGGTAGCCATAGCACGGCGTCCTGGCCCACGTTGATGAGTACCCATCGATAGTAAAGGTCAAATCACCGGTCGAGGAATCGTGGCACAGGGAAAAGGCCTTCAGTACCCTGTTCGTCCATCCCAGATTTCCCTCTGACCCCGAAACGACCGTCTCACCGTCTTTCTTGGCCACTTTTCTCTCCTCCGGAAGGGTGTTCGTTCTCTATCCCATTATGGCGAGCACCCTTCATCCGGACTCCTCTGCCCCCTACAGCTCCCACCGAGCTGGATTACAGCCTAGCAGGAGCCAAACGCGCCCCATTTGAGATACTCACCCATGGCTATACCCTCCTTTCTGTGATGTTTGGAACTACCCAATACAGCACCCGGCGTACCCCCTGACCCGGAGGACGGACGGTCATGATCCCTGTAAGCAGATGTTCTTTCTCATGACAAGGAGGGTTTTTGGGCGGATACTATAGGTATTTCAGATACTTATAAATCAACTAACGGTGGAAACGAGTAGTAACCTCGTCTATATAGGATAGGGAGGAATGGGTAGAGGCGCACAGATGAAGATCTCAGCCGAATTACTGTACATAAAGGTCAGCATAAATAGTAATGGCGTGCCGCCGAAAGGCGCACATCCTTCAGACATGAAGCCATTCTTTCCCATTACATGTAATGCCTCGGCTTACCCCCACGATTGGATTCGCTCCTATTGCGGCACCCAAACAGGCTCTGGTTCGTCGCATTATGATTAACCGGTTGACTTATGGCAATTTGATCCCGAGCCACCGAGTATCTTCGTTCAAAATGGAAAAGAACTTGCAGAGTCGTTCTCCGGGAGTCAGCAAATCAAACCACTCGACGTTGACAGAAAGGACAGCCCCGAGAAATGACCATGGAACTCGAGTGCATCAAATATGCGCAAGAGGAAGGCATTGCGATCATCACGTTGAACAGACCGGACCGGCTAAACGCCATGAGCCGGCAGCTGTGGGACGATCTAAGGGTTACCCTGGACAGAGCCGCCGCTGATCCCGCAACAAAAGTGTTGATCATTACGGGGGAAGGCCGGGCCTTCTCGGCCGGTGCTGATCTGAAAGAGTCCAAGACGAGGAGCAAAGCGGACTACCGTGTATATCTCGTAACGGTCCAGGCAATCTCCAAACAACTCCTCAAGTTGAACAAACCGACGATTGCGGCGGTCAACGGTTATGCCCTGGGATCAGGGTGCGAGCTTGCGCTGGCCTGCGATCTGCGAATCGCGGCCGATAAGGCGCAAATGGGATTTCCGGAGGCCAAGGTGACATCCTCGGTGACAGGGGGTGGCTTGAGCCTTATCCAAGATCTCATCGGACCTGCTAGGGCGCGGGAACTCCTCTTCACGGGGGAGTTCATTGATGGCAAAGAGGCCGAACGCATCGGCCTCGTCAACAGGAGCGTCCCGCTCGTAAATCTCATGGCGGCGGCCCGAGAGATGGCGCGCAAAATCGCCCATAATTCTCCGTTTTCGATCAGTACCATCAAGGAGGGACTTCAGGCCGCTGGGAGTGGCATGAGTCTTGAAGAGTTGCTGGACTACGAAATCGAGGCTTGTTTGGCCTGCGTCTCAACCAAGGAGCGCGAAGAGGCCTTGAAGGCCTTTGAGAATCGAAAATTTTCAGAATAGGAAACCTGTATGCACGCGCGACTCAACGACATGGTGAACTTCGATAGAGACGGTGGTTCGCAAGGCCTTGAAGGGATCCTCAACGCCGACTCCGTGGCCGTCGTCGGTGCTTCACGAAACGAGACGAAACGAGGTTTCCAGGCCATCAAGACCCTCTTGGAGGGGCAATTCGAAGGGGACATCTACCCGGTCAACCCGAAGGAGCGGCGCATTTTGGGCTGTCGGTGTTATCCCAAGGTCTCGGACATCGAGGACCCTGTGGATGTCGTCCTGATTACCACGCCCGCTGCGACGATACCTGATATCCTGGAGGATTGTGCCGAGAAGGATGTCTGCGGTGCGGTGGTCATTGCCGGGGGATTCGGAGAGATCGGATCGGAAGGCAGGCGGCTGGAGGAGAGCGTCTTAGAGGTTGCCAGACGAAACAACATTCGCCTGATAGGACCTAACACCTCCGGCATGATGAACCTCAAGTCGAATTTGAATCTCGTCGGATTGAGGGATGTGCCGAAAGGCGATATCGCCCTGTTGAGTCAAAGCGGCAATATGGCCCTCTCGCTCATCACCGAGGCCAAGATCAAGAGCCGCAAAGGATTCTCCTACTATGTGGGTGTCGGCAATGAGACGGATATCAAGTTCCACGAGTATCTGGAGTTCTTTCGCCAGGATCCGGACACGAAGGCGATTCTCATGTATGTGGAGGGCATGCGGGAGGGGCGAAAATTCATCCAGCAGGCCCATAAGACGACCATCGAAAAGCCGATTATCCTGCTCAAGAGCGGCCGCTCATATGCCGGCAAGCAGTCGGCCGGTTCGCATACCGGCGCCCTGGCCGGGATGTCGGAAGTCGCCCAATCGGCCTTCAAGCGTGCCGGGATCGTCGTCATAGAAAACTCTGACGAGCTCTTTCCGGCGGCCGAGGCCCTTTCGAGCTTGCCGCCCATCAAGAACAACCGCGTGGCGATCCTTGCGGACGGCGGCGGTCACGCGACGATTGCCGCCGACCTCTTGACCGACTTGGGTCTGGAGATCCCTCAGTTGAGCGAGAAGACCCAGGCAAAGCTGAGAAGGATCCTTCCCAAAGCCGCCTCAATTCGGAATCCGGTGGATATGGCCGGTGGAACCGATGCGGATCCGACGGTCTTCGCCGAATGCGCTGATATCATCCTCAAGGACCAAGCGATCGGCGGCCTCCTCATTGTGGGCCTCTTCGGGGGTTACGGAATCCGCTTCGCCGACAGTCTGGCCCTCAAAGAGGAGGGTGCGGCGCATCGAATGGGGAAAATGGTTCGGAAGCGCCAAAGACCGATCCTCGTCCACAGCCTTTACAGCTCCGTAAAACCCCACTCCCTCGATCTGCTGCGATACTACAATATCCCGGTACACGATTCCCTGGATGTTGCTTGCAGGTGTATCGGCGTCTTGGCGGAGTATGGTGAATTCCTGACGTCCTATCATCCCAAGGCCGATTTCGTTCTCAACTGGGGCGCCAAAAAGAATGCGGAAGGCGCGAGGATCATACAGGGAGCACGGGAAGACGGGCGTAACGCCCTGTTGGAATATGAAGCCAAGCGGCTGTTACGCCTCCACGGCGCGGCAACACCGCAGGACGATTTGGCCCAAACGGCGGATGAAGCCGTTCGATTCGCCCAAAAGACCAAAGGGGGTGTCGCCCTGAAAGTGGCATCGCCGCAGATCATGCACAAGAGCGATGCGGGCGGGGTTCGCCTCAAGCTCAAGGAAGAAGAGGAAATCCGCCGGGCCTTTGATGACATTATCGCCAACGCGAAAGAATACGACCCCCAGGCGGATATCCGGGGCGTTATCGTCTCACCCATGGCCGCGGAAGGTGTCGAAGTGATTATCGGAACGACCCTAGACGATCAGTTCGGACCGGTCATCATGTACGGTTTGGGAGGCGTAATGGTGGAAGTCCTTCAGGATGTCTCCTTCCGGGTCCTGCCGATCAGCCGTAACGCGGCCAAGCAGATGATTCGTGAGACCAAATCGTACCCTATCCTGAACGGTATCAGGGGCGGATCGCCGGCCGACAAAAAGGCCCTCGTAAAGGTGCTGCTGATGTGTTCGGAGATCATTGAAGCCTATCCTGAAATCAGAGAGATGGACCTAAACCCGGTCATCGTTCACGACACCGGTGTGACCATCGTAGACGCCAGAATCATCCTCAAGGAGACCGTCTAGGGACCCGCCGTTCAATTCGATTCATTGCCTCCATATCTGTCTCAGGCCCTTCTGCATCGAAATGCCCTTCAGTGCTGAATTCCGCTCCGACGACCTCCATGCGCCTTGACATCGCCCGCCAAATATGTATCGTGGCTTGAACGTGTTGACCTCGGCATCTTCAGTCCTTCAACCCATCAGACGAGGGTTTTGAAAGCTTGGAACCCTTACCGTGTCGGAGAGCCCATGCAGGAGACAGCTCAGGTCGTGTTAGGGGTCCTTTTTTTGTTGGCCGTCTTTGCTGCGACCCGGTTCGGCATCCATTGGCGCATGCAGCGGGCCTGCACTTACGTTATCAGGGACCTTGAAAAGAAACACGCCTATGACCCGACCTCGGCGGCCTTGCTTTCCTATGCCACGGCTGATTGGCTCAAGCTCGGAATAAGGGATTTCAGACCCAAGGCTCTAGCCTCCTTGGTGCTCAACGGCATTGCCGCCAAGACCCCGGAGGGCAAGTATTACCTCCTCCAGGGTCCGCAGGACCCAAGCGAATAGAGATGCCTGTCCTGTTTATACCTTCATAGAGAGCGCAAGGGAGGAGCTTTTCGGCAACGTACCAAACCCTGAAACCCGTCTCTGTCGTTTTGACTTTTGACTACTGCTGCTTGGGCTTATCCGCTCAACCAGCATCACAGGCTTCACCGTAGTGCTTATAACCGGTTAGGAGACTCTCGAATAAGCGGCGTCTCTGAGGCTGCTGGACAATGCCTGGATGCAAGGCTTCCGAAGTCCCGAGGACTGAGGCGTACAAATCCTCCGGCGTGAGGCGCGAGGTTTGAGGCTTTAGGTAGAACAGACAAAAGACTTTTATCTTTACCTCAGGCCTCAAGCCCTATGCCTTGAGCTTTTCGTGTACGCCGCAGTGACGAGGGGTGAGGGTAACGCAGCTCTTCGGCTTCGCTCAGGGCCGTGAGTCTTTCGACTCTACTCGGGACCCTGAGTGTGTCGAACGGCAGATAGGCGTTTTCCGACAGCCTCTAGGGAAAATTCAAATGAAGGAGGCATTCACATGAGAAGGATCGCGGTAGCAATACTGGGACTGGTTGTGGCCTTTGCGTTTATAGGGGCGGCGATGATATCGGCTGCGCCCGCGCGAAAGGGTGAAAAATTCGGTGTGGACAAGAGAGCGATCGAATGGAAAAGCAAGCGCTGGAAGACGTCCAAGAAGACATTCAGATGGAGGATGAGCGATCCCTGGGGCGGGTTGCTCTTCCACGACTTGGCCGTCCACTTTGCCGACAGCGTGGAGGCTGCCAGCGGGGGTCGGCTCAAGATCAAACCCTTCCAGACCGGAGCAATTGTTCCCGCCATGGAGACCTTTGACGCCGTCGCCAAGGGGACCCTGGACGTCGGTCATTCCTGGCCCGGCTACTGGAAGGGCAAGAACGAGGCCTTTGTCCTTTTCGCCTCGGTCCCCTTTGGACTCGATTATGAGGGTTACAACATCTGGTATTACGAACGTGGCGGCAAAGAGATGATGAATGAGCTTTACGGCCGGTATAATTTGGTCGGCTTTTTCTGCGGCAATACCGGCCAGGAATTGGGGATCTATTCCAACAAGCGCGCCTCAAAGATGGAAGATTTCAAGGGGATGAAGATCAGGACGGTGGGCTGGTATATGGACATCCTTAACCGGCTGGGCGCCTCGGTGACGCCCCTGCCGGGCAGCGAGATCTACCTTGCCCTTGAAAGAGGCATCATCGATGCTTGCGAGTACAGTTCTCCCGCAGTCAACATGCCCATGGGGTTTCACGAAATCACCAAATACGTCATTGAGCCCGGGGTGCACCAACCGTCCTGTCAGTGCGATCTGTTTATCAATAAGGACCGCTGGAACGAGCTTCCGGACGATCTGAAGGCCATCGTGGCGATCTGCGCCAAGGAGACTCAATTATGGAGTTATCATTGGATGGAGAACTTGAACATCAAGGCGCTTGAGACCATGGGCAAGAAGGTCGAATACGTCATGATGGACGATCAGGCCCTAGTCGAGTTTGCCAAGACGTCGCATGCCTACCTGGAGGAACTGGAGGGAAAGAATCCGGATGTCAAAAAGATCCTGGGCTCCCAGGAACAATTCAAAAAGCATTATGCCCCCTGGCGCGAAATGCGCGGTCGGGTCGTGCCTTGGCCCTACGAAGACTACATCAAGGGCAAGTTGATGCAGTAGTATGTTTGACGAGGCTATCTCCGGGGCTCATCTGAGCCCCGGACTGTTTTAGGCGACCTATCCGTTTGACCCCGATTCCAATACGTCGAAACCGGAAATCTATGCTTCACGGCGCCCAGAGAAGCGCTCAGAGCTGCTTCCCCACCTGTCACCGGGGACCTTCGGTGTACGGCGCGCAAGTAAGAGCCTCTGGCCTTCGATCCTGAGGCTGGTTTCGGACCGAGACCTGTCGACGAGCTCAGGTCGAGTCGCTCAAGTCGACGGCTGAACCGAAGGGAAAATGCCGCATCAAGGGGAGCTGGACCTCGGAGGGAAACAATATGATAAAGTTCGTTCGGGCCGTCAATGGCTTCAATGAACAGATAGGTAGGTGGATCGCCCTGCTGATCTTGCCTCTGATCTTTGTGGTCATGTACGAGGTTATACTCCGTAAGGTCTTTGAGGCGCCCACCGCATGGGCCTTCGAGGTGACGGTCTATCTGTACGGGGCCCACTTTATGCTCGGAATGGCCTATACCCTGCTCTACGACCGGCACGTTCGCATCGACATCATTGTTATTCAGTTTCCCAGAAAGGTGCAGCTGTGGCTCCGCATCATCACCTTTCTCGTCATCCTCGTCCCGTTTGTCGGTGTGCTCGGTTATGCGTCCGTCGAGTACGCCATCAAGTCCTGGATCGAGTGGGAGCACAGCTGGAGCGCCTGGAAGCCTCCTTTGTATCCGTATAAGACCGTCATGCCGGTAGCTGTGATCATGCTCTTTGTGCAAGGGGTGTCCAACTTCATCCGTGATATCTACCGCCTGAAAGGGAAAGATATATGAACCCCGAGACCCTGGCTCTGGTCATGTTCGGCACCCTGCTCGTCACCCTCTTCCTCGGGCACCCCCTGGCCTTTTCCCTGGGAGGACTCGCGGTCTTTTTCGGCCTGATCGGCTGGGGCGGTCCTCCCGGTGCGGTCATGGCACTCTTTGCCAACAAGACCTACGGCGTGATGGAAGAGTATGTGCTGGTCGCCGTACCGCTTTTCATTTACATGGCGCAAGTCTTGGATGCCTCGGGGATCGCAGAGAAGCTGTTCCACACCATGCACGTCCTGTTGGGCCCCATCCGGGGGGGACTGGGCCTGGCCGTCATCCTGGTATGTACGGTATTTGCCGCCTCAACAGGGGTGGTCGGGGCCACGGAGGTGGCGATCGGGCTGTTGGCCGCCCCGGCCCTCATGAGCCGCGGATATCACATCCCTCTCATCGCCGGTTCGATCTGTGCCGGAGGGACCCTGGGCATTATTATTCCACCCAGCATTATGTTGGTGATCTACGGGAGTTTGGCAGGGATGTCCGTGGGCCAGCTTTTTGCCGCCGCCATGACGCCGGGACTGCTCCTTTCCCTGCTTTATATCAGCTACATCGGGATTCGTTGCGGCATCAACCCGTCGCTGGGCCCGCCCCTGCCAAAAGAAGAGCGCATTTATACCCTGATTCAGAAACTCGGCATGGTGGCCACGTCCCTCTTTCCGCCGATCGCCTTGATCGTGATGGTCCTCGGCAGTATCGTGGCCGGAATCGCGACCCCTACCGAGGCTGCCGGCATCGGCTGCACAGGCGCCTTCTTGCTGGCCTTGGGTTATCGCAGGCTGACTTGGCCCGCGGTCAGAAACGCCGCGATCGCCACCCTCAAGACCACCTCCATGGTCATGGCCCTCTTTGTCGGCGGGAATGCCTTTCAGTCGATATTCATGGGCCTGGGCGGCGGCGACGCCATTTTGGACATCTTGCTGGGGATGGAAGTAAGTCCTTACGTGGTCCTATTCATTATGATGGGCTGTGTCTTTTTTCTGGGGATGTTCATCGATTGGCTCGGGATCCTGTTGATCATCATTCCGATCTTCATGCCCATTGCCCTCGAGCTGGGCTTTAATCCATTGTGGTTCGCGACCCTGATCTGTGTGAACCTGCAAATGGCCTTCCTGACGCCGCCCTTCGGTTATTCCCTTTTCTACCTCAAGGGAATCGCTCCGCCCGAAATGACGATCGTCCATATCTATAAGGGTGTGGTCCCTTTCATCTGTCTTCAGTGGCTGGGGCTCATTGCGTGTATAGTTTTCCCCGACTTCGTTCTCTGGCTCCCGAGGGCCCTCTTCGGTCCGGACGTCATCGGCTAACCCTGCCGTTGGGTAGACGCCACGGCGATAATTACGAGGAGAGAGGAATCACTACGCTCTCCGGAGGGGCACGGCGTCACCTATCCTCATAGACCATCTTCCCATTAACCACCGTCATTTTCACCTGGCAGCTTGGGATTTCCTTGGGCTGCACGGCCGAGGGATCCTGATCCAGGACGGTGAAGTCCGCAAATTTGCCCTCTTGAATCGTGCCACGATCCGTCTCCTCAAAAGACATGTACGCGGCCTCGCGCGTATACGACGCCAAGGCTTGCTGAGCCGTAATCGATTCGGAGGGTCCGATGTCCCTGTCGCTGGCGGTTTTCCGGCAAACAGCATCGCGCAATCCGATAAGCGGGTTGGGATCAGCCACGGGACAGTCAGAGGACAGGGCCAACCTGATCCCTCTATCGAGAAAGGTCCGAAACCGGTAAAGCTCCTGCGAACGCCTCGGCCCGAAAGCTTCGATAAAACCGTCCCCCAGGAGAGAGAAGAAATTAGCCTGGCTGACAACGTTCACCCCAAGCAACTGAACCCGCTCGATCTGCTCCGAGGTCAGATTGCCTGCGTGGACAATGTGATGACGTAACGGGTTTCCCTTTGCCATCACACGCTCGAAGGCCTTGATGAGCATCTCTAAAGCGCGATCTCCCTGGGCATGAACCGAGACCTGGTATCCGGCACGGTCAAACCGTTCAATCTCTTGATTGATCCCATCTTGATCATAATTCAGGATGCCTGTTCCACCGCCCTCAACGGTATAGGGTTCAAAAACGGCCGCCGTTCGGCTGCTCATCCCGCCATCCAGAAAGATCTTTATGGCTCCAACTTTGGA
>CAZAGT010000067.1:0-2560 GCA_964484515.1 uncultured Desulfobacteraceae bacterium | reverse complement strand
ACTTTGATCCAGTCAGTGCCAAAGCCTCGACGAATACCCGCCGCCATGAGTGGATCCGCCCATGTGTTCAGAGTATAGGCATAAAGACGAAACAGAAAGCGCCCGGTTTCCGCCGCAATTTGATACGTGCGAAATGTCGGCCCATCAACGAAAGGATCATGAGCCCCCACGATGCCAAGCCGATGAAATCTTGCGGCACAGCGGATCATCATCTCAACCCTTTCTTCATCGTCGTATTCCGCCATGACCTCTGAATAGATGGATGGGCTGTCAAAAAAGAGCGGCCCCATAAATGCCGATTCGCTCAGGATGCCATTTGGGCTGCGATCCGGGGCCCTGAGAATCCTTCCGCCGGGCGGATCAGGCGTATCTTTCGTGATACCTAATTCCTTTAGGCCGCGACTATTGACGACCGCTTCGTGCACGGAAACATGAACCAGGCAGATGGGGTGTTCGGTCGTCGCGCGGTCCAAATCCTCTCGACGTATCTCCATCTTGTCGTCGAGTAGATAGGATGCGTACCCCCATCCCATGACCCACTTCCCAGGCGGGGTTTTGGCCGCCCGAGCACGCAAGGCTTCAATCAGGTCCTCACCTCTCAAACAACCAGCCTTCGGACGGCAGTCTACCTGGTCGATCAATAACGCAAAGAGACAGAAGTGGTTATGGGTGTCGATAAACCCTGGGAGGACCGTTTGACCACCGACGTCGACGACCTTCGTTGTGGACGTGACCAAACGTTCAATTTCGGCTGTCTTCCCGATCTTGTATATTCGACCGAATTTCACCGCCAAGGCTTCAGCCTTTGCGGTCGCCTCCTCCATGGTCAAGATATTTCCGTTCTTAACGATGAGGTCCATAGCTTTCCGTCACGTTTCTTATAAGCAAATAGTACCCTAACGTTACAAAAGTCGAGGATGCTGCAGGTCCAAGGCGTAGAGGGTGAAGCCGTGGTAGACTACTGCGAACCCTTGACAACACAGGAGATGCGGTATCATCGGCTTTCCCGAAGGGTAAACAACAGGGCGTCTTTTGAATTTCTCTTAGAATGCACTGGTGGTGATATCCAGGATGAACGTAAAAAACGGTAGAAAGCCCGATTATAACTGTCTTTCAACACTTTCCGCCGTGTTGTTTATGCAACATTAGGGAGGATTCAGGCTTTCTCTGTCCCGAGCAACCATTCATACGCTTCGGAGGCACTCCGGAATGTCCGTGTTTCAAAGGGAAGATCCTGCACTTCAGTGACAAACTCATACATCCGGGTGAGACCAAACGTTATATCGGCGGGCGCTACAATCGCGGTTTTCCCACCAGTTCTCATCTCGGAAAACCTGCGTGGCGTCTGGGCAACGGAATGGATTTCAGAAGAAGTGAGATGGCTTACATCGCTTTCGGCAAGATCCCAGAGAACATTTAACGTCACATTGCCGTCATAGAATTTAACAATTACATCCCTTATCTGCTCGGCTGAAACTCTCCCCACCACCGTGAAGACGGTGAGGGCGGCCTGTGAATCAACCCGTGCTTCAATGCTCCCCATGGTTATCCGGTCGAGGTGCCCATGTGCTTTGAGCCATTCCATTTGTGTCGCAATAACGAGCGCCGAGGGTAATTCCGATGTTAACGGATAGGTGCGCGTTTGGCCATTTCCCCGGAAGCATATCGCATGCTTCATCCTTTGTAAATAACCGAGCTGTTGAGCCCCAAATGAGCGTTAAGCCACGTGACGAAGCCATCGAAAAACCGATTTCTCTGAGGCTGATGGAAAATGCCCAAATGCAAGGCTCCCGAAACCGGGGACCCGCCCCGAGCGGTGGGGACTGAACTGAGCAAAGCGAAACTAAAGAAACCCCGAGGAATGAGGCGTACGCGAAAGGCTTGAGGCTTGAGGTAAAGAAAAGGCTCGGTCAACTGCCTTGCCTTGTGCCTCACTCCTCACGCCTCACGCCGGGGAATTCGTAGGCCCCAATGAATTGCCCTGTTGAATCGGCTTCACCGTCTCGCCCAGCGGGAATTCAGCAGGGCGTGAGGGTAATTCCGATATGTCGGGGCAGATGGGCGTTTTCCGACAGCCTCAACGGCCTCCAGGATCTCATAATCGGAGGATGCTACCCGCAAGAACCGCTTACGTTGGCGATCGAAGGCATACGGGAATCCCCCTTTGAGAGGGTTACCCTCAACCTCGGGTGCGCCTATGTCCCCTATGGCATCCTGACTCGCACTCCCCGGTGTCTTGCACAGGGGCAGGCCGTTTATCAGGGTGGCGAGGCGTGAAAACTGATAGGACATCCTGCGATGGGATAGTTCTGGCCGATGGAGATGGCTTTTCATACTCCACCCGGGCCTCGCTTCAGCGGAGAAGCACGACCATTGCAAGGTGTTCGATCGTGCTTAATGTTCTTACATGAACCATGTGTTCAAGGATGGTTTCGGATCTCCTTTTCATTGAGGATGACATGAAGGCTGAATACTTTAACCCTTCGTTCACGGTGTTGGCAGCACTGGTTTTCTTTCTCGCCACGTGCTCAACCTTTGATAGCTACGGAAGACTCAGAGC
>CAZAGT010000066.1:0-18191 GCA_964484515.1 uncultured Desulfobacteraceae bacterium | reverse complement strand
GCCATGTCTTTATGCTCCTTTCAGCGATATCCTCGTTCTGGATGTTTGATGAATTTTGAAGCTATCGGCAATGCTTACGATCGCAGCGATGCTTCGCGTGTGGTTGACTTATGATTCACCACGCATGCTCGCATCCCGCTCAGCGGCATTTCGGGCGTTGCTCCGCGAGCTGCGTCTCGTCACGTCGTCCAGCCGTGCGTCCATAAATGGCGGTGTCTGCTTCCCGGGCCGTAGCTTTACGCGAAGCCTGGTCTGCGTGGTTCTGTGGCCAATGATCGTTCTTCTCTGTTTGTCGTTCGGCCACCCTGCATGAAATGCAGCAGACCATCTGGGGCCTTGTCGAGGTGCCCGGGTCTTTCATGCCTGGACGTCTGTCCCTTGAGTTTCTCAGCCGGCGAATTTTTGATAGATCGCATAAACCGAGATGATCGTCATGAGTCCTACGCAGGCCCACATCAGGACATCGATTCCCCGCCCGGGCACGATGCGTTCATCCATCTCCTTGTATCGCAGGTAGAGGGCCGAGAATCCCAGGATCGGCAGGAATGAAGCCTGCATGACGCCGCCGATGAGTACCATGTAAACAGGGGCCTCGAACGTGATGTAGAGCACGCAGTAGAGCACCGGAAAGAGCACGCAGAAGATGCCGATCCAACGCATTCGCTCTTGGTAATCTTCAAAGTCTATCAGGCCAAGGATCTTCAGGCAGTCTGTCGCCATGCGCGCCAAAGAGGCGATATACACGAAAAAGGTGGAGAAGAGTACAAAGAACGCGCCGACGAGGAAAAGAAGGAGCGCCCAGCCACCGATCGACTCTGTGTACATATTGGAAAGCGTGGCGACCATCCCATAACCCTGGGGGACCTTGTCCATGCCGTGAAGAACGGCGGCGCCCAGGACGTAAAAGGCCAACGTCGCGATGGTGAAGACCACCATGGCTACGACGATATCGATGTGCATCACACTGATCCAGCCCTTCGCCCTGGCCAGCCAGGCCTCGGTCGAATCGGTTGGGCCGACAAAGCGGGCATACCCCTTTTCAACGGCCCAATAGGGATACATGACGAGCTCGGTTGCGCCCACCCCAGTGATACCGAAGACGGCGAAAGCGATCCCGGCCCCGCCCTTGGGCAGCTTCAGGGTCAGTCCTTCCGCAAACTCGGACCAGGTGAAGGCATGGGGTGTCCACTGCACCAGCACGGCGCAGGCGACGGTGATAAAGGTAAACAGGGCGACCATGAAGATCGCCAATCTTTCCACGGTGGCATAGTACCCTCGCACTGTCAGGGCGATACCGGCCGCCGTTACGATGACGGTCCACCCGTTTACCGAGAGCCGCGGCCAGGCAAGATGGAGTGCCTGTCCCACGCCGCCCACGATACCGCCGACCTGAAGGGTCACCGCCAGGGTCATGACGATCCAGAACCAGACAACCCAGGATACGCGCAGACGGCCGGGGATACGATCCAAAGCGCGCAGGGCGGTCTCGCCCGAGCCGATTGTGTAACGCCCGAGTTCCTCCTGAATGACGACCTTGATGAGGCAACTGACGATCACCATCCAGAGGGCATAGAAACCGACCTTGGCACCCAACGTGGTCGTGGCGATCAACTCGCCGGAGCCTACAATCGAGCCGGCAATGATGAGCCCGGGACCAAGGAACTTCACCCGTGCCCAGAACGTTTCGGGCGGCACCCGAACGTATTCTCTCTTGCGCGCGTATGGATCCGAACCAACGACGTCCTGCACCACGAACTACGCTTCCGCCTCCCCCCCATCCAGTTGTTGTCCTTGGACCGGGCGGAGTATAGGGAAGGGGTCGAGAAGATGTCAAACGAAAAAGCCTGCCCAGTGCGGCTCTGCGGATTTCGCATGATGAGGGCGACGGTGTAGCCCTTGTCACTAGGCAACCCCGCCGCTTGCCTCCGGAGGGCGGTCGGTTTGATCGACCGGGAAACGTTATGAAGATGCTATTTGAATTTGGCATCTTCAGATGTTTCGATGCATGGCCGTGCGTTATGGTAGCAGAGACCTCATTCCATGAAGCTCCTTATGAAACTGTCGAAAAACCGGTTTCTGAGAGGCTGATGGAAAATGTCCAGATGCAAGGCTTCCGAAATCCTGAGGAATGAGGCGTACATAGAAGTACGCCGCAGTGACGAGGGATGAGGGTAACGCAGCCCTTCGGCTTTGCTCAGGGCCGTGAGTCCTTCGACTCTGCTCAGGACCGTGAGCCTGTCGAACGGCCTGTCGAACGGCAGATGGGCGTTTTCCGACAGCCACTATAGAAGTGGCTAAGATCAGGGTGTCTTGCGCCGGATTCGGCAGGGAATCCCTTTGAGGTTAGGGGTCCCGAACGCTTTTCCGAGTGGGTCCACCGAGGTGAGGATGTTGTAGTTGGATCTTTGCCATTCGTATTGTGATTCGGCGTCTCCCTCCGGAAACCACCAGCCGTAGGCGGCGTGGACCACGTTAGGATGCACCCTGTCGGTAAGCCGCGCACGTTGGGTAATACCTCCGCTCCGGGTTTCAATGAGCACGTCGTCGCCCGTCCGGATGTTGTAAAGCGCGGCCGTCTGCGGATGGAGCTGCGCCTCGGGCCCAGGGGATCGTTTTCGAAGGCTATCGATCCATCTGTAAGAGGAGTGGAGGTAATAGGGGTCCTTCGAGCTGGTCAAGATCAAAGGGTATGCTTCGTCTTCCGTCTCCGGCAGCCCTGACCACTGCGGAAGCGATGACAGCCCGATCTCCTTGGCCTTGGAGAGGACCAACTCCACCTTGCCGGTGGCGGTCCTGAACCCGGCATCCAGATACTTTTTGAATTTATCCTCACCCTTGAGGATCCCCTGCGCCACAAACTCGTCGTAACTCAGCCCGCTCGGTTTGATAACGTCTTTCAAGAGCTGTTCATAATCGTCATACCAAAGCTCCGCACGTGTCAGGGTGCGGCCGAGTTCGTTGAGTATCTGGATGTCGGGCCGGCATTCTCCTGGCGGTTCAACCACTTTGGTTCGCGCCAGGATATACCCATGACCTAGCCCGTAATGACCGATGTCATTGAACTCGAGGTGGGTGGCCGCAGGTAGGACGATATCCGCCAGGCAGGCCGTGGGGGTCATGAAGATCTCTGATACTGCGATAAAGTCGAGCTTCATCAGGGCCTCGTAGGTCTTGAGGCTGTCCGCGTAGCTGAGCAGCGGGTTGGCGCACTGGATATAGGCCCCGCGCACAGGATATGGTAGCTCCTCAAGGACGGCCTGCCTGAAGAAAGCGGGTGGTACGGTCATCAGCCGTGGGATCGTCCGATGGTGGCTGTGAATCATCTCTTGCGGCTTAGAGGGGATCAGGTCCGCCCGGACATATTTGCCCAGACTCAGGAGCTTGGGTTCGTTGGGCTGGATGTTTCCCCCGGGCACGTCCAAGTTCCCGCAAACGGCCATTAGACAGATGATCGCCCTGACGGTGTCGAAGGTATGGGTATTCTGTTCAAGCGGGTTGCCCCACTGAATGGCCGCCGGATGATTTCGGGCGTAGGAGCGGGCCGCCTGACGGATCAGCGGAGCGGGAACCCACGTGACCTCGGACATTTTCTCGGGCGTGAACACCTTGATGTGGCTGGCTAGCTCATCGAATCCGTGCGTCCACTCCCTCACGAAGCCGTCGTCGCAGAGCCCTTCCTCGATGATCGAGTTCAGGAAGGCCAGCGCCAGGGCGTGATCGGCGCCTGGTCGCACTTGAAGCCACAAGCTCGCTTTTTCGGACAGGGCCGTCCGGCGAGGATCGATCACGATCAGGTCGGTTCCGTCCCGCACTTGATCCAAGAGGAGCTTGCCGATCGCCCCTTCCTCGTTGGTGCGCGTGATATTGCTTCCCCAGAGGACCACGAGTCGGCTTGGGTGGTGAAGATCGGCCACAGGATAGAAGCCGCAGGTGTGCAGGCCGCCGATCTCCCGCGGCGCATGGCAGACGTCTTGGACGGCCACCACGTTGGGGGAGCCGAAAAGGTTGGCCAGCCGAATCAAGACAAAGTGTTCCATCCCCTTGGGCATCCCCTGACAAAAGGCGACCGCCCTGGCTCCGTCCTTTTCTCGTATCCGATCGAACTTCTCGCTGATCGTCTGGATGGCTTCGGACCAGGAAATGGGCTTCCATTCCCCGCTGCCTCGTTTCCCGGACCTTTGCAGGGGGTGTTTAAGTCGCGCGGGATGAGTGAGACGTTCGGCGGTGTGTAGACCTTTTGGGCAGGCATAACCGCGATTTAGGAAGCCCTCCGGATCCCCTTTTATCTTCACAATGCGATTGCCCTTAACCCCAACCAGGAGCGCACACCCGCCGTGATCCATCCTTGCACAGTGGGTTTTGACCCAACGAATGTCGTTATCCATATGAATCCATTCTTACCTGCCGGCACGCCTTTAGGCAAGTCGTCAGAGGGAGGATCAGGGCAGATGGGTGTTCTATGATAGCCGCCAAAGGAAAATGAAAGAAAGCTCTTGCAAATTGTGGTTGAATAATTAAGCTTGTTTCGTATAGATTTATGGGTAATTGGGGATTGTTGCTTTCTTGATTAGAAAAGGAGGATTTCTTATTAACTTGGTAAACTCGTAGAGGGAGGAAAAGAGTATGGCAAATAAGTATCTGAAGATGTTGGCTTTTATCATGTTGGGGGGTTTGCTGGCGTGTGCTGCGCCACAGGTCCAACAGCCCGAGACGGAATTTCAACCCTATGATCTCAGCTCGGAATTGGAAGACGGCTTATATATTCAGAAAGTCCAGAATCTCATGATCATCATGGATGCCTCGAGCTCCATGGGGGAAGAGTATGTCTATGAGAAAAAACTCGATGTGGCCAAGAAGGTCATAAGCCGCATGAATCAGACGATCCCGGATGGTTTGGATCTGACTGCCGGGTTCCGCACGTTTAAGAAGAAGCTCTGGCCGGTAGAGACGGGAACGGTCATGGAGGCCCCAATCGCCCCCTATTCAAGAGAAGGCATCGAGAACGCCATCTGGCCGGTCAAGATATCGGGCGCAAGCTTCTTGGACAAGGCGCTTCAGGAAGCGACCGAAGACCTGCAGGCCGCGCGAGGGAACATCGCCGTGGTCATCGTCAGCGACGGTAAGACCATGGGAGATCCGATGGATGAAGTCCGGGCTATGAAAGCAGGCTGGGGTGATCGGATTTGTATTCACACGGTTCTCGTGGGCGACGATGACGGCGGCAGCCTCACCCTCGCCCAGATCGCTGATGCCAGCGGCTGCGGGATCAAGGTGAACGCCGACGCCATCATGTCTCCTGAGGGCATGGCCGAATTTGTCGCCAAGATCTTACTGTACCGCGATTCCGATCGCGACGGCGTGCCCGACGACATGGATAAATGCCCTAATACGGCTCCCGGAATCACGGTCGACGAAGTAGGTTGTCCTGCCGATTCGGACGGTGACGGTGTGCCCGATGACATCGACATCTGCCCGGATACGCCTTCGGGCGTCCAGGTGGATGATTTGGGTTGCCCGTTTGACTCAGATGGGGACGGCGTAGACGATTATTTGGATCGGTGTCCGGACACCCCGAAGGGCGTCGAGGTCAATAGCGAGGGTTGCCCATTGGACAGCGACATGGACGGTGTCCCCGATTACATGGATGACTGTCCCGACACGCCCGTGGGTGTGGCGGTCAATGAAAGAGGGTGTCCGTTGACGTCCGCATCGGTGGTCTACTTCGACTTCGACAAGTGGAACATCAAGCCGGCCTACTATCGGACCCTGGACGATTTCGCGGCGTACTTGAAGGATAATCCAGGCGCCCGGGCGGAAATTGCCGGCCACACCGACAGTACCGGAACGGAAAGCTATAACATGGGGCTCTCGGAAAGACGCGCCAATGCGGTCAAGCAGTACCTGCTCCGCAAGGGCGTGGAGGACTATCGTATCACCACGGTAGGGTACGGATACTCCCGACCGATTGCGTCGAACGAGACCGCTGCCGGTCGTGCTCAGAACCGTAGAGCGGAACTGCGAGCATCCGAATAAGCCAACGTTCGCATAGTCGGACATCACATGACGATGACGGGGTTGGGCACTTCGTGCTCAACCCCGTTTTTTGGCTTTCACGTCGGATATGGTTCTAAGGATCCCGCAATCGGCGCCCTAGGTGAACGGGTTTGTGTACAGCATTTGCGCCCCTAGCGCAATTCGAGTTCCTTTTGCTCCAGGGCTCGGATCTCGTCCCGGTACACGGCGGCCTCTTCGAAGGCCATCTTCTTGGCAGCCGCCGTCATCTTCTTGTGCAGTTCCTTGACCATCTTCTGGATCGCCTCAGGCGTGAGGTATTCAGCCGCCTCCTCGGCCACGGCCGGAATCGTCACGTAGTCGGCCTCATAGGCCGAACCGAGGATGTCCTCGATGTTCTTCTGGATCGAGGCGGGCGTGATCCCGTGTTCCTCGTTGTAGGCAAGCTGGATCTGGCGACGACGATGGCTTTCATCTATCGCCCTGGCCATGGAACCCGTGACGGTATCGGCGTAAAGGATCACGGTGCCGTTGAGGTTGCGGGCCGCCCGCCCGCAGGTCTGGATCAAGGAACGCTCGGAACGGAGGAACCCCTCCTTATCGGCGTCCAGGATGGCCACCAGCGAGACCTCGGGTAAATCGAGACCCTCCCGCAGGAGATTGATGCCGACCAGCACATCGAAGGCCCCCAGCCGCAGCTCCCTGATAATATCCATGCGCTCGAGGGTCTTGATGTCGGAGTGGAGATAACGCACCCGGACCCCCAAGTCCGCGTAGTAGTCGGTCAGGTCCTCGGCCATGTTCTTGGTCAGGGTCGTCACCAGGGTCCGCTCGTTTCGTCTCACCCGTTCCCGGATGTGACCCAGCAGGTCGTCCACCTGGTTCGTGGCCGGCAGCACCAGGATCTCCGGGTCCACCAGGCCGGTGGGCCGTATGATCTGTTCGGCCAACATCTCCGACCGCTCCAACTCATAGGGTCCCGGTGTCGCCGAGACGTAGATCGCCTGTTTGACCCGGGCGACAAATTCCTCAAACTTGAGCGGCCTGTTGTCCAGGGCGGATGGAAGGCGGAAGCCGAATCTGACGAGGGTCTCCTTACGCGACCGGTCGCCGTTGTACATCCCATTCAGTTGTGGGATCGTGATATGGCTCTCGTCGATGATCGTGAGGAAATCCTTGGGGAAATAGTCGAGCAGCGTGGGCGGCGGCTCGCCGGGGGCCCTGCCGGTCAGGTGCCGCGAATAGTTTTCGATGCCGTGGCAGTAGCCCATCTCGATCATCATTTCCAGGTCGAACAGGGTTCGCTCCTCGACCCGCTGGGCCTCAAGGAGTTGGTTGTGGGAGCGAAAAAAATCGATCCGCTGCTTGAGCTCCTCCTTGATATTCTCGATCGCCCTTTCCCTGATATCGACCGTGGTCACGTAATGGGTGGCAGGATAGATCGTCAGGCGATTGAGCTCTCGGATCGTCTTTCCAGTCAGGGGGTCGATTTCCTGGATGGTCTCAACCACGTCACCGAAGAAATGGAGCCGTACGGCGCGATCTTCCTCGTGGGCCGGGTAGATGTCCAGGACGTCTCCGCGGACACGAAACCGCCCCCTGAAAAAATCGATCTCTCCGCGTTCATAATGGATGGCGACCAGTTTTTCGATGGTCTCCTCCCGCGACAGAGGGCCGTCCTTCTCTACGTACAGGATCATGTCGTGGTAGACTTCGGGTGAACCCAGGCCATAGATACAGGAGACGCTGGCCACGATAATCACGTCATCCCGGTCAAGGAGCGACCGGGTGGCGGAATGACGCATCTTGTCGATGTGATCGTTGATATGGGCATCCTTTTGGATGTAGGTGTCGGTTTGGGGAATGTACGCTTCAGGTTGGTAGTAGTCGTAGTAGCTGACGAAATACTCGACGGCGTTGTGGGGGAAGAAGCTCCGGAGTTCGCCGAAGAGCTGGGCTGCCAGGGTCTTGTTCGGTGCGATGATCAGGGCGGGCCTTTGCACGCGGGCGATGACACGGGCCATGGTGTAGGTCTTGCCCGAGCCGGTTACACCGAGGAGGACCTGGTGGGCAAGGCCATCATCGACGCCGCGGGCAAGTGTATCTATGGCATGGGGCTGGTCGCCGCAGGGCTCCAGCTCGGACACGAGTTCAAACATCAAATCTCCAGGTCGTGCCCTTAGGCCCGTCCTCCAGGACAACCCCCTTTTCCTGAAGCTGGTCCCGGATAGCGTCCGCCTTGGCCCAATCCCGAGCGGCCCTGGCCGCGGAACGTTCCTGGATCAGGCCCTCGATCTCATCGGCATCGACCTGCCCATCGGACGTTGAGATCTTCCGAAAGAATTCGGCGGGCTTCTCCTCCAGGAGCCCGAGGACCCGAGCGGCCAAAAAGAGATTCTGCTGCTCCCGCCTTAGTTGTTCCATGCGGGCCTGTCCCTGGTCGCCATCCAGCAGTTTGTTGATTTTTTTGACCCTTTCGAACAGGAGGCCGATGGCACCGGCCGTGTTGAGGTCGTCGTCCATGGCTGCGGTAAAGGGACCCAGGAAGGGGTCGTCCTGCTTTCCGGCTAATAGGCCCTTTGTTTGCCCGACCGAGACTTCAGGCGCTGCCTCGGTCTCAGCTTCTAGCCGCTCCACGGTCCGATACATGCGGACCAGGCCTGATTGGGCATCCAGCACGGCGTCCTTGGCGAAATCGAGTGGACTGCGGTAGTGCTTTGAGAGGAGAAAGAGGCGCAGGACCTCCGGATGATAGAGCGCCAGGGCGTCGCGGATGGTCAAGAAATTTCCCAGGGATTTGGACATCTTCTCAGAGTCTACGGTCACGAAGCCGTTATGGACCCAGTAGCGGGCAAACTCCGCCTCGTTGGCCGCAATCGACTGGGCCCTCTCGTTTTCGTGGTGCGGAAAGAGGAGATCTTGGCCGCCGCCGTGGATGTCAAAGGTCGGCCCCAGGAAGTGATTGCTCATAACCGAGCACTCCATATGCCAGCCCGGCCGGCCAGGTCCCCAGGGGCTCGGCCACTGGGGCTCGTCCGGCTTGGCGCTTTTCCAAAGGGCAAAATCCATGGGATGGCGCTTACGTTCGTCCACGGTGATCCGGCTGCCCGCGTGCATGTCTTCCAGGCGACGTCCGGAGAGGTTGCCGTAGTCTTTGAGGGCTAACACTGAATAGTAGACGTCACCGTCTTCGACATAGGCATACCCCTTCTCGATCAGGGTCTTGATCATGTCGATCATGCCGTCGATATGTTCGGTGGCCCTTGGCTCGATGTCGGCCTTCAAGACACCGATTTTGTCCATGTCCTCGTAAAAGGCATCGATGTACGTCTCTGCGATGACCTTGGGGTCTTCGCCAACCTCGTTTGCCCTTGCGATGATCTTGTCATCCACGTCGGTAAAGTTGCGGACATAGGTCACTTCGAAACCGCGGGCGCGGAGATACCTCACCAAGACGTCGAACACAATGGCCGAGCGAGCGTGGCCGATGTGGCAAAGATCGTAGACGGTCACGCCACACACGTACATACCCACTTTACCCTCTTGGAGCGGTGTAAAGGTCTCTTTGCGGTGGGTAGCCGTGTTGTACAATCGGATACTCATGAACCATCTCTCCAGCACAACATGACGCGTCTTAGCTCCGAATCAGTGTCGACCGTGAAATGCGTGTTTTCCCTTAGGTCGGGCCTTGGCGGGGTTCAGCACAAGCTTCCACGGGCAGCCAACAAGAATAGGCCGTAGGTCGAAGGTAAAAGGCTGAAGGCAAAGAAAGAAAAGAGGTGCTTTAACCCTTTCATTTATTCCTCGATCCTCGGTCCTCGAACCTCGATCCTGGTGCCGCCTTGCCCAGACGAAGACCGGCATGTTTCTGAATTTAGTAAGACCTCGCTTAGACATCATGGTTGGATGGCAACAAGGCTCACCACGGCGTAGGCCTCAATCCCCTCCAGGCGGCCGGCCGGCCCCAACCCTTCCGTGGTGCTCGCCTTGATGTTGACCCGCTCCCTTTGGAGGCCCAGGACCGCGGCGATATTCTTTTTCATCTCCCGGATATGGGACGCCAATTTCGGTTCTTGGGCAACGACCGTGCTGTCGACGTTATTGACCCGATAACCACCTTCCCTGACGGATTGCACGACCTGTTCAAGAAGCAGGAGGCTGTCCGCGCCTTCGTACGCAGGATCTGTATCCGGAAAGTGCTTGCCGATGTCCCCCTTGCCGAGGGCGCCCAGGATGGCGTCGATAATGGCATGGGTCAAGACATCCGCGTCGGAATGGCCCAGCAGTCCAAGTTGATGAGGAATGTGACATCCGCCGATGATCAGAGCCCGTCCCTTGATAAGCCGGTGAACATCGTATCCGAAACCTACGCGAAACACCCTAACATCCCCTAAACAAGCTGTCGGAAAACGCCCATCTGCCCCGACGGCAGCGGGATTACTCTCATGCCTCGTCACTGCTGCAGACACTCAAGGCTCAAGGGCTTGGTGATAGAAGTCTCTTGCCTTTTTGCCTCAAACCTCCAACCTCAAACCTAATGCTCGAAGATTTGGCCGCCTCGTTCCTCGGGATTTCTTTACCTTCCCTTCCCTCGGCTCCCCGGTTTCGAAAGCCTTGCATGCGGGCATTTTCCATCAGCCTCTCAAAGTCCGGTTATTCGACAGTCTCAAAAGCGATCGTTCCTGCCGGGTTTCCCCGTCCCTCAGTCTACGATTAGTGACAGGTGCTGCAGTGGCCGCCTGAACAGGTCGAGCACCCGGATGAACCGGCCGAAGAAGAGTAGTTGCCACTGCTCTTGAAGCTGCACGCCGACATTAAGCGCTCAACTCTTTCAGTCTGGCAGTCCGGGCATGTGACGTCATTGTCGCTGCCAAGGACCAGGCACTCAAATTCCGTCTCACACTTCTTACATCGATATTCATAAATGGGCATGTTGAGAAACCTCCACGCTTTTCATTTCGGTTGTAAAGCCAAATTCCGCAGCCGTAGCCAAGTCTCTGATTCGGATCTCACTTTTCCAACTGTTCAATGACGGCGGCCGCAAGCAACGGAAACATGATCTCATGATGGCCGACCAGAGTGTAACCCGCCCCGCCGGACAAGGTGGGACGGAGAACCACGTTCGTCTGGGGACGGTACTGCCGGATGAAATCCATATTAAGCGTGGTAAATCGCCGGACCTCATGTCCCAGGTTCCTGACCAGAGACAAGGCCTTCAGAAAGACCTCGGGAAGGATAACCGCAGATCCCAGATTGATGAAGACCCCTTGCTCAAGTTTTGATACCAGTCGGGCGAAGATCCGAAAATCGAGATGAGAAGTCTTCCCGATCGCAGCTCCGTCAGCGCTTGGATGAAAATGGAGGGTGTCGGTTCCGATGGCCACATGGACCGTGATCGGTACGTTGCGTTCGAAGCCCCCGGCCAGGAGGCTGAGGTGCTTGAAGGGGAAATTCGATGCCGCCAATTTGGCTCCAATGGCCCTCCCCAATCCCTGATCATGCTTGGCGCCTTGGGCGATGGATTCATTCAGAAAGTCTGCGGTGTCCCCTGCCATCCCGAATCGACCCGATTTGAGCTGGGCTGGAACGTCCTCGGAGGTATTTCCCGTCATTGCCAGTTCCGCATCGTGAATAATGCCGGCCCCGTTCAGGGCTACCCCCGTGAGAATGCCCCGATCAAGAAGGTCGAGGAGGACGGGGTTCAGCCCTACCTTGATGGGGTGCGCCCCCATGGCCAGGATGATCGGCTTGCGGGTTTGGACCGCACGAACGATGGCCTCGACGACACACCGGAAGTCACTCCCTGCCAGGATGGAAGGCAGGGATTGGACCCAATCGGCAAGCCCCCGACCGGGCTTCCAAGGCTCCCCGAAATCGTCAACATTGACCTTGCTCGCACGCTCTTCCAGAGGGTAGGTCTTGAGTTCCTCCAGGTCGATGGGTTTCCAATCGGTCAAGATGAGATCTTCCTTGTCTTATCTACTCTTCGGCGGCACGTTGAAACAAGATATAGTCAACAAGCTCGCAGATGATGTGCCCAGCCAGGATGTGTGCCTCCTGCACCCTCGGGGTGATATTACTTTTGACGACAAGAGCCATATCGACAATCGTCGCGAGCTTGCCGCCGTCCCCGCCGGTCAGGCCGACGGTATAGATCCCCTGATTCCTGGCGTCTTTAACGGCGGAGATCACATTGGCGGAATTGCCGCTGGTGCTTATCGCCAGCAAGATATCCCCCTCCATCCCGAGGGCCTTTACCTGCTTGGAGAAGACGTCGTCAAAGGAGTAGTCGTTTCCAATGCTCGTCAGCACGGATGTGTCTGTCGTGAGGGCGATGGCCGGCAGGGGAGGGCGTTCGAGCAAGAACCGGTTGATGAACTCCCCTGCGATATGCTGGGCGTCCGCGGCGCTGCCACCGTTGCCGCAAAGCATCAGTTTCCGATCGCTGGTAAAGGCGTAGGCGATCTTCTCAGCGCAGGCCATGATGCTGGCCGTGTTTGAGCGTATGAAGCTCTCCTTGACCTCTAGGCTGTCACTCAGGATTTCCTGGATGATTTCTTCCACTGTAACACCTCATCGGAGAGCTGCTTGTAGGGGTACGGAAATGCCTCTATCCTCCATGGGTTGCTCCCATTGACGACCTGCGAGAATCGGCTGAAGGCAGAGAAAGAAGCATCTAAAGTCCTTACTCTTTTTTCCTCCATCCTCAAACCTCAAGCCAGAGAGCTCTTAGGCCTCGGTGAGAATGCCTTGCTCGGCGTCTCTCAGAAGAAAGATGGCTCCTTTCCGAATCCGACAGATCCTACCGACGGTGGCGCAGGTCAGATAATAAAACCTTTACGAAAGTAGGGCCTTTGACGTTTGTTGTCAACTTGAAGGGACCGGTCCGCGGGTCTAGGGGGTTTCTTCCGCTAATTCCTTGACGGCTTGAGCCACCGTCTTCAGTTCCCCATCCTGGATCGTCCTTACATCCAGCAAGGCACGGTCTTTTTCAACCCTCGAAATGATGGGTGGGTCGTAGGATCGTAACCATTTTTCGATATGGTTAACCGACAGTTCCTTGGGGACGAGGCTTAGCAGCCGGCTCGGTAGTTCCTGAAGCGGCGAGGCCCCGCCGCCGATCTTCGAACTCCCGTCGATGAGCTCGAGCGAAAAACACGGCGACTCGAGTTTGCCCAACATCTTCACGAGGCGGCGGACCTTACGAGACGTGTCCTGGTAGGTCTGAGTGATCATCCTCAACGTAGGGATTTCACGCACGGCCGTCCCTTCATCGCGGTACAGTTTCAGGGTTTCCTCGAGGGCCAACAGGGTCAGTTTATCAATCCTTAATGCCCTGGCCAGTTGGTTTTTCTTGACCGCGTCCACCAGGCGGCTTCTCCCCAGGATGATTCCGGCCTGGGGCCCACCAAGCAATTTGTCGCCGCTGAAGGTGACGAGGTCGGCACCCTCGGCCAGTGTCGCTTGAACGGTCGGTTCCTCGGTGAGCCCGAATTTCGTAAGATCTAGTAAGCAGCCGCTTCCTAAGTCCTCCAGGAAGAGGAGATCCCGATCGTGCGCGAGCCTGGCCATTTCAGGGGTCGGCACCTCCTCGGTAAAGCCGACGATCTTGAAATTGCTTTGGTGGACCTTCAGGAGCATCGCGGTTTCAGGCCCGATCGCCTCCTCATAGTCGCTGAGGTGGGTCTTGTTCGTGGTGCCCACGTCCACCATCCTGGCCCCGCTCTTGCGCATGACATCGGGGACACGGAAGGAGCCGCCTATCTCTACGAGTTGCCCTCTAGATACGATCACTTCCCGGCCGTCTGCAAAGGTCTGCAGCGAGAGCAGCACGGCGGCGGCATTATTGTTGACCACCATGGCTGCCTCGGCGCCCGTGATTTCGCGCAGGATCCCCTCGACGTGGCTGTATCGGCTACCCCGAGCCCCCTCGTCCAAGGTGTATTCGAGGTTGCTGTATCCGGCGGCGATGGAAGGAAACCGCTTAATGGCCCGGTCGGCCAGGATGGAGCGGCCGAGATTGGTGTGGATGACGATCCCGGTGGCGTTGATGACAGGTCGCAGGCTTGGACGACTGAGGAGTTGCAGTCGCTCAAGGACCTCACGCGAGATGTTTTCAACCTCTAACTGGGAGATGTCCGTCGGCCCTTTGCCCGATTCAATCTGCCCGCGGATCTCCTGCAAGCTTTCGTGGATGCCCCGAAGTATCAGACTGCGAGGATACTGGGCGGCGGCTTGAAGCAGCGCCGGCGTGTTCAGCAGACGTTCAACCGCCGGGATATGCCTCAGCATGTGTCTCTTTTCTTCCGGCATCGATGCGCGTTCTCCTTCAATGGGCTGCTGAATCCGTGACAGACGGGTAACTTTTGGTTGCAAAACCCCCAAAATGTGCTAGATAAGAGATTAATTTGGTGGGTGTAGCTCAATGGGTAGAGCACTGGGTTGTGGCCCCAGAGGTCGTGGGTTCAAGTCCCATCACTCACCCCATATTATTTTTACTATGTACCCGGCGGACTATCACGGCCGATGCTTTAGCGGCAAAAAGGTTGGCACCCAGGATAGCGGTCGGGTATTTTTTCGCCTCCCTCTACCCCGTCCGTCAGGCACCAAGTCTACCCAGCAGTTCGTTCGCGACGTCTTTGACGCCCGGACGGCCGTCAAGCTCGATGATCTTGGGTCGGCCATCATTCTTGGAGGACAGATCCTTGTAGAAGTTGATGGCCGCCATGGTACCGGTCTGCGCGTCATAGTAAATGCCGTGGCGTTTATCAATCGCTTCCTCGTCCTGATCGTCGTCCCTAGTCTTCAGGTCACCGCCGCAGACCCTGCATTTGTCCCCGTCCGGCTTGATGGCGTCGATGAAGATGTTGTTTGGATGATTGTTGTCATTCACGCAAAGGCGGCGACCCATGATGCGATTCTTGGCGATCTCCCTATCAAGTACGATCTCGATGACCAGGTCAAGGTCCAAGCCTTCTTTTTTGAGGCCGTCGTCAAGGGCCTGGGCCTGATTCAAATTCCGCGGAAAACCGTCTAGGAGCCAACCCTCTCTGCAATCCTCCCCCTTGAGCCGGTCAAGGATCATGGGAATGGTAATCGTGTCAGGCACCAATTCGCCCCTGTCAATATATCCCTTGGCCTCCTTACCCAGATCCGTGCCGCGGGAGATGTTGTCCCTGAAAATGACGCCCGTCTCGATATGGGGAATATGGAGTTTATCCTTGACGATAGCACCTTGGGTTCCCTTACCGCTTCCGTTCGGCCCAAAAAAAAGAATGTTCATCTCTTTGTCTCCTTCGCGTGTCTTGGCTCCTCACAAGAATTTGTGGGTGAGAAAAGAAGTTTCCAGCCACCAGGCCTCCCACTGGCCTCCGTGGCTAAGAACTTTTCAGCGGCCTATCTGATTGAAAGAACGTCGGCAGCCTATTTCAAAAGGGAGTGGGTGTCAATAAGGGGGCGAGAGGACTCAAGCCGTATACAGGAAGGCATTCATGAGCTCGTGGCCGACGTCAAAGACGAGACCGCTCCCCTTGGCAGCCTGCTCGTTGAACGAAGGCCCTTTGGGGTTGGACTCGATCTCTTTTTTGATGCCCCAGGCAAAGGGTGCCGGTTCACCGGTATGCGTCCGTTTTGATATCGGCGTGAAGTGGTCGCTAACCACCATAACCCGGTAATCATCGTAGTGTTTCAATCCGTCCAAGACGGTCCCAACCACTTTTTCGTCAAAATCTTCGATGGCCTGGATCTTCTCTTCAGAGCTGCCGCTGTGGCCGGCTTCATCCGGGGCCTCGACGTGAACATACATGAAATCCAGGGTTTCAAGGCCCTTAACGGCATTTTCACCCTTGCCGAGATAGTTGGTATCCAGATACCCGGTCGCGCCCTCGACGTGGATGGGTTCAAAGCCGGCGTACAAACCGATTCCCTTGATCAAATCGACCGCGGCGATGACGCCTCCTTTGAGGCCGTGTCTTTCCTCAAAAGGGGGGAGGCTCGGCGCCCTCCCTTGCCCCCAGAGCCAAATCGAGTTGGCCTCCTTCAATTTCGCCCCTCTCCGTGCGCGATTCACGGGGTGGCTCCCGAGAAGCTCCCAAGAGTGGCGCATGAGGTCAATGACCGGGTTGCCTGCGTTGCTGTTGAGGTAGCCAGCCATGTCTTGATCCAGGACGTCGTGGGGCGGGATCGTGAGCACGTCTTCCGGACCTTCGTTCCAAACCAGGGGTTACGATAAGCCACCCCGGGATAGATCGTGACATCCGGGATCTTGATCTCCTGTTTGAGGCTGGCCACGATCTCGGCCGCCTCGGCCTGGGGGATGTCCCCTGAACTGTGACTGATCATGATGATCTCGTCATCGGACCTGAAATCCAGGGTGACAAGATTCATGCGAAAGGCCACTTCTGATGGGGCTAGGTGAACACCCATGCTGGCGGCCTCAAGCGGCGAACGGCCCGTGTGAAAACGTCGTGGGTCATACCCCAATAGGGAGAGGTTGGCGACATCGCTCCCCGCCTCCATGCCGGACGGGATGGTTTGGGCGAGACCGATACGGCAAGCAGCGACCCGATCCATATTCGGGGTCGCGGCCACCTCAAGCGGTGTCCGGCCGTCCAGTTCCTCCAGGGGGTAATCGGGCATGCCGTCACCGACCAGGAGGACATATTTTCTCTCGCGGCTCATGCGTTTCACACTGGGATTCTCATGCTGAAGCTTCGAGCTTTATGCCCCTTCGACCCGGATCATCAAGGTCTTATCCGTAAGCACATCCAGGGCGTCCATTTTGGATAGGGCCTTCAGGACACTGCTCTCCTGGGCCTCGTGCGTCAACATGACGATCGGCACCGTCCCGTTGACCTTTCGTCCCTTCTGAATCACGGAGTAGATGCTGATGTGATGTTTACCCAGGATGCCTGCGATCTTGGAGAGGACTCCGGGCCGATCGACGGCGGTGAACCTGAAGTAGTAAGCGCTCCGCAATGTTTCGATAGATGTGATGGTCGGGATCTGCTTGAGCAGCAGGGCGTGTCCAAGAGGCGGCATTCGGCTGTCTGATTGGTCCCTGATCCGTCTGGCGAGATCGATAATGTCTGAAACGACAGCACTGCCGGTCGGTCTTCGTCCGGCGCCAAGACCGTAGAAGAGATTCGGTCCCACAAAATCGCCCTCCACGTAAATGGCATTGTAAGCCCCGTTCACGTTGGCCATGATGTGATCCAGCGGTATCATGGCTGGGTGGACCCTGGCCTCGATTTGGTCTTCCGAATGTCGGGCGATCGCCAGCAGCTTGATGCAGTACCCGAACTCATGGGCGAAGCGGATATCATCGGGAGTCAGCCGATCGATACCCTCCCGGTAAATGTGGTCAAAAGTCACAGGGCTGCCAAACGCGATCGATACCAGAATAGCTAACTTGTGGGCTGCGTCAGTCCCGTCCACGTCAAGGGTTGGAGGGTCTTCGGCGTAGCCGAGATCGATGGCCTCCTGGACCACCTGACTGTAGGGGTAGCCCTTCTGAGTCATTTCGGTAAGAATGTAATTGGAGGTGCCGTTCAGTATCCCCATCAGGGTGTTGATGTGGTTGGCGCAAAGCCCTTCTCTCAGGGAACGGAGAATTGGGATACCACCGCCGACGCTGCCCTCAAAGGCCAGACTCACTCGGTGCTTTTCAGCGGCGCTATAGATTTCGGCACCGTGTTCGGCCAAGAGGGCCTTGTTGGCGGTAACGACGTGCTTGCCCGCGGCCATGGCCTTAAGCATATACTCTTTGGCCCTGTCGATACCTCCGATCAACTCGACAACGATGTGGATGTCAGGATCATTGATGACGTCCATGGCTTCGGTGGTGAGGAGATCCTGTGCTACGGATACATTCCGATCGGTCTTGACATCGAGGTCGGCGATCCGCTTGACCGCGATCTCGGCGCCGACCCGATTCTTGATAACTTCCCGGTTCTGCAGCAAGACCTCCACCGTGCCGGCGCCCACCGTGCCAAAGCCAATGATTCCGACGTTTATCTGCGACATCCCGTATCCAGTAGTCAGCGCCGCCTCTTGCCACAGGGCGGCCAGGTTGATCGATCGGCAAACTTCATGATCGCGGTACTTGAATTTGACATCTTCAGGACTTTCAAGGTGAGTTGCCCGGTCATGGGGGTCTCTTTTCAAAAACGAGGAATTGA
>CAZAGT010000065.1:0-18211 GCA_964484515.1 uncultured Desulfobacteraceae bacterium | reverse complement strand
TCCAGAGTGAACGTCAAAAATGGCGGAGAGCGTTGTTATTCTTGTCTTTCCACACTTTTCGACGTGTTGTTTATGCAACAGTAGGGTTTACACAGATAAGGCATGGATAGCCCCGATCTATTCGGGAGATCCGGGCTGGCATGGGACACATGACGGGATCTCAAAAAAATGAAGTCCTAGCGGACACTTTGGAGGGCGGTAGGTGAGATGGAAACAGAAGGTTTCAAAAAACGCTTTGGCACGATCGCGGTTGAGAAGGGATTCGTCACGAAAGACCAGCTGGCGGATGGCTTGAAGACCCAGGCGATGGAGGAACTCGAGCAAGGACGGCACAGGCTAATAGGATCGATATTGCATGAGGAGGGATTCATGACTTTTTCTCAGCTTCGCGAAGTGCTTGAATCCTTGCAGATAATGTCGGGATTCTATGCCGGGAGCAAGCAACAAAGCCCCTAATCCGGGTAGCTTCGGCTGAGTTCCGCCTATCTCTTTTGGGGCTCCTCACAAGAATTTGTGGGTCCATAGGTCGGTATTGATGGCGAGGCTGTCGGAAAACGCGCATCTGCTGCGTTACCCTCATCCCTCGTCACTGCGGCGTACATAGAGGTACGCCGCAACGAAGAGGGATCAGGGTAACAGAGCCCTTTGGTTTTACTCAGGGCCGTGAGTCCTTCGACTCTACTCAGGACCGTGAGCGTATTGAATGGCAGATGGGCGTTTTCCGACAGCCTCTTCAGTAAACAGAAAGGACGAGGCAGATCTATCCAATAAGCTCTGCCTATAACTGATCCGTGCTTGTGGGCTCGAAACCCGAAGGGCGAAGCCCCGAAACCGCCAAAGGCGGACGAGCCCTGAACCTTTGAACTCTGTTTGTGGGGGCGAAGCCCCAAACCCTAAACCCACTCTCCACTCTCCGGCAGCCTTTCTATTGAGTATCACCTACCCAGCCAATCTTCGTCTCCCTGTGAGGAATGCTATGAAGGTCCAGGGCACGATAGCCGAGGGTCGCAGCAGAGAAGACTTCGTGGTGGCCCGGGAAGCCAAGCAACTCCTTAAGGGCGGTGAACGACTTAACTCTGAACCCGTTTGCCGCTTTCGTGAGCCAACCGTTCCAGCAGGTGCCGATACCCTTTGCGTGGGCCAAAAGCATAACGGAATACATAGCCACGTCGCAGTCAACTTGGGGATAGGGTGAAAGGGCGGGAGAATGAAAGAACAGGGCATGGGGGGCATCGTAGGTTATGGCATCACGGCCCTGTTCCAGTTCCTGAAGCCTCATGTAGATATCGGGCAACATTGAGCGCCCAACACGAGGCCCGGGATTCCAGTGCGAAACAAGCCGCACCATGAAGCTTTCCAAGAGCTTCGCCAGCTGTCGCAGGTACTCGGCCGTCAAATCCCGGACTTCGCGCATCTTTTCCTTGCCGGACACAATGATGCAACTGCGTGTCCATCCCTCTCCGCCGTGAGCGCTTGTTGGAGCGTACGCGGCAACACTGGCGATCTCCTCGAGAAGATCGCGCGGAATTTGTCCTTTCTTATATACTCGAATGGAGCGCCTTTGCTGCAGTATCGAAGCGACCACCTCAGCATCGATCGCAGCAAGCTGCTCGGCTTTCTTGAAACGCTTGCTATCCAACGCGCTATGAGCGATGGCTCCAGTCGGGCAGACGGCAATGCATTCTCCGCAGAGCACGCACTCCTCCTGATTACGCACCTCAGGATATTCTTTCCGCTTATGTGAAAACATGCGTACCCCGCAAACCCTAGAGCAAAGTCCGTCTTTATTGCACTTCTCTCGGTCGATCGTGATGGTTTTTGTTTTCATGGGCATTCCTTTCTGGACCTTGGGGACCACGTCGGCTTTCCTCCGACCGCAACATGAGCGGTTCTCTATGGATGGTATAGTCCTAATTCCCTGCTTAGGCGGTCTTGTTTGTCTTCTTCTGATTGAGGCTTGGAGTAGCACCTGACGTACAGCGGCAAAGAAACCTGAAGATAGTTCTCAGCCTCGGTAAGGCCTTTAGGCTCGAATCTTAAATGAGCAAAAACGCGCAAATGTGCGTTGTCTGTTGCCAGTGGTATGTTGTTAGAAAGAGGGCATGGTCACGAAAATACCGCGAATTCACTTTCGGTCCGCGTCACCCACCCATCCGCACCGCATTTCTTGAAGATGTCAATGGCCTTGTAGAGGTTATCTTTGGCTCTCGATGGATCGCCTTTGCGATTCAGCAAGTGCGCGTAAAAAGCATGATCCCTAGCTAACTCAAACCTGACACCATTGCGCTCATCTGCAGCGATGGCTTTCTTAACGTAATGTTCAGATTCAGAGATCTGCCTTTCATCAATATCAAGTAAGATCTCCCCAATATATCTCTGCATCCTTCCTTCAAAACGCTTCAGTCTATTTCTTGCCGCCATCTCCCGCAAATATTCTATGTTCACATCCATTTCATCGATTTTTGTCTTGGCGCGTGAAAAAGCGATCTTCTCGAAATTCAACAAAGACGGGAACCAAATATTGTTCTCCAAAAAACAGATTGCCCCCTCGTAATAGGGATCTGCTTCTTGATACTCTCCAATTTCACAAAGAGCCTCACCTAAATAAAACCCTGACACGGCATTGGTGAGTATATAATCAATTCTCTTTCCTAAATCTGTTGCTATTTTTAGCTGTTCAATTGCGTCCGCAAGAAAACCCTTATAATAGTTCGAGAATCCATGTAGGCTGTGAGCGGTGATCTTCGAAAAAATATCGCCGCTCTCCTCTGCCAGTTGGAGGGCATCTCTGCTATGTTGATAGCCGAGATCGATTTGCCCCCCCCAATTATATCGAAGACTCAGAAAGCTCTTTATGACCGCGATTCCCCAAAGGTTATTAACGGCCTCATTGATGCGAAGTGCTCTTTCGATATGGTAGGTTGCTTTTTCAAATTCGCAATCAAAGCTAAAGGCAAGTCCTAAGTTGTAGTTCGCTAATACCTCAGAAATAACATCGCCTATTTCCTCCGACAGCTGTAATCCTTCACCTAAGAATCTATAGGCTTTTGGGAAATCCTCTTCAATCATATAACTATACTGTCCTAAGATCGTGTATATTTGGGAGAGTCTTCTCTTGTCACCATGTTCGAGGGTTACATCCATAATAGGGGCGATTGCTTCTTTTGCTTCCTGAATATAGCCTATTTGCGTATTGTATAGTCCTAGGACGCTCCGGGCGTCGATGATGTTCTTAACTACATCATCCGTTTTATCGAGCTTTTCAAGGGACTCCACCCTTTTATTGGCATTGGCAATCGCAACATCGAGTAAAGCCATCTTCACAGCCTTCTTGCCTGCCAACCCGTAATACTCAGCCGCTTTTTCATGGTCTTCGCATGTGACGTAATGTTGGGTCAAGACGCCATAGTGCTGATCGATGTTTTCCTTGTATAGAGTTTCAATCGACTTGCCGATC
This sequence comes from uncultured Desulfobacteraceae bacterium, assembly GCA_964484515.1. Classification (GTDB taxonomy): domain Bacteria; phylum Desulfobacterota; class DSM-4660; order Desulfatiglandales; family HGW-15; genus CAZAGT01. Next base: position 14,754 of record CAZAGT010000065.1, on the reverse strand, counting down.
TTCTCATGAAGCCTCTTCTTCCTCTTGGTCAATATCGAGTCATAGACGACCGCTTGGGTCAAGGCGTGTTTGAAGACATAATCTGATCGAGGATATATGCCCCGTTCATAGAGCAGCTCCGAGTCTTTCAAAACGGACAGAAGAGAGAGTAATTGTTGGTCCGGGAGGCTTGTGACCTCTTTTAGCAGCTCGAAACTAAATTCTCTCTCGATGGCAGAGGCGGTCTGAGCAAGCTCCCGTGCATCCTCAGGCAGCAAGTCGACTTTGGCCATGATAACGTCGTGGATCGTGGAAGGAATACTCATGTTCTGGGCATTTCTGGCCAAATGAAATGTATTGTTTTTCTTTTCAATAATTTTCAGGTCTCGCAGGGATCTGACAAACTCCTCAATAAAAAAGGGTACCCCCTCCGTCTTTTCTAGAATCAGATTTTCGAGCTCTTCATCGACTTCCTCCGTCTCCAAAAGGTGGGCCACCATGGCCAGGCTCTCGCGGTTGGAAAGTCGGTTCAGGTTCACTTGACTGTGATAGGATCTGCCGCCCCAGGTAGGCACAAAATCGGGCCGGTAGGTGAATATCAACAACACGCTAGCTCCTGAGACACTGTCCAAGACCTCCTTCACGACTTCCTCTGAGCTTTTATCAATCCAGTGAAGGTCCTCGATGGCTAGGATCAGAGGGCGGATCTCCGAGCCCAACATGACGGTCCTCCTCATGGCATCGATGATGCGCTGTCTTCTCGCCTCAGGGCTCATAGGGATTTTCTCAATGCCGCTGTCTTTAACCGACAAAAGCTCCAGAATATAGGGCAAGGTGGAAGCCTCACTGGCGCCCAATAACTGCAGGCCTGTTTTGACCTTTTCTCTGATCTTCAAATCCTCATCACCCTCTTGAATATCAAAGTTCGATTTCAAGATATCTATGTGCGGATGATAGGCTACGCTTCGACTGTAGGATAGGCACTTCCCCTCCAAATGGGTGAGGTCTTCGTTGGCCACAGCCTTCCGGAACTCGTACAAGAGTCTCGATTTGCCGACCCCGGCTTCCGACACAATAGAGATGGCCTGACCTCGAGCTGCCTTACAGCGCTCAAGACCATCCAACAGGATCTCTAACTCCCGTTCCCTGCCTACTAGAGGCGTGAGACCGCGCTCGGCGCTGACATCGAACCGTGTCTTTCTGGTACTCGGAGCGATCACACGGAAGATCCTGAGCGGCGTTGCTCTACCCTTGACCTCCCTTTCACCGAGGGCCTCAAAGCGGAAAAGCCCTTCAGTGAGATTGAACGTCTCGTCGGTCACGCATGTCGTCCCAGGCTCGGCCAGCCCCTCCAGCCGCGAGGCCACATTTACCGTATCTCCTACGGGCTTGAACTCAACCCGGAGATCATTTCCCAGAGTGCCGACCACGACAGGCCCGGTATTGATGCCTATTCGCATTCTGAGAGGGGATAAGCCTTTGCTTATCTGTCTTACTCGGTCGCTGAACTTGGCCACCTCTCGGTGGATTGCCATGGCCGAGCGGATGGCCCGTTGGGGGGCATCTTCCAGCGCAATCGGAGCCCCGAACAAGGCCATGATCCCATCACCGGTCATATCGTTGACCGTCCCTTCGTAGTCGTGGACCTTGTGAATCAGGATCTCATAAAGTTGGTCGATGACGGCGTAGGCTTCCTCAGGGCCGAGTTTCTCAACCATGGGGGTAAATCCCACCAAATCACAGAACATCACTGTGACCTGCTTGCGCTCCCCCTCTATTCGATGCCTTTGGGCGAGGATCTTCTCCGTCACGCCCCTTGGCAGATATCGTTGCAGGTTTTCCAGTTTCTCGTTAAACGAGATGGATTTGGGTTCCGGTCCGGCAGGAAGACTCAGCTTGTGGCCGCACTCCATACAGAACTTCCCTTTGGCCGGCGTTGGTTGCCCGCACTCGGGACAACGAAGTTCCATCGGCTTGCCGCAGCTTATACAAAATTTGGCTTTTTCGGGGTTCTCAGCTTCGCACTTTGGGCATTTCATCTGTTGTCCGTTAGACGGCTTTGAAGAATAGGGAGTGTCAAATCTGGGAAAGCGGATTAAGCGTGGGCCCCCGAGGGAACATCAAGTTCCATCAGGGGCAAGATAGGACGTATTTGAGGTTCGTCTCCATGAAGGGACCCCAAATGAGGTATTCCAAATCATAATAAAACCGATCCCATTGGTCAACCGAGGATTACGGCTGGGGCGGAAAGACGGGGATTAGGGATCAGGGAGGAGTGACGAGGGACTTTGAAATGCCGGGGTTGGGTTGATTTTGGCGGGGGAGGCGAGAGCACGGGGCTTAAAGCGGATTGCTGAGAGCGCCGAATTGTGTTATCGCACTATTTGAGTCGTGATGAGTCATCGATCAAGGATTTCGGGGGTGAGCCATGATGAACAACAGAGAGCGGCTTCTGGCTATTTTGGACGGCGAACATCCTGACCGGATTCCATGGATTCCACGCATGGATATATGGTATCGGGCCCAGAAGATTCGCGGCACCTTGCCCGCACGGTTCAATGGGATGAGCCTCCGGGAGATGGAGCGGGCCCTGAACCTGGGAACACCCGCCAGGCAGGGACACGTCCACCAGGTTGAGTACAAGAATATAGAGGTCGTCGTCCGTGAGGACGGATTAAACACCATTACAGAGTATATCACCCCCAAGGGCACGCTGCGGGCCAAGAGGAGTCAAAGCCAGTACGAGGTGGACTCGGGGATCGTTGAGAAACTGCCCGTAGAATTTCCTCTCAAGAAGGCGGAAGACTACGATCTTTGGATGCACGTGGCTGAAAACACTACCTTTGTCCCAACATATGAGGAGTATGAAGCTTATGATCGGGAAATAGGGGAGGATGGACTTCCTATGGTGGCTGCCGGGGATTGTCCGTTCCATTACTGGCTCAAGGACTTGGCCGGCTACCAGCAGGGGTTCTTGCATCTGGCGGACTTCCCGGATCGCGTCGAAAGGCTTCTGGATCTGCTCGCTGAGAAGGACCGAGAGCTCTGGGACGTGGTGGCGAGCTCCCCGGCCCGGCTCATATTGCATGGCTTGCACCTGAGCAGCCAGTTTACACCACCAGCCTACTTCGACAAGTACATCACCCCTTATTACCAGAAATTCTCTCGTCTTCTGCACGATCATGGAAAATCCCTGACCATGCACGCCGACAACGACACGAGTGCTATTCTCAATAACATCAAGGAGGCAGGCTTTGACATGGTTGAGTGTTTTGTCTGTGCTCCAATGGCCAAAGTAACCGTCGAGGATGCCCGCGCGGCTTGGGGCAATTCGATGATCATCTGGGGAGGGGTCCCCGCCTCAATCCTCGAGGAGACCTATCCGGAGGAGAAATTCGAGGCGTATATGGTCAATCTTTTCCGCGCGATTACCCCCGGGGACGCCTTTATCCTCGGTGTCTCCGACAACGTCATGACCAACAGTATGCTGTCACGAATAGAGCGGATCACCGAGATGGTCGGGAGTCACGGCAATTACCCCGTGAGTATGTCGTGAAAGAGAGTGACAAGCCCTTCGGCCGTGAGCGACTCGACCGGAACTCGCCGGCACGTCTCAGGGCCGAACGGTGACGCGTGACAAGTGAAAAGGAGAAGGCGCCTCAGAAAGGGCTGCTGAAATCAACAAGGAGAAATGGGGGATAAGCAAAGAGTGACAGTTGAAGAGTGATTATTTACATGTCACGATCAAACACGGGGCGGAAGAAATGAAGATGGGTGGGAACCGTTGTCATTGGAGGGCGAAGTAAGACTCAGGAGGGCCTGTTTCCACACGGAAGAATGACCGTATGGAAGCGATGACCTTTCAAATAGACCGCTTCTCGAATGGAGAGCTGAATGAGCGGGGCCGGTGCCCCGCTCATGCCGCGGGGGGATGAAAGGAAGATTACTTCCTGAAATTCCTTCTGAGTCCTACGAGTCCAGCCAGCCCGGAGCCGAACAACCAAAATGTCGTGGGTATGGGGGCGGCGCTGTTTCCGCCCTGCCAGTTTCCGTCTTTGTACTTAGAATCCTTCATTCCCTTAAGGGTTTTGAGGTCATCAAACCAGTCGTCTGGCAGGCACTTCAGGTCGATATCCTTATCTTTCCATGATTTCCAATCTTTCCCTGCCTTGGAAAGGTCACAGTCATCGAGAAGTGACTGGAGATGATCATTTTCAAAGTACGCATTCTTCCAAGAATTGCCCCATTTATTTGGATTCATCTTGTAGGCATAAGATGTGGTTGTGAATGCCAATAAGAGCATAAGCACTAAAAAGAAACCTATTCGTAATCTCATACATATCCTCCAAACGTGAATCAAGCCGCTTTGCCAAGAAGCTTCCGAAGTGTCTCATTCCTGAGGGGATAGTGTTTGAGCAGCACCACTAGGGTGGATGCTACTTGAAGATTTGAATTTTATGGAAGATCTGGATTAAGCAGAGATGATATTATTGTAGAGAAGAGTGTCATACCAGGCAAGGATGAATTACCAGGGTAGAGAGTGGGGGCTTTGACTACCCAAATATCCACTAACCGGCAGGAACGAGCACAGCCAAGAACGTGATATCCATCAAGCGGCCTTTTCGAACCCTCCAAAGATAGAGAACACCGACGCCAGGAAAACGGAGGTGGACCCCATTGTTTGGACAACCTGAAGTGCGGAATAAGCTCTGAACTGGGAGGTTTGTGGAGGCATCAGGCGGCCTCCGCCAAGGCTTGACCCATTGCACTCTTATCTGCTTCAACTTCCTCGTAGAGGTTGGAACCCAACTTGGCAGCTCGAACCATACGGTTTCGCAGATTTGCCATTCGGGGTTCCGATCATTCCTATAAAAAGGATAAGATCCAATCAGCCCTGGGAAATGCCTCTTAATCTCTCCAGCTGTTTATCTGCTCCACCGATGATCTCATCGATGACGTCCTTCGCATTCTTCAATTCGTCAATAAGCCCCGCAATCTGGCCGCAGTAGATGGTGCCCTCCTCTATATCACCTCGCTCGACTGCACGTCGGGATCTATCCTTTCCAATGAATTGAAGGAGTTCTTCGCGGCCGGCACCTTTTCTCTCCATTTCCAGGATTGCCTCCGCGAGTCTGTTCTTCACGCAACGGGCCGGGCCAATGAGCCTTCCCGTAATAACGGTTCCGACGTCATCCGCCTGCAATATGGCCTCCTTGTAATCTGGATGACCCAGCGCCTCATAGGTGGCGGCAAAACGTGTCCCTATCTGGACTCCCTTGGCACCCAGGGCCAAAGCGGCAAAGAAGCCACGGCTGTCGGCTATTCCTCCCGCTGCAACAACCGGAATATCCATCGCATCAACCATCTGGGGAACCAGGGCCATCGTGGTGATCTCCTCAAATCCGTTGTGGCCGCCTGCTTCGATGCCTTCAGCGACGACAGCATCCACGCCCGCCTTGGCGGCCTTCATCCCCAAGGTGACACTGGGTGTAACATGCATCACCTTAAGCCCGGCGTCATGGATCTTGGCCGTAAAACGCTTCGGATTGCCGGCCGATGTCACGACGACCCTGACGCCTTCTTCCATGGCGACGTCGACCAATTGCTCGGAGTGAGGAAATACAATCGGGACGTTGACGCCGAAGGGTTGGATAGTTCTCTCCTTCACAAGCCTGATCTCCTTTCGCAGCTCATCAGGCGTCATACCGCCGCCGGCCAGAATACCTAGGCCGCCAGCCTCGGAAACCGCCGCACAAAGCGCGTGGTAACTCACCCAGACCATTCCGCCCTGTATGATAGGGTATTTGATCCCCAAGAGCTCGCATATTTCTGTTCTGAACATATTCACCTCGATTGCTGGTTTATTTGGACAGGATGAACAAGATAAAAGAAGTCACGAGTGACAAGCGACGAGTGACGAGACGCAAAAAGACACGGCCATATGAAAAACTGAACTCAGGGCTCTGGCGGGACTCCAAACTGGCCACTAATAGTCCCAGCCTTGAGCCTTGGCCAATCAGGGTTAGAGGTTTCGCTTGTCCATGACCCTTCTGGCCTTGAATTCGGTCCTCGCCAGTGTGCCGGGCTCCTTGAGTAATTCACGATTAGGTGTCACATCTTTGTCCGTTCCGTATTGTTGTCTTTACACATTGAAAAGCAAAGGAAAGTTAAGCATCTCTGCACAATTCATCCCCTGTATCCTTCAGAATCGGTCCACCGCACATGTGAGGTGAGAAAGATGCACCCAATGCGATTCACTTTCCTACTGACTTTAACATCCATTCAATTCAGTCTGTCAAATTGTTTTTTATCGCCATCTGCGGCGCAGGAATGGCAGGTTAAGAAGGTGAAAGGAACCACAGCAGTTGTCGATTTGTCTCAACATGCGGCATCCGTGATGTTCAATTATGGAGAGTCTTGTGAGTTTGGACCAAGATAACAACTGGGCACCTTGGCGGTGGTCCCCTTATCGAAATTAAATGGGTTTATGGCGGGGACCCTTTTTGCCACCTACTACAAAGATTCAGGGTTTCTTGATTGTCCCCTTCGGAGAACGGGAGAAAACCCCCTCACCTTCAGGGCCCATCAGTTGCACCCACAACAACATGCGGTCAGTCTTTGCTTGACACACAAGACGAAGTCGTTTTACCTGTGCGGGTCGATGTTGATCCGGAGATGGAAGTTGCACTGGACCGGTGGTATGATGAAACACATTTCCCCAACTTGCTCAAGGTCCTAGGAATCCTTTGGGCGAAGCGGGCGGTCAATACGGGAGAGGCAATAAAATACATCGTCTTCTGCAAAGATGAACACGTCGATCTCCGATATTCCATGGCTTTTACAGAAGTCATGAACACGAAGTGGCCGGCGAGGATGGGTTCGATTTCAAAGATAAAGAGAGGGACGTTTACCCGCTTCTATCGCATGCGCACTAAACGGGATCGGGAATTTCCGGGTTCGACAGGTAGGACTTTCCGCCTGTATCTAGAAAGGAGCTCGCCGAATGGGGTTGCACAATCAGATTGCGATTGTCACCGGCGGCGGCCAGGGATTGGGCCGCCAGATCGCCCTCCGCCTGGCACAGGAGGGTTCGCAGGTTGTTATTGCCGACATCAATGAAGAGGGTTCCCGGGAAACCGCCGAAATGATTGGCCGAAACGGGGACGGGACAGCCAAGGTGATCCCCACGGACATTCGTCAGGAAAACCAGGTGACGGCACTGATCCAGGCTGCCCTGTCCATTGCCGGGAGGATCGACATTCTGGTCAACAATTCGGGGATTATGGGTCCGGTCAAGCCGATCGAAGATATCACCGTTGAGGAGTGGGAAGACACCTTGGCGGTCAATCTTCGGGGGATGTTTTTGTGCTGTAAGCACACGATACCACCTATGAAGAAACAGGGCAGCGGCAGCATCGTCAATATTTCCTCCATTACGGGTAAACTGGCCCTGATTCAGCGTACACCGTATGCCACCAGCAAAATGGGGGTGATCGGCCTGACGCGCACGCTGGCGGCCGAAGTCGGTACATGGAAAATTCGGGTGAATTCCGTTTGCCCGGGTCCGGTCATAGGCCCCCGGCTTGAAAAGGTGGTCGATGGGATCATGCAGTCAACCAGAAAAAGCCGGGAACAGGTCGTTGCCGAAAGGGCAGAGGCATCGGCACTGAAGACCTTCGTCGACCCAAGACACGTGGCCACTGTTGTTGCGTTTTTGTGTTCGCAAGAGGCGGCGATGATCACCGGTCAGGATATCAACGTGTGCGGCGGAACGATAATGTATTGAGGCTGGGCGGGTGCTTCACTTTTTTGGGAAGGCCCGAGAGGTTCGAAATGAGAAGAGGGTGAAAGGAGTGCGATCATGGGCAAGGTTTTTATTACCGCAGCACTAACGGGAAGTATTCACACGCCAAGTATGAGCGAATCCCTTCCCATAACCCCTGACGAGATCGCTCAGGACGCTGCCAGAGCCTGCGATGCTGGGGCGGCCTTGGTGCACGTCCATGCCCGGAATCCGCAAACCGGTCAACCTGTCAGCGACCTCGGTTTGTTTAAAGAGATTTGCCGTAAGATCAAAGAAAGATGCCCGCTCGTGATCATTCCCACCACCGGCGGCGGTTTGGGTATGACCATTGAGGAAAGGGTTGCGATGGTACCTCAACTGAAGCCGGAAATGGCGACATTTAACATGGGGTCCTATCACGTCGGGATTTTCAAGATGACCGAAAAGATGAGCGAATACAAGTTTGACTGGGAGGAGAATTACATCAACTGGACAGGTGACTGGGTCTTCCAAAACACATTCAAGACTCTCAAGATTTACGCCGAGGCTTTCCTGGCCGATGAGGTGAAGCCGGAATGCGAGATCTATGACGTGAGCATGATAAACCATGTGGCTTGGCTGATCAATGAGGGACTATTGAAGAAACCACCTCACCTGCAGTTTGTGTTGGGACTGTTTGGCGGGATGCCGGCGACCGTGGACAATGTGGTTTTTCTGTACAACACGGCTGTTAGACAACTCGGGGAGTTCACGTGGTCCGTGGCCGCTGCGGGTCGGGATCAAATACGGTTATGCACAATGGCGATGTGTATGGGAGGTCATGCAAGAGTGGGCCTCGAGGATTCTCTGTATGCGGGCAAAGGAAGAAAGGCGAGGTGCAGCGCTGATCAGGTGGAAATGGTGGTGCGTATCGCCAGAGAATTGAGCTTGGATATCGGCACCCCCGAGGAGGCCCGCAAGGCGTACGGACTGAAGGGCTTGGACCAGACAGGCTTCTAATGTTTGAAGCCCATGTGAGTCTCAAGTTTCGCACCCCGAAACGGTGGAGAATCGCTACGCTGATCTTTGCCAAGTCCCAAGAGCGGTTTGCACTCTTTGAAACGGACCTCGATAGTCCAACGCTTGGTGTATTTCTTGATCACCGTAGATGCATGCAGGTTCAGTCATGGCAGATTCCGTCCTGAAGACATGGCCCCCGAAATATGAACCGTCCTACCTACCAACCGCGGATTCGCCGTATTGGGACGAGAGGCTCGATACCATGGATCCGGAGGAAAGGGAACAGAGGGTGATCCTTCCCAAGCTCCAGGCCCAGCTCAGGTATGCTTATGAAAGATCGTCCTTTTACAGGAAAAAGTGGGACAAGGTTGGCGTGAGGCCGGAGGATATTCGATCGCTGGAGGACTTCGAACGGATTCCCTTTGTCACTAAAGAAGAAATCCGGCAGGACCAGTTAGAACACCCGCCATTTGGCAGCAATCTCTGTTTGCCTAGGGAAGAGGTAGGGAGAATCCATGGGACCTCTGGCACCACCGGAAAACCGACGGCCTTTGCCGTAGGGCGGGAAGACATCGCGCGCATTGCCGAGGCTCATGGGCGCTTCATGTGGAATTTTGGGCTCAGACCGAAGGATACGGTCTTCATCGGTTCTTTTTTCAGCCTCTACTGGGGCAGTTGGGGGGCCCTGTTGGGGGCGGAACGCCTCGGGGCCACCGTTTTTCCCTTTGGTGCGGGAGTCCCCGGGCAGACCGACCGGGCCCTCGAATGGATAAAGGAGGTCAGACCGACGGTCTTTTACGGTACGCCTTCTTACAGCCTTTACCTCGCCGAACGGGCTCGGGCCAGGGGATTGGATCCTCGAAAGGATTTCGCCTTTCGAATCCTCTTCTTTTCAGGAGAGCCGGGCGCTGGGATTCCCTCCACCCGCAAGCGGATTGAGGAGACCTTCGGAGGCGTCTGCGTTGACTCCGGCTCAACGGCTGAGATGACGCCCTGGATGTCGAATTGTGAGTGCGGTCACCGTCAGGGCATGCACCTCTATCAGGATGTAGTATATGCGGAGTTGGTGGATTCGCTGAGCAGGCAAAGGGTTCCTTACGGTGAAGAAGGGGTCACCGTCTATACCCATCTGGAGCGGACATCGCAACCTATGATCCGGTTCTGGGCGGGCGATCTATCCATGTGGGTTGATGACCGGTGCCCCTGCGGGATGACCTTTCCTCGATTTCCGAAGGGCGTTTACGGTCGGGCCGACGACATGTTTGTGGTGCGGGGGGAGAACGTGTACCCGAGCGCCATTGAGGATGTGATCCGATCCATCCCTGGATTTTCCGACGAATATCGGATCATCATCACGAGGGAAAGGGCCATGGATGAGCTCTTGGTTCAGGCGGAATACAAGCCGGGCCTGGATCCCGATACGGTCTACCGGCTGAAGTCCAGGCTTGAGTCGGAGCTAAAGGCCAAGGGGCTCCGGACCATCGTGCAGATGATGGCGCCTGACAGTCTGGAAAGGACACAGTTCAAGGCCAGGAGGGTGATCGACAAGCGGGGTCTCTATGAGAAGGCCGTCAGGAGACAATGACGAGGTGAAGGTTTCCGAGATCGCTTCAGAGGTCAGGCAGGCGCAGGGAAAGAACCCCCCATCGGCACATTGGAGGCCAAAGAGATGAAAGAGGTTGCCCAGCTTATTGCGCAATTTTTGAAGGCCCGCGGCGTGGACCGCGTGTTTAGTCTTTGCGGAGGTCATATTCTCCCTATTTGGGATTGGATCGATCGGCTGGGAATCCCGATCATCGATGTCCGGGACGAACGGGCGGCGATCCATATGGCCCATGCGCACAGTGACCTGACAGGACGTCTGGGCGTGGCGCTCGTCACGGCGGGACCGGGGATGACCAACGCACTGACCGGCATTGCCAATGCCTCCGTATCCCGAGTCCCGGTGCTCATCATCTCCGGTGTTCCCCCTCGCCCACAGGAGAACATGGGGGCGCTCCAGGCGATTCCTCAGACGGATATCGTCCGCCCCATCACCCGCTATACGCGAACCGTTTGGCGGGCGGAGCAAGTGTTGCGGGAGCTCGACGAGGCGGTGGCATGCGCCGAAGGGCACCTGAGGGATGCCGGACCGGCCTTTATCGATTTTCCGACGGACCTCCTGCGGGAGAGACTTGACGATGGCCTTGTGGACCAGTCGCGTTTCCCGGCGCGCGGAAACACCTCCGTCCCCCCTTCGGCTGAGTCGGTCCGGCTTGGGGTAGATGCGATCTGGGGAGCGCGCCGATTGCTCGTGATCTCAGGACGGGGCGCGCGTGAGTCCGGGGACACCCTTTTGAGATTCCTGGAAACACTTGACTGCCTCTACATCGACACCAGTGAGAGTCGCTTTCTCATCCCGGAAGATCACCCTGCATTCGTACCGGCCATGCGGGCTCAAGCCATGAAGGACGCGGATGTGGTCATCACCTTGGGCCGATCCCTGGATTTCCAGCTGGGATACGGCTCGACGGCCGTCTTCCCGAGCGCGCAATTCGTGCGCGTTGGGACCTCTGCGAGCGAGCTCAGGGGGACCCGACGCGCCGACGTGGAGATCTTCGGGACGCCCGCCCGCACGCTGGATGCGATGCTGGCTGCCGCTCATGAAGTGAGGCCTGCCGTTGACACGGCCTGGGTCCAGGAGATGCGCTCCAGGGACAGGGATCGACGCAGGGGTTTGCTGCGACAGTTGGCAGAAGCCGGCGCGGGCGAGGACGGGGCGATGCACCCTTACCGACTCCTGGGATGTGTTCGGGAACGGCTCACCAAGGATGCCGTCATCATTGCCGATGGGGGCGATTTCCTGTCCTTTTCGCGGATTGCCCTTACCGGTGGGGCCTATCTGGATTGCGGTCCCTTCGGGTGTCTGGGCGTGGGGGTGCCTTTCGGCATTGCCGCCGGTCTGGCCTTTCCGGAACGGCACGTCGTGGTCTTGTCCGGGGACGGGTCCTTTGGTTTCAATGCCATGGAACTGGACACATGCAGGCGTCACAAGGCCCGTGTTGTCTTTGTGGTTGCCAACAACCGCGCCTGGAACATCGAGCGAAACGACCAGAAGATCTCTTACAGGGGCCGCATTGTGGGCACTGAGCTGGAAGGCTGCGACTATGCAAAGCTCGCACAGGCCCTGGGGCTTCATGGGGAGCGGGTGGAGCATGTGGATGCGCTGCCCGATGCCTTGAATCGGGCATTCGACCGGGCGCCAGCAGTACTGGAGGTCATCGTCACACGGGATGCCATGTCCCCCGACGCGCTCTCGGGCATCCCCGTCATTCCTGAAAGACAGGCATTGACATCGTGGGATAAGATGGAAAGGGCTAAGGGCGGCCTGGAAGGATGAAGAAAAGATGTCCTTCAAATGCGCGGCGGTGGGAGACGGTCTTAAGGAGGAAGTAACGGGCTATGAGACATGACAGGATCACGAAAGAAATACTCCGCTTCAACATGGAGGGTACCAAGCGTGTGCCACTCTATAATCCATCAGCCATAGAGGATTTAAAGCGACGGTTTGGCCAATGGATGAACACGGTGGTCACGGCGTCCGATCGGGAGAACTGGGAGAAGGTCCCAATGACCGTGCTGGGATCCGGCATCCCTCGGGAAATGCTCTATACCCCTTTGTCCAACCAGGACCTTGACTATGAGGCGGATCTCGGTGACTCGGGTGCGCCGCCCTACACCAGGGGCATCCACCCGAACATGTATCGGGGAAAAGGCTTTACCATGCGACAGTTGACCGGCTTCGGCTCGCCCGAGGACACCAACCGACGCATGAAATTCATGCTGGATCACGGGGCGACGGGACTCAATGTCCTTTTTGATCTGCCGACGATCCAGATGTACGATTCCGATGACCCCATGGCGCAAGGCCAGGTGGGCATGTCGGGCGTGTGCATCGATTCCGTCGAGGATATGAAGCTCCTCTTTGCGGACATTCCTCTTGAGGAAGTGACCATCTCCATCGTCACCCATTATCCGTCCAACACGGCGATCCTCTTCCCCATGTTCCTGGTGATGGCAGAGGAGCGCGGAATCCCGTGGGACCAACTACGGGGAAGCGTCCAGAATGATACCACCCTGGAGGAGCTCATTCGAAGCGGAGCCGAGTACATCCCCCCGAAAGACTGCTTCCGCATCCAGTGCGACAACATCGAGTTCATCAGAAAATGCGTTCCAAAATGGAATTTCATCACACTGAACGGATACAATCTTCGGGAATTCGGGACCTCCGCCATTACAGAGATGGCGGTGGCAATGTCCAATGCCATAGAGACTCTTGAAGAATTGCGCGCCAGGGGCCACGATGTAAATGAGATCGCCGAGCGCCTTGCGTTCTTCTGGTCGCCCTCCAGCGACTTTTTCGAAGAGATTGCCCGCCTCCGGGCGGTAAGGCGACTCTGGTACAAGGTCATGAAGCTTCGATTTGGGGCAAGCAATCCAAGGGCGCTCTGGATGCGTTGTCATGCCCAAACTTCTGGTGTCACCCTGGTTCAGCAGGAGCCCCTCAACAACGTGATTCGTGCGGCCTACCAGGCGCTCGCCGCGGTATTGGGAGGCGTCCAGTCCCTTCATGTGGACTCCTACGACGAGGCCTATTCTGTTCCCACCGAGGAGGCTGCACTTCTGTCCCTCAGGACCCAGCAGATTATCCAAACCGAGACAGGCGTCACCGAGGTCGTCGATCCTCTGGGAGGATCGTTTTACATCGAAGCGCTCACCAATGAAATGGAGAAGCGAATCCTGGATGAAGTGGATGAAATCGAGCGGGCCGGTGGATACGTCGCAACCATCGAGAGCGGAGAGCTCCACAAGCGGATTACCGCCTATTTTACGGAACAACAGAGAATGATGGAATCCGGAGATCTGAAAATTGTAGGGCAAAATGTTTATCAATCGGAGGTCGAGCCGCCGCCCATAAATGTTTTTCGCTATCCCGAGGGTGTGGAGGAAAAACAAAAGCAAAGGGTTCAGAGTCTCCGATTGACCAGGGACAACAACGAGGCGGAGAAGGCATTGACCGCCCTTAAAGGGGCGTGCTGCAGGAAGCAGAACATCCTTCAAACCGCGATCCAATGCGCACGGGTCCGGTGCACGGAAGGAGAAGTCTTCAAGGTGTTCAAGGAGGCCTTTGGCCTGTGGAAGCTGCCATCTCTCTGGTAGCGTAACGAAATTGCGGAGGGAAGAATCGAATGAAAAGGCGTATCAGGGTTATCCTTGCTAAGCTCGGTCTTGACGTGCACAACAGGGGTGTCCTTACCGTGGCCAAACAACTGAGAAATGAAGGGATGGAGGTGGTCTATATCGGTAATGCCTCCCCTAGGGAGATCGTGCAGAGTGCGCTTCAAGAGGACGCAGACGTGGTGGGGGTGAGCTCGCTCGGGGGGGCCCACCTCAGTCTTGGTATGCCGTTGTTGGACGAGGCGGAAAGGAAGGGTATAAAGGATCGGGTTGTATTTCTCATGGGAGGAGTTTTCCCGCCTGCAGACGGTAAACGCATGCAAGACGGGGGATTCGACGCTGTATTTACGCCGGGTGCGACGGGAGAACACATCGTCACGACCATCCGGCGCCTGACTCAATTCCCTGAATGTGACGAGCATCGCCATAAGGCGGCGAAGTCGGGAGAATAACGTTTCGTTTTGTGAAGCCTGACCTTTTTGGACCCCTCCCTTGTCTCGATCGTCGATTCTTAGACCAAATAACCGCAATTGAGCGGGTCTTTTCCAGACTGTTAATCATCTTTTCCAGGACTGCTGTCATGTTTTCTATTTCTGGTTACAAAATGAACGGGCGCCTCTTGAAGGCCTTCCTATCCACCTTTTCTAAGGGGGGTCGAGGGAGATCTTGCAAACGGTCGAACCTCGACACGTCCTCCAGTAACTCCTTGGGGTTGCTTAAACTAATAGAGTTATCCTATTAGGCCAGCAAATTTTATATTATCTTATTGATTTTCA
>CAZAGT010000064.1:15709-18220 GCA_964484515.1 uncultured Desulfobacteraceae bacterium | reverse complement strand
TCATTCCTCGGGATTTCTTTACCTGCGCTTCGCTCCGGCTCAGTCCCCACCCCTTTGGGGCGGGTCCCCGGTTTCGGAAGCCTTGCATCTGGACATTTTCCATCAGCCTCAGAGAAGTCGGTTTTTCGACAGCTTCGATATCAATCCGAATCCGGAGCGACCTCCATCAATGCTCAGGTTGCCGCTCCCTTAGGGCGGGCTTCTCTTCTTGACTACGCTTCTTGACCATGTCGATGAAATCCTCAAGGCTTTCCTGTGAGCCGAATTCATCCTTGAAGAGTTTCTCACTCCACAACGCAAGTCCCAGCTTGAATATATGATGAATCAGTTTGTCTGCATTCTCAGCGCCCTGCAACCGCAAGGCTTGAATCAATAAATCCTCCGGAACGGTAATGGGATATACGCTTGGTGAAGCACAGTCGGTCTTCAGGTATTCCTGAATACTCTTGAGCACCCGCAGATTGATATACTTGCGGTTATATTCCTGCTCTTCCATTAGCTGCTACCTCGCTTGTCCTGTTTTTGATGTCGGTTCGAATTGAAATTCTCGCTTCACACTGATGCTGCTAATCAATCTAGCGGGTCTGATGTTTCCTCTGGAAGCGTCAACGGCTGGATTGCCGAGGCGAGCCCAGATGGTTCTTGAACTCATTGATGGCGATCTGAATGGGGATCGCGAAGTTCAGGCCGTCTGCAATATCCTTTCTGATTATCCAGGTAACGATACCCACCACCCTGCCCTCTCTTGTGATGAGAGGACCGCCGCTGTTTCCACGGTTGATCTGCGCATTTGTTTGGATGTATGGGGTGTGATCATCGAGAGCGGGGTGGCCCTCAAAATGTCTGATACCTGAAAAAATCCCGGAGGTAACCGTGTTTTTCAGGCTGAGATCAATAGGGCTCCCGATGGCGTACAGGGTCTGTCCGTGAATAAGTCGGACATCGTCGCAGGGCTCAATGAATGGCGTCTTGTAGCCGTAGATCCGTAACAGCGCTAGGTCACGGTGGAAACCGGTACACACGACCGATACGGGAATCTCCGTGCCATCGACGAGACAGACCTTAAAATTGGTCGGATAAAGGATCTTTCGTCTCAGGTTTTGGAATTCCTCCAGCCTTTGATCCAAGCGCTCCATTTTCCGCTCGATATCCTTCAAGGCGGATTGCGTTCCATCGCCGGCTCCCCGTTTTCTCAGAAGCTCTCGGTGTTTCTGCTCGAGCGCTTCTCTCTCCGCATTCAGTTTCTTCTCGATCTGATTGATCCTGACCTTGAGTTCATCGCTGGGCTCGATGACATGTTTGTTGGTGAGAATGTAGCCGTTATCCGACACGAAAAAGCCCGAACCATGACCCAGGGGAGATTCTATCGCCACCGTGGCGTTGCGAGCTTTCTCGATCTCGTTGTTCGGTGGAAAGGCCCTCGCGAGTCTCTCTCCCAGATCCTCAGTTTCCGCATAGTTGGAAAACCCTTCATAGGCAACCGGGTCAATAACCATGACTCGCGAAGGGTCATTGGTGAAGCACCACTGGCCGTTTTCCGCCTTATATTTATAGACCTTCGCACTTCCGGTCAGTACGCCTAAACCCAATACCAACACCAAGAGAAGGAAGAACGCGAAAAGCCTCACGCAAAGGGATCGTCTGTCATCATTATTTGAGTTGCGCCGGGGTGATACTGTGGGTGCAGGTTGCATCTTGGTCCTTTTTCATCGATCGGAATGGTGAAATGCAATTGTTGTTTGATTAGAGTTCCCCTTTGAGCAACCTCCATGCCAGTATGAAAAGCTCGGAGCGCGCTCTTTTTAAATTGAAAATTCAGTAACTTAACTGGATACATGAAAAGAGACCTCACGACCCATGCGAAGGTCTGCCTTCTTTTCGAGAAGTGAATTGCCATACGTTGGCAACAGATTACCCAGCTGGTTTCCATCCGGAAATGGCCCTTTTCCGCAATTTCAACGTCAATCAGCAGGATCCCTTGTGCGGCGTACTTCCTGTACGCCTCCGCGCAATCCCTTGATTTGACTCGGGCCGTCCATGGCCCTCGGCCCATTCGGGCCGCCTGAAGGCGGTCCAATTCCGCTTTCCTGCGGAATTGACCTTGACCTCGCGAAAAATTTCTCATTTCTGATCTGGAAACTTCGCTAGCGCTTACCTTGTTTGGTAGATGGGCACCGCTAAGCGTCGAACGAGGATGGGAGAAAGACGGACGGAGAGAGGTTCGCGTCGTTGGCCAAGGATTGACCGCCGTGCCTGAGGCGTGGCTCTCAGAAACAGCATAAAAAAGGGTTGACGGCAAACCGTCAACCCCTTGAGATTTCTGGTAGGCACGAAGGGAGTTGAACCCTTGACCCCTACCGTGTCAGGGTAGTGCTCTCCCACTGAGCTACGTGCCTATTGTCTTATCCCGTTTAGTAGCAGTCCGGGCGAACAATGTCAAGCGGTCTTAGCATTCAGGACGATTCTATCCCGCACTATTTTCGCCTGCTCGGTCACCCATCACTTTGAACC
>CAZAGT010000064.1:0-15699 GCA_964484515.1 uncultured Desulfobacteraceae bacterium | reverse complement strand
AATACATGTAGTGCAAACCCGAACTGATCGTAAACCCCGCTGCAAGCAGGTAAAGATAGAAATAGGATTCGGGGGGCAACGACAGATAATCCCGCGATAAGACCGCGATCGGAACCACAAACTGCAGACAGGTCGTGATCTTACTCACGATCGACGGCCTGAAAGTGAAGTTGGCCCCCATCAAATAGAGCATCAGGACCCCTAAGAGGATAAGCACATCCCGAGCGATGACCATGACGGCCAGCCAAGGGGGCAAAAAACCTCTCACAGCCAGGACGATAAAGGCCGCTACGAGAATGATCTTATCAGCCAGTGGATCGAGAAAGCTCCCAATCGTGCTTTTCTGATTGAACACCCGGGCCACGAAACCGTCCAGGCCGTCGCTGATCCCACAGAGGAGAAACACGATCAGGGCGGACAGGAATTGGTCGTTGATCAGGTAGATGATGAAGATCGGCGCCAGGATGATCCTGAGGGTCGTAATGAGGTTGGGGACGGTCACAAAAAACTACCTTACCTCGATGACAATGTCTCTGTCGGTGCGTCGGCTGAGATTCATCTGAAAAGAGAGGACGTCTTGCTCCGCCAAACGATTGAGGAGTCCATCAGGATCTCCCTTGAACATGACGCTCAGCTCAATCACGTTCCCCTTGACCTTTGTCGGTCGAACGGATTCCACCCCGGTAACATCCTGCTCGAGAAAGCTCATCAATTCATTGAATTGTCGAAGATTCTTGACCCCTTGGAGGGAAATCTGCAGCTTGGCGAGTTGGACTTCCGGCGCTTTGAATTCGCCCAGCACAGCAGGTATCAGCCCGGCAGCCGCTTTGTTGACGATACTCACGATGGGCTGCAGCATTTGCTCGGAGCCTGTCGCTGCCGCGTCAAGCTTGATTCGCTGTCTCTCGTGACGCAATTCGACGCCTGCTTTGGCATCGAAGGCGACCAAATTCAAATAGATTTCTTCCGAATCCACGATTTCACATCGGCCGTGAATGACGACGTCCGCGTTGAAACGCCTGCCCCATTCAATGATAGCTTCGTTAGGCAAATCGAGCGACCTCATGTCAGCCCCGTAATCACCCTCCGGGACGTTATACAAGCGTCTGATGGGGTTAAAGCCGCGCTCTTGGAAGGCTCGCAGCAGGGCCACCTCCGTAGGCGTCATAGGTGCATCGCTCTCCGGATCTTTCCACCAGTAGGAGACCTGTTGCGGATCGGGCCCCAACTGAGACACGAGAAAGAGGACACTGGCCGATGGCCCCTGCGTGAGGACCAGGCCCATCTCTTTCAGTTTTTCCTCTAACACCTTTTCGTTAATCTTCATGCGTACAAGGATCTTGTAATCTTCCCCCATCTGCTCCTCAGCGAGGATATGGAAGTTTTCAATGCCTTCCCTTGCGGACGGCACAACCTCGTGTATGAGTCGCGGAAAGTTGTTTATTGTGTTTTCACTCCCCAGCCGCTTGATGAGGTACTTTTCGACGCCCTTCTCAAGGGCTTCGGATACGGCGTTCTCCCTCGCCCGCGCCAAATTCCCCTCAACGATGCGACCCTTACCAATGGCCAATACATCGCTCCCCATCGATCGCCGTTCAAGGGCAACGGCCGGACCGAGAAGACCCAGCAACAGTATCAAGGCCAAACACCCGATTGTTACACCGAGTCCACGTTCCAAAGAATGTTCCTTCATGCCCCTGTTTCCTTTCCCCTCTTCTCTTTCAGGGTTCAAATCCCTTCCGTAATCAACAGCCCGCATTCAGGTCAAGACAACCGTTCTTGCCTTCCTCCCAAGGCCCGCAAAGGCCGGTTTTGCCGCACAACCCCTTTCGATAAGAGGTCAAAAGGCACTCATGAGAGGAATGCCTCTATCCTATGCGTGATTTGATCTTGATCTTCGGGTCTATACCAGTTCATCCCTCGCTCAGCGCGAAACCAGGTCAGCTGCCTCTTCGCATAATGGCGGGTCTCGATCTGAAGTCGGCGAGTCGCCTCATCAAGAGTCAGGTCGCCCTCCAACACGCTCACCATGTGACGGTAGCCTATGGCCTGCATGGGTTTCAGGTCAGCCGCATAACCTCTTCTGAGCAAACCCTCCGTCTCGCTCATGAGACCGCCTGCAATCATTGCCAAACAGCGTTCATTGATCCTCCGGTAGAGCTCCTCACGATCCCTTTGTAGACCGATCAGCAAGGAACGAAAAGGACGGTCTCGGAAGCGGTGCTCCTGGATCAACCGGGACATAGGCTTTTTGGTTTGATGGATGACCTCAAGTGCCCTCAAGATCCGGATCCGGTCGTTCGGGTGCACCTGTCCCGCGTACACGGGGTCAAGCTCCCGCAGTTCTTGATGAAGCGAGGCGGAACCGTATTGTTCGCATTGTTGTCGAAGACCTTTTCTGAGGGTTTCATCGCCGGATGGGCACTCGAAAAGTCCACCCAGCAGCGCCTTGATATAAAGCCCGGTGCCGCCGACGACGAGACACACTTTCCTCCTCGCGACGATGCGCGCCACCAAGGGTGCGGCCATCGACCGGTATATCGCTGCATTGAATTCCTGGTCCGGATCGACGACATCAAGCAAATGGTGAGGGACGCCGCGCCGCGCCGAGATCGTCGTCTTGGCGGTAGCCACATCCATGCCGCGATAAACCTGCATGGAATCGGCGTTGATGATTTCACCCCCAAGCAACCGGGCTAGATCAACGGCGAGGGTGCTCTTTCCCGAGGCAGTGGGCCCCGTGATAACGATCACCTTTGATTTCGAGTCGACCATGATACTCCCGGGTCTAGAGGGCCCGCTTGAACATCCTCTCCAATTCATCATCACTGAATTTCCGGAGGATCGGCCTTCCATGGGGGCAATGGGTCGGCAGATCCATCTCCTCCAATTGCAGCAGGAGCGCCTTCATCTCTTCCGGCGACAACGCCTGACCCGCGCGCAACGAGCCGTGACACGCCATGACCGTAAGGGCCTTTTCAAGGCCCTTTTCACTGGTGAGGCGGCCCTCCTCCTGGAACAGGTCAATAAGCTCGTGAAGGAACGGTTCCCATTCAGCGTGTGATAGACAAGACGGTGCAGATCTGATCAAGAACGTCGAACCGCCAAAAGGCTCAATCTCCAAACCCAGTTCCGCCAGTTGATCGAGTTGTGCCGCCAGTGTTCTGCCGTCCTTCACGGAAAGCTCCAATTTTGGAGGTATCAAAAAGGCCTGGCGTTCGATCTTACGAGACTTATACGATTGTCTCAAGCCTTCGAAAATGATCCTTTCATGGGCTGCGTGCTGATCGATCATGAGGAGCCCCTCTGCGTTCTGACACAGGAGGTAAGTCTTTTTGAGTTGCCCGATGACCTCCGGATGATCCTCAAACAGGCGCTTTTCCGACGCGGCGCTTGGAATCCACCTCTCCTCTCCCGCGTCGGACCAACCTCCCTGCCCCCTTGCCGGCTCACCAAGCATCGGAGGTTTATTCGCCATGTCATCGAGGCTGCCTGACGGATAGGGCGCGGCAGGGAGTGTTTTGGGGAGCCTTTCCCCAAACGCCCTCCTTATCATCGCGCTGATGCCTTGATACAGCGACCGGCCCTGATGAAAACGGACCTCCTGTTTGGTGGGGTGAACATTGATGTCCATCAACGAGGGGTTCATGTCCAGCAAAAGAACGACTTGGGGATAGCTCCCCCGCATAAGCCTTTGGCCGTATCCTTCCATGATGGCCCCAAAAACGAGCTTATCCCGGATGGGCCTCCGGTTGACGTAACAAAAGACGCGATCACCCCTGCTCCGACTCAGGTCGGGCGGTGCCAGATACGCCCTGGCCGCAAGATCCTCCGACTCCATTCCTGTTTCCAGCATGGCGGAGGCAACGGATCGACCGAAGAGCACGGCCAATCGGTCACGATGGTTCTCCGTGTTGGGAAGGTTCAGAAGGGTCTTGCCGCCTTGATGCGCCTTGAAGTGGATACTCACGAAGGGAAGTGCGACCCTGGCCAAGATATCTACAACCCGATCGGTCTCCGTTTGAATGGTTCTCAGGAATTTGCGTCGGGCCGGGACGTTAAAGAAAAGGTCCCTGACATCAACCATGGTTCCAGAGGGTGCCCCGGTCTCGTCGATGGATTTGAGCTTTCCACCGGCGATATTCAGTCGATACCCAACCAACTGATCAGCCGGGCGGGTTGTTATCTCCATCCGCGAGACCGCGGCCAGGCTTGGCAAGGCCTCACCACGAAAGCCAAGGCTGGTAACTGAAGAAAGATCGGCGAGGGCCGTGATCTTGCTTGTGGCGTGTCTCTCGACGCAGAGAAGCAGATCGTCCCGGCTCATGCCGGATCCGTTGTCCGTGACCTTGATGACCCTTTTACCGCCCGCCTCGATCTGAACCGTAATCCGGTCCGCCTCGGCATCGATGCCGTTGTCGATAAGCTCCTTGACCACGGATGCGGGCCTCTCGACGACCTCTCCGGCTGCGATTTGCGACGCCACTGTCTCCGGGAGTATCCTGATCAGATTGCTCATCGTCAGAGTTCAAGGAGTTCTTGATCCACTTCAAAGCGAAACATCGGGCGAGGATGATGAAGGACTTTCGAAATGAGCCTGTTGCGGCGGGCCAAACGGAGGTTCCGGGTGCCGATCGGATCATAAGCAAGGCATCGAGAGGTATACGGGTGCTTCAAGAAGTCCTTGACCAGACGATAGGAGAGATTGAGCATAAAACCGAGGTAGTCCGGTGAAATGTGGTAGCGGGAGGTCCTATTCACCAAGAAAAGGGACTGAGAACAGGACAGGAAATCAGTCAGCCTGACGGATTGCGTGAAGAGCTGTCTACGCGCTCTGATTCCGGGTCTTTTCTTCCCGACCGCCAGTCTGAGCATGTCATCGCAATCCAGTTTTTCCATACTCAAGACGTCTTTGGCTATGCGCATATAGCCTGGGCCCACAAAATGGTCCGCCCGCGCCTCCCAATAGATGTGCCCCATCCGTTTCAATCTAGAGGCCCGGTGAACCAGATCGGGAACGAAATAGTTGTGGGCGACCACGTCTGCTGCGAGATGGGAAAGAAAACCGTAAGCGTAGGCAGCCTCCTGATCGTCGGTTGCCTCCCCTAAGAACCGGAATCCCGTCTCCCAATTATGAGGATGCCCCGGCTTTTGTTTCTGTCCTTTGCCGACCATGAAATCGGCTGCCAGGCTCCCGTAGATATATTCGAGTGGAAACGAGTGGATCACATTGGCAACCGCAGGAAAGACGGCAACGACCTTATCCAGGACCGTGCAGGAGATCGCGGCATGGATCGCCGGTCCCCATGCCCAAGCCTGCTCGCTAAAGAGTAACGGCAGCAGAATGGAACTGGTCAAGATGGAAATGAGTTTCAAGAACACCTTCATTACCGAAAAGCCTCCACCCCGTCACGGCATCCGTGATGGAATTGTCTAACTCAATATACTTTGCGCGACCGACACGGTTCGGTCGCCGAGGATATTAACGTAACTCCCCAACTCGTTGTCATACCAGCCATAGATGACCGCCTGGGTGACTGCAATCCTGACCATGCTCGGCTCTGCGTTTCGAACAACGTCATCGGGAATCCCGCAGATCTTTCCCAGATCAAGCGAGACCTCTGCCGTGCGAGTGTGGGTTTCGTGACCTTCGATGATCGCCGCGGCTTTGGGGATGCCGATCACATCACTCGAAACGTTCTGTTCTTCCGTAAAATGGAGATACCCGCGCACATCATTCCGGGCGGCATCCTTGTAAATAGAATTGAGCATGTCCCTGCCGATCGGTTCACCCGAAAACGGTTCCTGAAGATTAACAACCAGAATGATCAAGGAGCCGGTCGTGTTGGGGATTCGAACGGATTCGGCGATAAAACCGATCTGTTTCATTTCAGGAATGACGAGTGCAAGTGTGTTGGCAGCGCCCGTTGTTGTCAAGATGATATTGTTAAATACGCTCCGGTTTTTTCGTAGATCGCCGGCCCCCGCCTTGGCCGGTCGATCGAGGACATCCTGTGAGGCAGTTACGGCGTGGACCGTCGACATGGAGGCCGACAGGATCCGTTTGGCGCCAAAGGCCTCGATCAGGGGCTTCATCATATGCGCGAGACAGGTCGTGGTGCAGGATGCGCCGGAAATGATACGGTGGCGCCTGGGATCGTAATCATTCTCGTTGACCCCCATGACCGTGGTAACCGCATCCTCGGGCATGGGGGAGCCCTTATCTTTGATCTTGAACGGGGCCGAGACGATGACCCTGTGAGCGCCCGCCTCAAAATGCCCTCTCAAGGATCCCTTTTCACTATCGGGCGGCAGGGTGGGGTCGCGGAACTGACCGGTCGTATCCACCACGACCGCGATACCGTGCTCCTCCCAACGTATATCTTTGGGGTTCCGTGATTCTCTTAATACCCTGACCTTAACACCGTCGAGCTCCATTGTCCCGGTCTTATCATCGATGTCCTTGACCACGCGTGGCGCGCTGTGACCATAAAGATATGAATGGAGCGAGCCGTAAGTCGAATCCCTTTCCACATAGTGGGCGACATCTTCCAAGGATCTCCCCACCTGCCTGCCCGTGTTCACGACGATCTCGCCGAAGTACTTCCGGGCTACGTGATGCCATAAGGTCAGCTTGCCTATTCTGCCGAGGCCATTGATACCCAGTCTTCGGTCGCTATCCATTCACCCTACCCCTTTCACTTTCATGATTCCTGAATAGATAGATCCGTCCCGACCATCGATGCTGAGCCAATCTCCGGCCTTCAATTGAATGTTATTCAGGGTGCCGATGCTCTCCTTTTCCATGCAGACCAGTTCCGCGCAACCCACCAAACACGTCTTTCCCAAACGGGAGGCGATAATCGCCGCATGCGACGTGGACCCGCCCCGTGCCGTGAGCAATCCGTCTGTTTCATAGATCTCTTTAATATCATCGGGAACGGTGTCACTTCGCAGGAGGATCAACGATGTCTCTGGCTCTTTTTCGCGCCAATAAAGGATCTCCTCCAAGTTGTAGACGACCCGACCCGTCAAAGCACCGCCACTGACTCCGATGGCATGTCCGACCAATTGGGCGCCACCTTCACCGGTAGCAAGAAACGAAAGTCCTTGTTTTGGCTCTCTGATGCTCATGTCTCTTGTTTGAAGAAAATAGAGGTCCTTTTTCAAAGGCGACTCAAAGGTGAATTCGATTTCCTGGGGCCCCCAGCCTTCTGCAAAGATAAGACGTTCGGCAAGCTCCCGGATGGTACGGTAGATCTCAGGGAAGTGGTTTTCGAGGGTGAATTCGCCGCTGCGCTTTTCCTCTTCCGCCTGTCTCTGTGAAAGGGGAAGCGTTTTGACCAACCCGGAAACAACATCTTCTCCCTGATTTCCGATCGTGAAATCACCCCAGAGGCTGAGTGTGTCGTCCGACCACGTGGGTCGGTGAGTAAAAACGACACCGGAACCGGATTCTTGCGACAGGTTCCCGAAGACCATCTGCTGAACGGTGACGGCGGTTCCCCAATCATCGGAAATGCCCATGATCTTACGAAACGTCTTGGCCTTCGCGGAGTTCCATGAATCGAATACCCGACTGATCGCCACGTACAGTTGCTCAAAGGGCGATTCCATCAAGTCGATCCCGTGATCGCGTATCAGCTCCTTATACGTCAACGCGACCTTCTTCATCTGAGCACCAGTAAAGTCGCGTTTGTAGAAGACGCCCAAACCTGCTTTGTACTGCGCAATGACCTCATCGAACAGGTCCCTCGGCAGACCGAACACCATGCCGTAAGACTGAAGAAATCGTCGGTAACAATCCCACGCGAACCACTCATGTTTTACCCGTCCAATAATGCCCCGGACGATCTCTTCGTTTATGCCGACGTTGAGAAAGCTATCCATCATCCCGGGCTGCGAAATCGTGGCGCCGCTCCTTACCGACAGGAGCAAAGGGTTTTCAGGGCTCCCAAAGGCCATCCCGCTTCTCGCCTCAAGGGCGCTGAGTTCTCGGGCGAGCTGCTCCTTGAGGTTCTTTTCGGCTGGTGGATAGTCGTCCACAATCGATCTTATCTTGAAGATCTCCGTACTAATAATGAACCCCGGAGGCACGGGAAAACCAAACTGCATCAATTTGACGAGATTGAGTCCTTTGTTACCAAGAGAGATGATGTCAAGTGAGTTTTTTCCTCCGGCGGCAATGGGTGTAACGGCCCGTTGCGGATCATAGTTGAGGAGCACCCTCAAGCGCTCCCGTCCGAGCTTATCGGCCTGTTGAAAAAGGGTATTCAAGATACGGGTCAGAAACAAATCGAGTTGCTGAAGTCCTAATGAGGCTGAAATTACCTCACGCAAGAAGACCTCGGTCGCCCTGTGGGTCAGCTGCGCCCGATTGACGTTGCCGCCGTTTTGAAGTCGATATTTGGGGAGCACGGCTCCCGCAGGGAGTTGCTCCAGAACCCGTTTGAGGGTTTGTTGATGAACTGAATTAAAATGGTCATTCACAATATTTCGTACCGCTTGGGACAGCCCACGAAAGATGTCCAGGAACTGGGTGAAAGAAAAACCCCAGGCATTGACGGACTGGGCCAGCAAATCGAGTTGAGTTTTCATCGCCATGGATGCGATCCCATCCAGATTCAGCGCCCGCGAAAACAATCCCAAGTAGTCAAAGATTTGAGAAAAAGTGGCCCTCGTTATCAGATTCAAATCGATCCGCTCGACGAGTTCCTCAAACAGCACAGTCACGAGCCTCTCGAGGCGCAAGGTCAGGCCTAAGGCATCGAATTTCGGTTCACGGTAGCTGCCGTACATGGAGGGAATATCAACGGTGAAGTGTCTCTTTCGGTAGATATCTTCCCTGACCTCATAGGCCAAAGGAGAGAGTATGACTGACCTAAGGTATTTTAAATATGCCAATAGCTTATCTAATTTTTCTCTAGCATCGGTTTCATTCAACGCTGCCTCAAGTTCGGCCAAGCGCGGAACCGTTCCACGCGGTACCTGTTTTAGATAGTCGCGAAGTGCGACGGAACTCAGGGTGTATTTCTGATGTACCATCTTGTAGAGGCTGATAGCCATTTTGACACGCCGGATATCGATCGAGTCGATCCCTATGATGCCCTGCAAACGATCCTCGATCTCCTCCTCGTTCACCTGCAGGAGATCGCTGGTCTTTGAGATCTTTTCATCCTCAAAAAGACGGCTTATGATCCGGTGCACACCGTCGATGTACGCCCCTCGATTCTCGATCTGCAAGTAGACATTCGGGGGCACGTAGGACTTCAAAAGCTCCTTCTCCCTGGTCCTCCAAAACGTCAGCGTCGCTTCCATCAACGCGACGATCTGACTACTGCTTTCAACGTGACTCTGTTTTCGCAGGAAATGGATCAAGAGGTCCTTTCTAAGGCAAATCTCATCAATATCCGTGGAGATATCCCTCAGACGACCTTCGGCTCCGATGTCATTGAAAAAGGCCGGAAATAGACGCGCCAATTGCTTAGCCAGGTTGTAGACCGGCGCAATGTCACTATTCAGGAATTTGGTGATATCCCGTGGGAACAGATCGGTGTCCTTGATGAAGACACCCCTGATCGCAAGATGAACGACGATGGCGGACAGAAGCTTCTTGGACCACTTCGGATTCATCTCGATGAGCTCGAGCCAGGTCCGGATGTTCTGGACGTGGGAGACGTTGGCTCGAATCTGGCCGTCGTCGCCCACACCCTGCAACTCAGGAGCTTGAAAGCCCATATCAATGACCGCGTCAATGAAAAAATCGACAAGCACGCTGTCCTCAGTTTGATAGACGGCCTTTCCCATATTCAAGACACAGCTTAGGGCCGTGCTGGGGTATCTCTTTGCGCTCGCCTCGAGGATCGCAAAGGTCTTTCTCAGTAATTGCTTTAGATTCTCGATATCTTCATTTTCAATCAACCAGGTCAGTGTCCGATTGATGTCCCTTAAGGTCTCTTCATGAATAGCGGTCAGTCCGCCGGTATTCATGATCAAGAACAGAAAAATCAGCTTCCTGTAGCTTCCCTGCCCCTTCTCCTGCTGTGTCCTCAAGATCTTTTTGGGTATCTCGCGATAGTTATCAACGATTTGGGCGTATCCAGGCAGCTTCAGGAGGTTATCGAGAAGAGCTTCCGGTGTAAGTCTCTTATCCTTGATCAGCGCAGACAACCGTCTCTCGTTTTCACTCAGATGACGGTGGGAAACCGGATCAAATATCCCGGCTAGATCTCCGAGTTGGCAGGTTTCCAATCCTAGTTCCCGGCAGAACCATATTTGCGGGTCCTCATGTCCGAGCCAATACCCGTAGGTCGTCTCCAAGTATCTGACCAGGAGCGAATTGACCGGGCTGCTCGCATGGAACGGCGCTCCATGACGGTGAAACTCCTGCGCTAGCCTATTGATCGGATAGAAACTCCTCGCAAAGACATGGAAATCGGCTTCTCCCAAGCCTTGGATGCGTTCAAATCCATAATCGAGCACGTCTAGGAACCTTGGCAGTTCGTCCCCGGACTCCTGAATGATCCGTTGCAAGTAGAGGAGGAAATGATCCGCAGCGTCCGACTTGACATCGTGGTCGCGGGAGAGTGTAACGGCATCCAAAAAGATATCCGCATACAATCTGACCGCATCCGGCCCCTTGGGATGATTCCTGAGCAAATGAAAATGATCAATCGCCAGCCCACGTGCCTGCCTTACGATAAAGCGCCAGTTCTTGAAAGGATGGCAAAGCTCTTCCAGGAAACCATTCAGTTCCTCTAGGATCCCGTGATATTTTGACATCACCTCCTGAAGAACCTTGTACTTCTCGCTGATGGTGACATCCACCCGGCTGCGCTCGAGGTTGATTTGAAGGGCCTTTGAGGTCATGTTTGCCGCTGCGACTCCTCGATTTTTGCGTCGATCTTGTCTGAAGTGAACTCTCTGAAAATAATGGGGAATATCAGAAATGCACCCACAAAAATTATACCAAATTGGAAGGTTTGGCACAACTTGTTATTTTTCTTGAATAAGTAAAACTCCGGCGTATACTCGACCAGCGATACCATCCACCAAAGGGGGCCACTGATCATGACGTCCGGATATATGGGATCCCTAGTCAGCTCGTCCCCTTGCCGCAAGAGCTTACCCGCCTCGGGAGGGCGTTAAGGTATCACAGACCTCATTTCATGAAATTTCATAAGAGACAGACGTGACGCACCCCGCGCTTCCCTGCGGGAAATCCCGCCCAAGGTAGGTAAACCCGACAAAGACGAGTGAAAGACATGACCTCCCCAAGAGATAGGGCCCCTGAGAGAACACAAGGGCATCGCCGGCGGCTCCGCGCCAAGTTCATGGAAGGTGGACTGGAACGTTTCTCAGATGAGGAAGTGATCGAATTTCTGTTTACCCTTGGAACCCCCAGAAAAGACGTGAAGCTCCCGGCCAGGGAGGCCTTGAAGATGTTCGGCAGCCTTTCGGGTGTCTTGTCGGCACCCATCGAAAAGCTGGAGGAAATTAAGGGGATTGGGCCCAAGAATGCGCTTTACCTCAGTCTGGTCCATCAGGTCGCCGGCAGATATCTCAAGGATCGCGCAAAAGGGTCCACCTTCTTGAGCTCATCAAAGGCGGTGTTTGACTACCTATTCCATTCCATGCGTGATCTCAGGCGGGAAGTCTTCAAGGTCCTGTTTTTGAACCGCAAGAACGAGCTACTTGCGGATCAGGATGTCTTTAGCGGCAGTCTGAGCGGGAGCGCCGTGTATCCACGGGAGGTCATGGTGTCGGCCCTGGAGAACAAGGCCGCCGGAATGGTCTTCGTTCACAATCATCCCTCCGGCGACCCTGCACCCTCGAAGGAAGACCGGAGGTTGACGAGAGACCTTGTCTGGGCGTCACAGCTGCTCATGATTCAGGTCCTCGACCACGTCATCATAGGAAACAACGACTATTTCAGTTTTGCCGATGAGGGGCTGATCCATGACTTCATCAGCGAATTCCGGCGCCTATCTGATCACCCATTTAGACCTTGACAGTATTCTGAGAAAGCACAAGAATATTTCCCCGTGCGAGAGTGGCGGAATTGGCAGACGCGCTGGATTTAGGATCCAGTACCTTGTGTGTGGGGGTTCGAGTCCCCCCTCTCGCACCAGCAATAAGGACGTTCGACCCACGCCATGCTGCAGAGGCTGCCGGAAAACACCCGTCTGCGGCGTGTGGAAAGGCTTGAGGCATTAGGCCTGAGGCTTGAGGTAAAGAAAAAACTCGGTTACTGTCGTGCCTTGTGCCTCACACCTCACGCCGGGGAATTCATACGCCCGAAAGGCCCTCCAAACGGCATTGTCAGGATACCTCGTCTGCCTGCCCCGCGATTTTGCCTGCCGCTCCCGGCAGCTCATTCTCAATCACTGAGCCTGTAAGTCCCCTTTCCCAGGTAATATAGATACCCTTTTCTGTTTGCGTAGTGCTTCCATGACGGGTGCTCCGGCGCGGCAGCGATAACGTGAGCCGAAAAGCTGCCTCTTTTCATAGCTGGATAGCTCTTTCGAGCAGATTTAAACAGATCGGCTGCGGTAAACGTCCGTTTTCCCGTTTTGTTGACATAGTTCCGGGCCGTTTCCAAAACGATTTCATGGATGGTCTTTTTCTGGGGCTGTTTTTCCGGGCGCGAGGTCTCTTGAATTGGCAGCGGGAGGGCTATAACGGCCGGTTTTAGGTCCACGTTCTTGATGCTGAGAGTCGCCTGTTCGCTTCCCAGAACGAGAGAGACGTTGATGGTAATGGCAAAATCGACGGTACTCATATGACCTCCTTTCATTCTTTAAGAGAGAGTATTGCATGTAATATTACATGCAATACTACATGTCAAAAGAAAGGTCGACTGTACCGTCTAAAAGCCTCTGGACAGGTGTCCAAACGACATGCCCGTTCGCGTTTCGTCTCCCACGCCGCCGGAGGCGGGTAAACTCCAACCTCGAAGGCGCTTACCCCTAACGACGAAGCCGCAATCCCCTTGCGCTATGCGCCGGGCTTTGCTAGTATTTTTAGAAACCTCGATCTTTCGATCCCGCGTTTGCCCACGAGGAGCACGGAACGAGCCATGAAAAATGCGATCCAGAGAGTTTCAATTCCCGCCCTTGCCTGCCTCCTGGGCCTTCTTCTGTTTCCCCTTGTCATGTCCGGCGCCCAAGAGAGCGAATCTTCAGAGCTTCAACAAAAGATCTTCGAACTCGAACGCAGGATCGATGAGCTGGAAGCGGAACTGGCGACCTGCCGAAAGACCAGCGTCGAGCAGACCGGTCTCCAATTTGGCTGGCAAAACACAAAGAACTGGCGCAGACTTGAAATCGGGATGCCGGAGAGCCAGGTTCGAACCATCCTTGGCGAACCCGTCAAGGTCATCAAGGGCGTCAAGATCCTGTGGTACTATCCGAACATCTATTGCGGCTATGTAGCCTTTGATCGGTCCGGGCAGTTGACCGGCTGGAATGAACCCTGATGTTCATCCGGAAATGTTACACCCTCGGCAAGGACGAACAATTTGGCCGAAGCCCCCTTAAAGACCAGCATACCAGCATGAAGGAGTAGGGAAATGAGCTATTCAGAGGCGGATCTTGAGCAGAAACTCTTAGACATGTACCCTGAGATCACCAAATATGGTCTCTCCTTGTCTCTGTCCTTTGATCAGGAGATGAACGCCTGGATCGTTAGCTTTGAAAAGGAGACCCACAAGCGCCACGCCATCCTCGATAAGAAAGATGCCGATGCATGTCTGGATGGAAATGTCTGCATCTACTTGGGGATGCTCATAACGCAGTACATCAAGGACTTGGAGGAGGAGATCTCCCGGAGCTGACCGCGCGGGAAGGGCATAACCGCATTTGCGACAGCGAGATCGGAATGACGCTTATTCATCCCTGTTTCCGGTCACTGGGGGCCTCAAGCGGAGGCAAAGGAGGGAATGCGGCGGAATATCCATGGCCGCCGAGGTATGGCGTCAAAGAGGCGTGCCAACGCGTAGACTGACGGCAGCTAGTCCTTGGAACTAAGCTCCCTCAGGATGGCGAGATTCTCATCCATCCGCTTTTGATTCGCTCGAAGATTGTTTTTGTTCGGTTTGGCCTTCCGCTTTCGAATCGCTTTTACTTTCTTGGTCTTTGAACCCATACTGTAAACCTATCTTTGTCTCAGTTGCCGTGATGGGCGATTTTAATACGTCTACATGCCGCTCAAGTCAACTAAATAATGGCATTGTAAGGTATTAAAGGTGAAAGGCTGACGTGTCTTTCTTTCGCTTTTCCTCGATCTTCGTGCCTCGAACCTCCCTCCTTTTGCTTCCTGTCTCCTCACTTGTTCAGCCGCCAACCTTTCTTTCAGTTCGAAATTCTTCATTCCCTGGTCATTATTCGAAATTCAGTCGCTGATTCTCCCTCTCCGATTCTCGGTTTCTCCCCGTCTCTCCCCAATCTTTTCCGCCTCTAACCTCCTCCAACCGGCGAAGCCGCATGCCTCAAACCTCCGACCTCCGACATCTGCCCCTTCCACCTTCAGCCTTTTTTTGCCGCTCGTCTCTCGTCACTGTATTTTCGGCTTCTACCTTCGACTTCTTTGGCCCGCACGCCACAAAAAAAGGGCAATACCGGTCGCCATGGCGGCATTTAGCGAATCCACCCCGACCTCCATGGGCACGGCCAGGGACGCAGAGGGCTTGATCTGGGTCGGAAGGCCCGGTCCCTCCACGCCCGGAACCAGACCAAAGGTGGGTGGAAAACGATATCTTTCTATATTGCGCCCTCTGGGCGACAGCGTGATGAGCGGAAAGGTGGTCTTTCGGAGTTGTTTTATAGAAGGGCCTTTCAGGAGTTCGATCCGGAAAAGCGAGCTTCCCGCGACGCGACTCGATTTGCTGTGAAAGGGATGTGCGGACTCGGCCAGCATGACCGCCCGCGGGACTCCGAAGGCGACGGCGGATCGGATGACCGCGCCCACGTTCATTGGATCTTGGAATGGGACAAACAGTGTGCAGCCTGGAGGCCATCGATCATCCGTCCATTCCTCCAGCGGCGTGGTATGAACCAACAATATCGGGTGTTTCGTACCGACTTCATCGATTTCACGGAAGAGCTTTGGATCGAGACGGTATACGGTGAGATCTTTGGTGAGGATCTCCGGCGGAATCGAATCTTTCTGGGAGACGACGATACCCGCGCATTGCCTTGGAAAGTCGCGGTACACTTCGATGATGTGTTTTCGGCCTGCAATAAGGGTCTGTCGGTATTCGTCGACCCCTTGCGCCTTCAGAAGCCTTTTGAGCCTCCTGAACGTCGGGTTTTGACGACTGATGATCTCTCGGACCCTTGCCACCTCTTACACATACACAGAGAACCCCCGCTCAAGGGGCGGGGCATTCAGGAAACACCCGCCGGGGGTGCATAGAGGGTTGCGACTTTGATCTCACAATCTCGAAATAAAGAATATCGAGTGCGAGCCTCAGTTGTTTCCTTCGTTGGCCCGCTGCTTCAATCTCTTACGTCTGCGTCGACGACGCCGGTCGATTTCGCGACGTCTTTCGATCTTCTTGTGTCGTGCCAAAAGCGTTGTGCCTCCCTTCTTTCTTTATAGCTGCCTCATCAGCGCCGCAACCTCCACGCCGATTCAATCATTCTATTATAGAGTTATCCTATTAGGCCAGCAAATTTTATATTATCTTATTGATTTTCA
>CAZAGT010000063.1:0-18659 GCA_964484515.1 uncultured Desulfobacteraceae bacterium | reverse complement strand
GGGATACCGATCCCGGTATCGCAAACTTCCGTAAACACGTCTGTGCCATCGGCATCGACGCTCACCGTGATCACACCCCCCGGTCGGGTGAATTTGAAGGCATTTTGGATGAGATTGTTTAGGACTTCCTCGATTCGGACCACGTCGATATCGACGACGAGACGTGTCGAAGGAACCTTCAGGCGGTACTCAATATTCTCTTCCATGGCCTTTGGCTTGAACATCGAAAAGCACCCTTGGACCACGCCAATGTAGTCAAAATGTTCCGTTTGGGACCTTACGTCAGGGTCATTCGAATTCGATAAGGTGATGATGCGATCGACATGGGTAGACAACTGGAAGGCAGCCTCTCTCATGACGTGTAGCTGATCCTTTACCGTTTCATCGAGGTGAACGGCCTTCTCAAGCAGGAGTTCAGTGTTGCCCACCAACATGGCAAGGGGGGTCTTCAGTTCGTGGGTTATGTTGGAGAAAAAGCGGTTCTTCATCTTCAGTAATGAATCGATTCTCTCCTTTGACTCTCTCAGTTTGAGGCTTTTGGCTTTTTCTCTTTCGGTTCCCACGAAGATTCGGCGCCTCATGTTTTCACTCATCCCCGAGGATATCACGACGAGGATGAAGCTGAACGTCAAGAAATAGACGCTATTCCACACGGCGGGCCAGTGGATGGGTTCGTGAGCGAGCAGTGCCGGGAAAAGGTTGTATCCGTAATGAATGGATAGGATCAGGATCCCTGAGAGCAAGGAACCCCAGAAACCCCACGGCAGGATCATCGCAATCCCAATGAACGGCAAAATAAGACCCGCGTAGTAAGGACTTGCGTAGGCCCCTGTCATTGAGATCAATTGGGCGATCGTCGCGGCGACCACCACAAAGAAGACATGGCACATCAGGGAAGGGTGGTCCTTCAAGGTGGTCGCGTTGGAGAGAATCACGAGCAAGAGGCACGGAGCGACCGAGAGCAACCGCACCCATAAAAGCTGGAGCCAAAGGTCTGGAAAAATGAGCTTGTCAAACACAAACGCGGCCGGGATCAGGAGAATGCCGCAGACATAGGCAAAGTTTAATCTGAGAACGAATAGCTTTTGAAGGTACGACCGGTAGGAATCAGCAAATTCATCAGGAACGGGGTAAAACATTCCTGGGGAGGTATTTTGGAGCTGATTTAGCATATAATTAGGCGATGATGACCCTCAGAAATAAGAGAATATGGGCGCGCTTCTTGTCATAGGGCAGTCCATTGTGATGCCCTGTTGGAAGACGTGCTTGAGCCCTCTTCTTCGTCTCTGTGAAGGATCCGCGACCCGTCGGGCGGAGGCCTCCTTAAGACCGCTTGCGGATCTCGAGGTGGCCTGAATATCCAGATTCTTTCACAATGCTCCCGCCCGTGAGGAACATGGCCCGCAGTAGGGCCGCAGGTTTTCTCTGGAATACGCACTGTAAATCTCGCTCGGTCACTTATGCCTGCAACTAATCGCAAACCGTACTGAACCGCCTGAAATATCACACCATATCCGCGAAAATCCTCTTCTTGGATTCACTGCAAGAATAGTTCCTGTTCGAAGGGTTGGGTCGAATTTTTGGCTTCTTTCAGGCCGGGTCGTACGAGCGGACTATCCACTCGGCCTGCCTCCGGGTGGCCTCCACGTCTCGTTTGCATCCGATGCCAAGTTCTCGGCACTATCTGAATAGCGGCTCCTCACAAGAATTTGTGGGTCAATAAGTTGATATTGAGAGCACAATACATTGAAGTTACATCGTTTATCGATCGACATTCCGATTTTCGAATCTCAATCTGGTTGCCCTGGAGTCTAGTGGGAAGCCTGCGATATCTTTTCTCCGATTCCGGGGCTCCCGGGCTGGTCTTTTCAATCACTTATCTGCGGGGGAGTTCTGCCCCCTCCGACATTCCCCTCGACTTCGCTCGGGGCTGCGGCTTCCCCCACAGATAAGTCATGAAAAGACAGCGCCCTCCCGCCAGTCACTGCGAAAAGACATCACAGTCCTCCCACCGCGGAGGCTGGAAACAGTCTTTTCGCCCACAAATTCCTGTGAGGAGCATGAATAGCTAATTGAGGAGGGAACGTGCGAGGTTTCAGCAAACACCCGTGAACGCCGATTCGATTCTCATCCGTGAACGCCGACGTTAGCGATCCTTGCATTTCTTGACGGTTGATATATTTTAGGCCCTATCGTATAACTATCACAAATTAGTTAGGAAATTGGTGTGAGATCTTGGGGTTGTTCAGCAGCATCCTCACTACGGAGATCGAGTCGTATCGTGATCATGAAATCCTTCGATTTTGAGCAGGGCCCGATCAGACCTCCCAACGAGGCCAGCAGCCTGCTTCTCCGTTTCACCCGCAATTGCCCGTGGAATCAGTGTCTCTTCTGCCCGGTCTATAAGAAACGGAAGTTCTCTCTAAGGACTGTGGCTGAAATCAAGGCGGATATTCAGACAGCGCGCGATATCGCTGACGATATCAAGGCCCTTTCGTGGGAGCTTGGGTGTACCGGGGAGATTACAGATAGGGTCGTCACCAGGGTCTTCAGCGGCGCGTCCTACAGTCAGAGCTATCGAAGCGTTGCCGGCTGGCTCTACAACGGTACCGGCGCCTGTTTTTTGCAGGATGCCGACAACCTGGTCATGAAGACCGCTGATTTGGTTGCAGCCTTGAAATTTCTGAGGAAGATGTTTCCGGAGATAAAGCGCGTCACGACATACTCCCGGTCGAGGACAATTATCCGAAAGCCGGTGGAAGCCCTAAAACAGATCCATGAGGCCGGTCTTGACCGGGTTCACGTGGGGTTGGAGAGTGGGTATGACCCGCTTCTAAAGTGGATGAAAAAAGGGGTTACCGGAGGGCAACACGTCGACGCGGGCCAACGGGTCCTCAAGGCAGGGATGGAGCTTTCGGAGTATGTCATGCCCGGATTGGGGGGGCAGTTGTATTGGAAAGAGCATGCGCTTGCAACGGCCGACGTGCTCAACCAGATCAACCCCCATTTCATTCGCCTTAGAAGCCTCCGGGTACCTCGGCGCGTGCCGCTCCATGAGAAGCTGCAATCCGGAGAATTTGAGCCTCAGACCGACGACATGCTGGCCGAAGAAATCAGGCTCTTTATCCAATCTCTGGAAGGGATCACGAGTACGATCACCAGTGACCACATCATGAATCTGCTGGAGGAGGTCTCAGGAAAACTACCGCAAGACAAAGAGAAGATGTTGGACGTGATCCTGGAGTACCAAGATCTGCCCGATCACGAGCGGTTGATATACCGTGTTGGTCGCAGGGGAGGGGCGTATCGCTCCCTTGGGGACCTAAAGCGAGACCCCGTCACCCACGACAAGATTAGTGGATTGATTGAGGACCTGATGGCAAAGGGGGGCAAGGCGGCCGTCGAGCAGTTCATGACCGAGGTTGTGGATCAATACGTCTGATGTTCATGCGCTCCTCGAGAGCCGGCTCGTCTAAAGAACGACGTGCGCCCTGGAGGCGACTCCGATGAACCGAGTCGTGATTCGAAAGTAAAACATTAACTGTTATGTCCTATTATCCAATTCTGATTGATCTTCGTGGCAAAACGGTTGTCGTGGTAGGTGGCGGCCAGGTTGCTCAGCGGAAGATCGTAACGTTGCTGGAGCACCGGGCCGATGTCTTTGTGATCGCGAGGGACTTATCGCCGACCCTCAGAGATCATGTCGAAGGCGGCAGAATCACGTGGATTGGACATGAATATGATGAGGAAGATCTGAACGGCGCCTTCCTGGTCATCGCGGCAACCGATAGTATGGATCTCAACCGGCGAGTCAGTGAGGATGCCAAACGGAAAGGTATCTTGATCAATGCCGTGGACCAACCCGCGGACTGCAGCTTCATCGTCCCATCCGTACTCAGGAGGGGAGATCTCCTGATTGCCGTATCCACCTCCGGCAGTAGCCCGATGCTTGCGAAGAAGATCCGGAGAACACTGGAAGAGCAATTTGGTGAAGAGTACGAGATGTTCTTGAACCTGATGGGGGCCCTCCGAAAGGAGATCTTGGCCCGAGGGTTTGCTCAGGACGAAAATCAGCGTATATTTCGGGCCCTCGTTGAATCGCCAATCCTTGAGGCGATTGGGCAGGGGCGTTGGAACGACGCCGCTTCCCTCGTAAATGAGATCACCCATGCGGGATGGTCGCCCAATGAGATCACCAAGCTGGCGCTGGGTGGGAGGTGATAGATGATGGGCGGGGTGATTGGATGGTGATATATTCAAGTAATGGTTTGGGGCCTTAGGCAACCGCTTCCCGGATTCATTGAAACGGGGAGTTTTTCGTCCACTCGAAATGACACGTCTTCCAGAGGTCAAACGCGAATATGATCCTTTTGCTCTACAGGCTGGCCCTCTTTTTGACTCTTTTTGCGGCCGGCGGTTTCATCGTTTACGTGGTTAGGCAAAACAGAACCGTCTATACCTGGTCATATCGAATCCTTCTGGCGGGCTTCATCTGTCACAGCCTCTACCTGGTTAGCCAATATGTCGCGATGGGGACCGCCCCAGTGCTGACCTTCAAGGCGTCGCTCTCATTTTTTGCCTGGACCATCCTCGGCGCCTACCTGCTTTTTCATCTCAAGTTCAGATTGATGGTCCTCGGCTCTTTCATCGCACCGTTTGCCGCGTTTCTGATGATCTTATCAGCGACGATGCCGGCGGTTGAGATTACCGTGAAGCCCATGTTCAGGAGCCTCTGGTTGCCGGTCCACGTCCTTACGACCTTCCTGGGCAATGGAATCTTCGCAGTCACGTTCATGACGGCTATTATGTATCTTATCCAGGAGAACCAAATTAAGCGCAAACAACTGGGGTCCATGTACAATCGCTTACCTTCCCTCGAGACCTTGGATCGCCTCAATCACTATTCCTTGATGTGGGGCTTCTGCTTCCTGACGATCGGAATGATCACCGGCTCAATCTACGCCCAGTACGCTCTTGGAAAATACTGGCAGTGGGACCCTAAAGAAGTGTGGACCCTGATTACCTGGCTGTTCTATGCCGTCCTGCTACATGAACGACTTGTTGCCGGTTGGCGGGGTCGCCGGGCAGCCATCCTGTCCATCATCGCCTTTGCGATCGTCATCTTTACATTTGTGGGCGCCAGTCTTTGGCTGAGCGACTATCACAGCTTTAGCAGTATCGAAGGCCAAAGGGGATTATGATCCACATCGCCGACATAGGCATGAACCATGAGACCGCGCCGATCGAACTGCGAGAATGCATCGCCCGGGAACCGGAGCACGTGTCCCTTGCCCTAACATCCATGCGTAATCTCCCCTCTATTCGAGAGGGTCTTTTTCTCTCGACCTGCAACCGGGTAGAGGCCCTCTATGCCACGGAGGACCTGGATGCAGCCAAAAAATGGGTCGTCACCATCCTATCTCGAATCGGCGGTCTCCCCGAGGAGCATTTCTCCAGGAACCTGTACGCCTTTGAAGATATGGCCGCTGTACGGCATATCTTCAGGGTCGCATCCAGTCTGGATTCCATGATCGTCGGTGAACCTCAAATCCTGGGCCAGATCAAAGATGCCTATTTCCAGGCAACCAAGGAGAAGACCTCCGGAGTCATTCTCAATCGGCTCATGCACCGGGCCTTTCACGTGGCCAAACGGGTGCGGACCGAGACGGGGATTTCGGACGCAGCCGTTTCGGTGAGTTTCGCGGCTGTGGAGCTCGCCAAGAAGATCTTCCGCGATCTCAGCGGTAAAGGCGTCCTCCTGATCGGTGCCGGTGAGATGGCTGAACTGGCGGCCCGCCATCTTATCACGCAGGGGGTGGAGAGCGTTAAGGTGGCCAATCGGACCTTCCGTCGCGCCGTCGAAGTGGCCGAGGCATTCCAGGGGAGCCCTGTTTCCTACGATGAGATCGATGCGCAGCTACTGGAGGTAGACATCGTCATCTGTTCGACGGCCGCCCGGGACTACGTGATCGTTTTCGATCAGATGAAGGGGGCCTTAAAGAAGAGACGGAACCGCCCTCTCTTCTTGATCGATATTGCCGTACCCCGTGATGTGGAGCCGAGAGTAAACGAACTCGATAATGTGTATCTGTATGACATCGACGACTTGAAAGGCGTCATCGATCTCAATAAAGCCAAGCGTCGCCAGGAAGCAATAAAAGCGGAGCGGATCGTTGAGGAGGAAGTCTTGAAATTTGAGAAATGGATGCGGACCCTGGATGTGGTTCCTATCATCATTTCCTTGAAGGAGAAGGCAGAGGGTATTCGTCGCGGCGAACTAAAGCGAAGCCTCTCCGGACTTGGTTCGTTGACCGCGACTCAGAGGAGGATTATCGAAAACTTGACCGCTTCCATTGCCGAGAAGATCATCAATGATCCCATCCTGGTCCTGAAAAAGAAAGCGGATCGGAGCACCCGTGATATCTATCTGGACATCGCCCGGAAGCTGTTCAATCTCGATCCGGAAAATGGTGAATGACAACCACGCATGAAAGAGTTGGGGAGGGTTTTGACCGACCATGAAGGTTCATGAAATGATAGAGACACTGAAGGCGCACCCGGAGGCCGGCAGGATTGGCATGATCGCCACACACCTGGGGATCGTGCGAGCCTCCTCGCGCGATGGGCGCGACGTCACTGAGATCGAAGTGAGCTATGATCAGGATGAAATCGCGAGTATTATTGAAAATACGAAGAGTTTACCGGGGATCGTTGATGTGTTGATTGAGACTCAAGAGGGGCGCCTTGAGGTAGGCGCGGAGATCATGGCTGTTGCCGTGGCAGGTGATATACGGGAAAACGTATTCCCGGCCCTGTCCAGAACGGTCGATGACATCAAGGCGAAGGCCAGCCGCAAGAAGGAGTTTTTTCGGTGAGGCCATCCCAGGATGGGGTCGAAACGCGAGTCCTCAGGATCCGCCTCGGAGAACTGATGTCATCAAAAGAGGGGAACGAGTCGCATTGATACCCATTTTGTCGGCCCATGGGGGAAAGTTGCGCGGTTTCAAGACCCGAAATGATACGAATAGGATCTCAGAAAGCGAGGAAGAGCAATCATGGGGATGGTTGATGTCACGGACAAAGACGTGGTCCGGCGGAGTGCGGAGGCAGCGGGGATCATTCTTTTGGCGCCCCAAACCCTGGCCGAAATAACGGCCGGCAGGATCAAGAAAGGCGATCCGTTCCTGGTGGCTGAGGTCGCAGCCATGAATGCGGCCAAACAGACGCATCTGCTGATTCCCCATTGCCACCAGATCCCTCTCGACACGGTTGCGGTCGACTTTAACGTCTCAGAAGACCGCGTGGAGGTGAAGTGCAGGGTGCGTGCGCAAGCGCGCACGGGCGTTGAGATGGAGGCCCTGATCGGTGTGACGACCGCGCTCAACACCATCTGGGATATGGTCAAGTACCTCGAAAAAGACGATCAGGGTCAGTATCCGACCACCAAGATTGTTGAGATCAAAGTCCTAAGCAAAGTGAAGCAAGGCTCATGAGCGTAGTGCAGGAGATCATGGGTAGGATAGGATTGCTTCCGGTTTTCTTGGCGGCGGTGATGGCCTTTTCCGGTTGCAGCACAGAGGGCGA
Source organism: uncultured Desulfobacteraceae bacterium (assembly GCA_964484515.1). Taxonomy (GTDB): domain Bacteria; phylum Desulfobacterota; class DSM-4660; order Desulfatiglandales; family HGW-15; genus CAZAGT01. Next base: position 11,075 of record CAZAGT010000063.1, on the reverse strand, counting down.
AAGTGGTTCGAAGCTTGAGTCGACCCTCCCAAAGGCCAAACTGGTCAAGACGGCCACAGTCCAGGCTCAGTATCTGGAGGCGGACGTTGAACAGGTGGGGACCTTGACCGCCAATCTGAAGGTGAAAGTGGCCACTGAAACCGGTGGTACCATCGAGAGACTCTTCTTCGAGAGGGGTGATCGAGTGACAAAGGGTCAGATATTGGCTGAAATCAGTACGAGCAGCATGCGCATCGAGGTGCAGCAGGCCGAGGCAGCGGAGGCTGTGGCCGCAAGCCAGCTCGAAAAGATGGAGCGGGGGAGCCGGCCGGAGGAAATCCGCATTGCAGCGGCTACGCTTGAGCAGGCGAAGGCGGCGCTTACCGAGGCAGAGAACAACTTCAAGCGGATTAAAGAACTACACTGGTATAATGCCATTTCCAACAGCGACTACGATTCGGCCGAAACGGCGGTTGAGACGGCACGCGCCAGCCTGAACTCCGCCCGGGAACAACTGGAGTTGGCAAAGAAAGGCCCGCGCACTGAAGACAAACGCGCCGCCCGGGCGAGACACGAACAGGCCCAGGCGGCGCTGGCCATGGCCAAGGACCGTTACAGAAAATCGGTGCTCCGATCGCCATGCAACGGAATTATCGCCTTTCGCAAGGTGGAAGAGGGTGAAGTTCTGAGCCCGGGCACGGTCGTCACCCAAGTCGTCGACCTTGAGAAGATCAAGATACGGCTCTCCCTGGGCGAGAAGTACATCCCGATCCTCGATCGCCAGAAACGCTTCTCATTCAAGGTGGACGCCATCCCCGAAACGACATTCGAGTGTCGGCTGAGCTTTCTTTCACCCACGGCCGATCCCGTTACCCGATCTTTTCCCCTGGAACTCGTCATCGACGAACCGGATCCCAGAATGGCGGATGGCATGACGGTCAGGGTGAGGTTTCCCCTTGTAGATCAAAAGAAATCGATCAAGATCCATTCCTCGTGGCTGGCCGAGGAGAACGGTCAGATCGGGCTGTTTGTCATCGACGACGGAAAGGCCCTTTTCAAGCGCGTGACATTAGGCTCCTATTACGAACAGAAGGTCGAGATCTTATCCGGCCTCAATGATCACGAAGAGGTGATCACAACTCCCGCAGGACTCAAGACGGGCGATGTGGTGAGGCAGTGATGCCCTAGACGCATCACGTTCCTCCACTCGTACTTATGCATACCGAAGTCTTCCACGTTTTCCTGATGCGTTAACACAACATGTTCCTCACAAGATTCGGCATCCAAAGACCTATCGTCGTCAGGTTGACCCTCCTCCTGATCGTCATCTTGGGGGTCTACAGTTACCGCTCCATGCCGCGCTACCTGGATCCGGATTTGACCGTTGGGGAAGGCGTCGTCATCACCATGGCGCCCGGGTTTTCCCCTGAGGAGATGGAAAAGCTCGTGACCACAAAGATCGAAGATGAACTCGAGGGGATCTCCGAGATCAGAAGGCACGAATCAAAGTCTTTTGAGGGGACCTCGAAGATCAACATCTATTTCCACGCCGATCTCTCAGAAGAAGAAATCGATCAGGGCATGCAGGAGGTCCGCAATGCGGTTGACCGCGTCGATGACCTCCCGGAAGAGGCCAAGGTCCCTCACGTCCTGGAGATTGATATCGCGATCTTCCCGGTCTGCCTGGTAGGGCTCTTCGGAGACCTGCCCATGATGCAACTCCAAGATATCGCCAAAGACGTGGCGGAGCGAATGGAGGAAATCGAGGGGCTGTCGGAAGTAGAGATCTTAGGGGAACGGGAAAACGAGATCTGGGTTGAGCTCAATCCACGGCGGATGTCGTCCTACGGGATCTCGACCCTGGAGATCGTCCAAGCGGTTAGCTCACGCATGCAAAATCTTCCGGGCGGTACCCTCGAGATGGGGCAACACGAGACCGCTATCAGGATGGTCGGCGAGCCGGAATCGCCGACGGACCTGGGAGGGATCGCCTTGAGGAGCAAGGATGGCGGCATTGTGTACTTGAGGGATATCGCGAGGATCACCCCGACCCTGGAAAAACCGTCCACCCTGACTTTTATCGACAAGAAGAACGCCCTCGTCCTGGCCCCTCGGCGTAAACGAAACGTCAACATGATCCAGATCGTAGACGATATCAAGGCCCTGATCAAGACGGTGGAGGCGGAATACCCCGGCTTAAGGAGTACCATTTACTTTGAACAGCCTAAGGTGATTAAGCAGCGCATAAGAGAACTCCAAACGAATGCGACCCTCGGTATCATGGCCGTCTTTGTCATTTTGTGGATCTCCATGGGAATCCGTAATGCGATCTATGCCTCTATCGGCATACCGGTCTCCTTCTTACTCACCTTCACCCTGATGAAGACCTTTGGGCTTTCGGTGGACGGTGTCACGCTTTTCGGGCTCATCCTCGTGCTGGGTATCATCGTGGACGACGCCATTGTCGTGATTGAGAACATCTTTCGTTATATTGAACGGGGGGTTTCGCCCGTTGAGGCCACCTTGAAGGGGAGCAGGGAGGTCCTGGCCCCTGTCCTCGCCTCCGTATCCACCAACATGGCCGCCTTTTTTCCACTCCTGTTCATGATCAGCGGGATCATCGGGCGCTACCTGTCGATTCTCCCCAAGGTGGTTCTGTTTGCCCTTTGCGCATCCCTCTTCGAGGTCTACTTCATGCTTCCCTCCCATGTGGTCGAGTTGACCCCTGCCAGGGTGAACGTCAAGACCCCTGCGAGGCGCAGGTTTGATGTGTTTGAACCCCTTCGCAAGATCTACTACCCCTATTTGCGATTGATTCTTCGACACCGCTACATTTCCGTGATGGTGATCGTCCTTTCCACGATCTTGGCATTCATTCTCTACTTTCAGACCGACTTTGAGATGTTTCCCAAGAGCGACGCCTTTCCCCAATTCAATATCAATATCGACATGCCCATCGGCTCAACCCTGGAGCGGACGAGTGATACCCTGCTGGCCTTGACCGACGTCGTAAGGCAAGGGGTCGGTCAAGACCTCGCGGCGGTCATTGCCGTATCGGGTCTCAAAGAGGTGAATTATGAACCGATTCGCGGCCCTCAGTACGGGATTCTCTATGTGATCCTGAAGGACGCCGGTGAGAGAAATCATACGGTGAAGGAGATCGTCGAGAGCATCAGGGAGGATGCGGGAGATCTCCTCCGGTCACGGGGATCCGTCTCGTTTGTGCTTGAGAGACTACTGGAGGGTCCACCGGTGGGCGCCGATGTGGATTTGAAGATCCAGTCCTCGGATTGGGAGACGTCCGCTCTCATTGCAGGGCGTATCCAAGCAGAGCTTGCCAAGTACAAGGGGATCGTGGATATCCAGGACGATTACTCCCGGGAGAAGCAGTTCATGGAAATCACCGTCGACGAGGCCAAAGCCAAGGCCCTTGGGATCAATCAGGCCTACCTGGTGTCCGCGGTTCAGGCCGGCTTTTATGGACTGACGGTCGGCACCTATAATCAGGGCGATGAGGAGCAGGAGATCAAGTTGAAATATCTGCCCGAGTACCGCGAAGATCTCGGTGATCTCGTGGACCTCAAGATCCTCGTCCCCAAGTACGGGGAGATCCCTCTGAGTGAAGTTGCGGACATTCGCATGAAACCGGGATTCCACAACATCTACCATTACAACGGAAAACCGACCGTGCGCGTGACGGCCAACATCAAGAGTATCCAGGACGATGCCCGAGGGATGGGTAATCTGGGCGGTCGGAAGATGACCGCTGTAAAGGCCAACGCGATTGCAAGGGCGTATTTTGAAAGCATCAAGGCCGACTATCCGGGAGCCAGGATGATCGCCGGCGGTCTCCAAGACGAGACCGAAACCTCCCTCAATGAAATGAAGGCGGCGGCGTTCCTGGCGCTTGGCCTGATCTTCTTCATCCTTGCCTTGCAGTTCAATTCGGTGACCCAGCCTTTCATCATCATGATCACGATTCCCTTTGTGACCCTGGGCGTGATCGTCGGACTTCTGGTCAGCGGGAATCCTTTGACGTTTATTACGCTGATCGGTCTGTTGACCCTTAGCGGGATCGTGGTCAATGATTCCCTTGTCCTGATCGATTTCATAAATCGCTATTGGAAACTGGACCCCAAGCATCTCTATGTGGCTATCCTCAGGGCATGCCACGTCCGGATGCGGCCCATTATCCTCACCTCCCTGACGACGATCTTTGGTCTGGCTCCGATGGCCCTGGGGCTGGGAGGAAAGTCGATTTTCTGGGCCCCGCTTGCGACGGCCATTATGTGGGGTCTCGGCTTCGCGACGATCCTGGTCCTCTCCATGGTTCCCGCCTACTATGCCATCCTCCAGGATATCGGTTACTTCTTGAGGCACCGCAAGCGGAGAAAGGCCGATACCTATCGAGAGATCGATGAAGCGTTTCAGTGGGAGGAGATCAAGGGCTACGTTCGGTCTTCCAGGTAAGTAACGCTAGCAACACGAAATCCAGCGTCGTGCGAAATCCAAGCGCTCCCCATCCGCATTGACGTTGCGACTTGACATCAAATGGCCTTTCCCTTACGATCCTCCCTCCGGACTGGAGTTCTCAGAATCCGGCGGTTCATTGCCCAAGTCGCGCCGAGACGATGTCACCGAGACCTGACCGCGACCGGTACAAGGTCTCCCACAAACACGCTCCCGTCATGAAGGGGCCATCGGCCGACGCCTCCGCCCGGAAATCCTTCTCGTCTTCGTGAAGGTCTATGGTGTCAACGTTGGGATTGAGAAGTCATCGGACGATAAACCCCTGCCTCCCGGTTCTCCTTGTGCTCGTGCTTCTGCCCGGCTGTTCGGCGTTTGTTTCCTCCGCCACGCGCGATTTGACCGATAATCTCTCCCAGTCCATTCTTGAAAACAATGATCTGGCAACAGTTGAAGAGGGTGCTCCTGCCTACCTTTTGATGATCGACGGGTTTCTCTATGGCGATCCGGATAACGAAGATCTCCTCGTCAGCGCCGCTAACCTCTATTCGGCCTATGCATCTCTTTTCTCGGGAAAAGACAAGGAACGGGCAGGGATATTGACGACGAAAGGGCTTCGTTATGCCTTTCATGCGGCCTGTGTTCGCCATCCTGACGACTGTGACCTTCGAAAAATCGATTTCCAGGACTTTGAAGCTACTATTGCGAAGAAGGACACCAAAGATCTCCCGGTCCTCTACGCCCTGGGGGCGGCCTGGGCGAGTTGGATCGAGGCCCACAGGGACGACTGGAATGCGGTTGCCGAACTCTCACGCATTGAGGTCATCATGCAGCGGGTTGTTGAGCTGGATGAATCCTATCAGGGGGGAGGGGCTCACTTATATCTTGGTGTCCTGGCGACGTTACTCCCGCCCGCCTTGGGTGGGAAACCGGAGGTAGGACGCGAGCATTTCGAACGCGCCATCGAGATCTCGCAAGGGAAGAACCTGATGGCTAAGGTCATCTATGCCCGCCAATATGCCCGACTTGTATTCGATCGAGAGTTGCACGATCGGCTGTTACAGGAGGTTCTCGCGGCCGATCCCCAAGTGCACGGATACACCCTCCTCAATACCCTGGCCCAGCGAGAGGCCCGAGAACTGCTGGAAAGCGGTGAGGATTACTTCTAAGATCGCCGCGAAGCACACCGTGCCTTCGCAACGATGCCTTTCTTCAGTCGACCCTGTCTATCAAGCACCCTGGAAAGTGCGTTCCCCCATTGCAGGGTGGCGAACGTGCATTACTATATTAAATTAGTAGGTATTTTTCGAGCCGACGATTTCGATGAAACGATAAGAGGCGTGAATTGCGTCGATAGAGGAGTGGTTCCATGAAGAGCACTTTTTGCATTGCGCTTGCGCTGGGTTTGACGATCTTTCTTGCGGATGCGGCCCCGGCGGCGCGAGTTAAGATCGCTACGTTGGCGCCGGAAGGTTCCGACTGGATGAAAATGATGCGCGCCGGCGCTGAAGAGGTGGGCCAAAAGACGCAAAAGCGGGTGCAATTCAAGTTCTATCCCGGTGGGGTGATGGGCAATGACCGGGCGGTCCTTCAGAAGATTCGTGTCGGACAACTTCAAGGCGGGGCGGTTACGACCGGGAGCCTGGCGAAATTTTTCCCCGATGCTGAAATCTACAAACTACCTCTCAAGTTCAGATCGTTTCAGGAGGTGGATTACGTGCGCAAACGCATGGATCCCATTATCCTAGAAGGTCTTGAAAAGGGTGGTATGGTGAGTTTCGGGATCATCGAAGGCGGTTTTGCCTATGTGATGTCGAACAAGTCCGTAAGGACGCTTGACGATCTGCGGACCTGTAAGGTTTGGCTGCCGGAGGACGACAATATCGCCCTCGAAACCCTCAAACTTCTGGGAATCGACCCCATTCCACTTTCTTTGGGCGAGGTGCGGGCCGGACTGCAAACCGGGTTAATTGACACTGTTGCCAGCCCGCCGATCGGGGCGATCGCCCTTCAGTGGCACACCCAGGTAAAATACCTCGTCAATTTTCCGTTCCTATACGTATCGGGAACCTTGGCCGTAAATCGAAAGCCGTTTCTGAAATTGTCAACCGAAGATCAAAAGGTCGTGCGCGAAGTGATGGGGCAGGTATCGCAGCAAATGGACCGCCAAAATCGGGACAACAACATTAAGGCCCTGGAGGCGCTGCGCCATCAGGGGATCCAGTTTAACGACCTGACTCCGGAAACAGAAAAGGTCCTTCAGGTCAGGGCGACCGAGGTTGCCGGGCGGTTGATCGAAAATGGTGTGCTTTCCCGGCAGATGGTGGATATGTTGGAAAGATATCTGAAGGAGTATCGCTCGGAATCGGGGTCATGAACGAGACTGATGACAGTCCTGCTGCCAAGAAGAGTCTTTTAGAGTTTCTCCGCCTTATGGAGGACGGCTTGCTGGTTGGGCTGTTTGCCCTCCTCGTCGGGACGGCCGTCATCCAGATCCTGTTGCGAAATCTGCTGGGGGGCGGGATCGTGTGGGGTGAGATCCTGGTGCGCCTCCTCGTCCTCTGGATCGGCCTCGTCGGAGCCATGGTGGCCAGCCGCAAGGGGAAACATATCAGCATCGATCTGCTCAACCGATACCTGCCGCCCCGGGCCAAGGAGGTCTCCACGGCCGGGGTGGAATTGTTTACCGCTCTGGTGTGTGCCATCGCGGCGTTCTATAGCCTGCGCTTCGTACTTTCCGAGTTCGAATACGGCAGCCCAGCGTTCGCCCAGGTACCTGCTTGGGTGTGTGAGAGTATCATTCCGATCGCCTTTACCGTCATAGCCCTACGTCATTTTTTATCATTCCTGATCAACATCGGAAACCTCGTTAAACCCACATCGTGACGTCGTACCTGCTCGCATTCATGGTGATCCTGTTAGCCCTCTTGGGCGCCCCGCTCTTCGCGGTCATCCTGGCGGTCGCCATGCTCGGTTTTCACGCCTCCGGAGTCGACCTCTCAGTCGTTGCGATTGAACTCTATCGGATCGCCGATACACCGCTCCTCTTGGCCTTACCGCTCTTCACCTTTGCCGGCTACCTGATGGCCGAAAGCCAGACCTCCCAGCGGTTGGTGCGACTCACCCGGGTATTCCTTGGCTGGATGCCTTCCGGCTTGCCGATCGTCGCCCTGGTCGCCTGTGCCATGTTTACGGCGTTCACCGGTGCCTCTGGTGTTACGATCGTGGCCCTTGGCGCCTTGCTGTATCCAGCCCTAAAACAGGACGGCTATCAGGAGAAATTCAGTCTCGGCTTGGTGACCTCTTCAGGGAGCCTAGGTCTCCTGTTCCCACCCTCCCTGCCACTGATCCTTTACGGTATTATTGCACAGCAGATGAGCGCCGGTGAGGGCGTCTCCATTGACGACCTCTTCCTGGCGGGTCTCTTGCCCGGCCTCTTGATGGTCCTATTGTTGTGTTTCTGGGCGCTTTGGACAAATCGGCATATCCCGATACCCTTGACGCCGTTTTCGTGGCGGGAAGCGTTTCTCGCCATCAGAGAAGCCGCTTGGGAGATCCCTTTGCCTCTTTTTCTCATCGCCGGGATCTATGGTGGTTTCTTGGCCATTTCGGAGGCCGCCGCAGCTACCGCAGTCTATGTCACCGTGGTCGAGGTCTTCATTTACAGAGAGATCAGACCTTCACAGCTTGCCGGTTTCGTGCGGGAGTCGATGATGACCGTCGGCGGCATCTTATTGATCCTGGGGGTGTCTTTGGCATCCACAAACTACTTGATTGACGCCGAAGTCCCGATGCGGCTCTTCAACTTTATTCAGGGTCATATCAGCGACAGGATCGTATTCCTGATCCTGCTCAACGTCCTGTTGTTGTTGCTTGGAGCGATGTTAGACATCTTTTCGGCCCTGGTCATCATGGTCCCCCTGCTACTTCCGGTCGCCGTGAGTTACCACATCGATCCGGTGCATCTGGGAATTATCTTTCTGTCCAATATGCAGATCGGATACTTCACGCCGCCCGTCGGGATGAACCTATTTATCGCGAGCTACCGCTTTGAAAGACCTGTCGTTGAGCTATACCGTGCCTCCGTCCCCTTCATGCTCGTCTTGCTTGCGGCCTTGCTGGTTATTACCTATTGGCCGGGTTTAAGCCTATATCTCATTGCAAAGACCTGATGGGCACGGGCCGCAACGCTCGGTGGTCCGAGGCAACATGACCGAAATGCGAAACCTGTGGCGCGGATTTTACTTGAACGGGCATGAGGGGCTTAACAGCGCTTGATTTTGCAACCTTAATGTTTACGAAAATGGATGGGGCCGGCAAGATAATCGTTGTTTCAATCAGAGATATCGTTCCCCGTGACCAGCGAGGCGGCGGGGCTGTGATGTCACACAAGGCAGAAGAGGAGGTTTCTATGCTCGATTGGCTTTTTAGCAGGAAGGGTGCGGTCTTTATGCTTGTGGCTGTTTCTCTCGGGATCCTCTTGACAGGACGGGTTGCGACGGCAAAAGCCCTGAACGACGAGCAGAAGCGTCGCGAAGTAGAGACCATGTATGAGGATTATAAGAAGTCTTTCCCGGACGTATCCGACATCTCCGCCGAAGAGGCGCTGGCGCTGACCAAGCAGTCCAACCCTGTCTTTGTTGATGTTCGTGACCCGTCGGAGCAGGCCGTTTCCATGTTGCCGGGCGCAATCACCGAGGAGGAGTTCTTGAAGAATCCCGCCGCATATCGGGACCGCACGGTCATAGGTTACTGTACAATCAGCTACCGGAGCGGCAAACTGGCCGAAAAACTTCAAAGGAAGGGCATCCACATGCTCAATCTGCGGGGCGGGATCCTGGCATGGCTGTACGCGGGTGGGAAGATCTATCGGGATGGGAAAATAACCAACCAGGTCCACGTCTACGGTAAAACGTGGAACTTGGCGCCCGAAGGCTATGAGGCCGTCTGGTAGGGTGTATACGGAGAGAAAGGCCCTTCTGAAGGGCGGCTCATCATGAGTACCCAGCTAACCGAGAAGACAGTGGGGAGGTGCGTGGAGCTCCTGGATCAAGGATATTTCTGTGCTGAGGCCGTGCTCCTTGCCATTGCGGAAAGTAAAGGGATCCGATCGGATCTGATTCCAAAGATCGCTACCGGTTTCAGCACCGGTATTGGCAAGACGGGAGGCCTGTGCGGTGCCTTGATCGGTGGGATCCTCGTCATCAATATCTTCACGGGCCGAAGCTCAGCGCAGGAATCGACCCGCAAGAATTTCGGCTTGGTCAAGCAGCTGATCAATCGTTTCGAGAAAAAATATGGTTCATCGGATTGTAAGGGGCTTCTCGGTTGCGATCTTGGCACCTTGAGGGGGCAGTATACCTTCATGGTCGACGATCTGTTCGATAAGTGCACCGAATACACGGAAGAGGCGACAAGGATAACGATGACCTTGATCGAAGACCTGTGACGAGAGTCCTTTGGCCCCTCCGCCGGCGTCAGGGACATGCTTGACGTCTCACGACAAATCCCTTGACAAGTATCAATAAACCGGGACCTTATATGTCCGACCTTCCATATGTAGGATGAGAAGCATCCCCGGAACCGATGCGCCGGGGCTACATCCCGTCGAGGACCGCTGAATCCAAAGGGATCTATCCGGGCGTCCCCTGAATTCGATGCGGGACACGCTGGGGATCAGTAAAGTTGCTTTTCCTAGGACGGCTTGAATCCGGGAGGTCTCCGTGAAGAATGCGTCCACCGAGAGACTCAGTCGGGGAAGGGGAGGTCGCTCATGAAGGGGAACGACGCGATGTATCTGAAATTTTAGGTGCAGGAGAGCCCCAAGCCGTACAACGCAACCCACGTCGTGGGCAAGCCCATCGTGCGGGTCGACGGGTACGAAAGGGTCAGCAGCCGAGGATCTTGGGGTCAGTGCCTCTGACCTCAATTTGAGCGGAGGAGAAGTATTGGCCCTATACACGCTGCCGCCGACCGAGGTGCACGGCTCGATAACGAAGATCGATACGTCTAATAGGATCAAGATCACGGACATCACCGGGCTCAAAGCGCAAAAGGGCATCATCGGCGTGGGCACGCGGGAGCCCGATCCCAAGGACATGTCCATCAAGCCCTTTGCAGCCCATTTTGCCGAGGTGGAGGTGAACACCAAGACGGGGGAGGTGAAAGTCCTACGACTCCTTGGAGCCACTGACGCCGGGCGGGTGATGAACCCGAACACGTACGATAATCAAGCGTTCGGGGGAATGTTTATGGGCCTGGGTCAAGCGTTGACGGAAGAACGCATTCTCGACCAGGGTCGAACGGGTAGACGCCTGATCAAGAATATGCACGACTTTAAGTCCCCGGGCATCGGGGATCTTTCCCTGGCGGTAATGACCTCCTTGTCCGTCGGCGTGGCGAACCCCTCCAGCTCCGTGGGAGCGATCGGAGTGGGAGAGGTCGTCTGCATCCCACCGCCAACGGCCATAGCCAATGCCATATACGACGCCATCGGTGTTCGAATGACCCGGATGCCCATGAACCCCAGGAGTTTGCTTGAGGCCTTGGAGCAGAAGGAGGCATAAACCCTACCTTTACCCTAACGTTGCAAAAGTCGAGGATGCTGCAGATTCAAGGCGCCGAGGGTG
>CAZAGT010000062.1:11818-18717 GCA_964484515.1 uncultured Desulfobacteraceae bacterium | reverse complement strand
TTCCCCCACAGATAAGTCATGAAAAGACGGCGCCCTCCCGCCAGTCACTCCGAAAAGACATCACAGTCCTCCCATCTGGAGGCTGGAAAAGATTTTTTTACTCATAAAATTCTTGTGAGGAGCCCCAAAAAGTCCATTTGCAGGGGGATATGCCCGTACACACTGGCATACGTAAACGAGACTTTATCATCACCGTTCTCGCATCATTGATCGGTGCGTTGTGCGGATTATTTATATTCCTCATCGGAAGCTACCTGCGTCCTTCAAAGGTTCCCGTCGGGGGGGCGTTACAGGTTGAAGGCTGGATTCCGGTGGCCTCCGCCGGGGATCTTCCGCCGAAGGGTTCGAAGACCTTTTCGTACGGGGACATCCCGGGTGTCATTGTAAACTGCCATGGTGAGGTAAAGGCGTATTCTCTCAAGTGTTCGCATTTTGGTTGCATCCTCAAGTGGGTTCCTGCCAGAAATCTCTTTGTTTGTCCTTGTCATGGTGGTGAGTTCGACCTGGATGGGAGGGCCGTTGGCGGTCCCCCTGAAGTACCTCTCAACCCGTTCGCCGTTCAGATTAGACAGCACAAGATCTTCGTGAAACCGAATTGGATTACTTAATTCGCCATCTCGGCAGGGCATCCTTCTTCCTCCTCCTTCTCACGGCGGCAAGCGGCATCCTGTTAGCCTTTCATTACCAACCTTCTTCTCCTTATCAATCCGTGATACACATCACACACCATGTCCGCTTTGGCCGTCTGATGCGAAGCACACATGTCTGGGCGGCCAACGTCTTGATCTTTTTGATGGCGGCCCATCTCTTTCGGGGTCTTTTGCAGGGCAAGTACAAGGAGTTCAGGTTTCGATGGGCGGTTGGATCTCTGATGGGATTGGTTGTTCTTGGTTCCGCCTTTACCGGATGTCTCTTGATTTGGGACCAGAGGGCATACTGGGCAACGGTCGTGGGAACAAATATCATCGATTCGACGCCGGTCATCGGCGAAGCCCTGAAACAATTTCTGCTTGGGGGAATCGAATTCAGCCGAACAACGACCCATCGTTTCTATGTCTTGCATACGCTGATACTTCCGGCATCCTTGATCCTGCTCATGTTCCGGCACATCCGCAGCATCGATCAGCTCTGGAACTCGTCATCCCGTTTTCTGATAAGGCTGGCATGCGTCGGGGAAAACAAAAGGACCGATTCAGAGGCCACGGACGTAGAAACGACCGCCCATCTGCTCCTGGAACTCATGGAGGTATTTTGTCTCCTCGGGCTGATCTTGCTGCTGGGGGCATTGTTTCCGCCCGAAATCGACAAGAAGGCCAATCCGCTTGTAACACCTGCCCAGATCAAACCCGAATGGTACTTCTTGTTCATCTACCAAGGGCTGAAGTATGTCCCCAAAGATTTGGGCAGCGTATTGTTCCTCTGGATTTTGCCGGCGGCCGTTATTACACTCCCGTTGTGGGACAGAAGCCAGCCTGGCACAATCCGCCCGGCTCAGAGGCCCATAGCCGTGGTCGTTGTCACGCTTGTCTTTCTTGCGGTGTTGGTACTGACGGCCTTGGGATGGCTTGCATAAACACGCGCTGAACACGAACACTGATTGTCAGTTTCGGTCAGTCAGGATTGGATTTTGTGAAGCTTTGTACGCCGCGTCGAGACTCGAAAGTCGGGCATAAGGCATCGGAATCGGACGTATCGACTCTTTTTGAGGCGTCATGGGAAACGACATTGTCGTCGCCATCGTTGTCCTGATAGGACTTCTCCTGTTACTCCTTTACTTGTGCTATCGTGGTCTGCGCGCGAATGTAAGGAATACGGAACAGGGGCGTTCAGATCAAGTCTGGTCTCAAGACTATACCCTCCAACGAAGGGATCTTGTGAAAATCCTTGTTGCCGGGAGCGTCGCTCTCGTGACCTCGACGGTGGCCGCGTGGAAGTGGCCCAGGAGGGACTGGGACCACACCGCCGATGTTCTTGTCATCGGTTTTGGCGCCGCCGGCGCGGCGGCCGCAATCGAGGCTGCCGATCTTGGCGCAAGGGTCATCATTTTAGATAAGATGCCGATCGCCGGGGGCACGACACTGATGTCGGGGGGGACGATCTATGCGGCCGAGACATCGGTTCAGAGGGCAGCAGGGATCGACGACTCGGCGAACGACATGTTTAAGCTGCTCATGGCGGCCGGCGGCGGGCTGAGTCAACCCGAGCTTGTGGAGACGGTCTCAAAAAAGTCAAAGGAGACGATCGATTGGCTGCTCAGGCTCGGGACGGAGATGTGGGAAGGGGCATACGTGGGAGAGCCCTTTGGCTGTGAGCTCTACCCTGAATACGCCTTTCTGGCGCCTCCTGCGCCTCGCGTTCATGTGGTGAAGGGCATGGGCGAGGGGCTCTTTGGGACCCTCGAAAGATCCGTCAGGGAGCGGGGCATCGAGGTGATGCTGGATACATCCGCTACGGAACTTATCTCTGCGAAGGGAGCGATCATCGGCGTGAGGGCCCGAACCCGCTTGGGCGCCATGGCCGTCCGGGCCAGAAAAGCCGTTATCCTTGCAACCGGCGGTTTTATGTACAATAGACGGTTGCTTGAGCACCACTGCCCAAAAGGTTTCAAGAGCCTGCCGTTAGGAAATCCCGGTGATGAAGGGGACGGTCTGCGGATGGCCGACGAGGTGGGCGCAGACCTCTGGCCTGAATCGGATACAGTGGGGCTGCCCGCCGTCAAGATACGCGCATCGGGACCCGCACGGCCCTTACTCATGAACTACTATGGCCTGCCATGCGTACTGATCGATCGGTTCGGAAACAGGTTTGTGAACGAGGGCATCTTCTATGAATTCGTGAACGACGCATTGCTCGCCTTGGATGGCGAGCCGCCGGCCTATATCGTCTTCGATGAGGTCGCAAGGACTCAGGCCAAGGATAGGATCGTAAAGTATTTCAGCCCTGACCTTGCAAAGGAAATAACTGAGGGAATCGTTTTCCGATCCGCTACCGTTGAGATGTTAGGCCAAGAAATAGGGATTAACCCCGAGAGACTCGGAAAGACCATCGCGCGTTACAATTCTTTTGCCCGCAGGGGGGAGGATTCCGATTTCGGAAGGACCGAAGAGATGGGCCTCAAGCCTCTCGAAGGATCGCCTTTCTATGCCATCGGAGTTCACCCGGGGATGATCGCCACTACGGGTGGAGTTAAGATCAATACCAAAGCGCAAGTACTGCGCACGACGGGAGAGCCTATTCCCCGACTCTATGCCGCCGGCCGGACCACCGGTGGCGTGATCGGGGTGGTGTTTCCCGCCAGCGGTGTCAACCTCCAGGATGCGATCTGCTTTGGGCGCATTGCTGGCCGCAATGCGGCCTTGTCCTGACGTGGCCGCAGGTACCCGCTTGACCTACAGCCGCCAGGAGAGGTTTGCGCATTGTGTGATGATCGCTCCTCTTTTGTCCTTGGCACGATCCGTGATGTGATTTACGTTTTCTCTATCCCGACCATCCGGAGCCTTCCTGAGAGGTGCAGCGGGGACATCTTACCCTGCGCTTTTCCGGGGAGAGTGTTGGATGAGTGAGGCGACGGTAATCCGTGTATAAAGTGGCGCAAGAACGGAAGAGCAACAAAGAAATGCCTGAAGGCCCTATCGCAAGAAGGATTCAGATAAACGGCATCGTCCAGGGCGTGGGATTCCGACCTTTCGTATATCGCCTGGCCTTGAGATATAAGCTGCACGGTGTCGTCGCCAACACGTCGTCAGGGGTGTCCATTCACCTAGAAGGTGCCCAGGAGGATTTCGATTCGTTCTGCCGCGGACTCTCCCAAGAACTTCCTCCCATGGCCATGATTACCGAGATCTCAATTCAGCCGGAAACCATGAGACACTATGGAGAATTTTCCATCGCTCGGAGCAAGAACGAAACCGCACATTCAACCATCATCAGTCCCGATATCAGCACCTGCGAGAATTGTCTGAGTGAACTTTTTGACCCCAAGGATCGGCGTCATCACTATCCGTTTATTAACTGCACGAACTGCGGCCCCCGTTACACCATCATTGAGGGTATACCCTATGATCGACCCAGCACCGCAATGAAACACTTCATTATGTGCCCACAGTGCCGGGATGAATACGATGATCCTTCGAACAGGCGCTTCCATGCCCAGCCGAATGCCTGCTTCGCGTGTGGCCCGAAGGTCCAACTCTTTAGTCATGAAAAAAGGGAGGTTAAGGTATCCGATCCGATTGCAGAGAGTGCCTCCTTGCTCAAACGGGGATACATCCTGGCCGTCAAGGGCCTGGGCGGTTTTCACCTAGCCGCGGACGCCGAAAATCATGATGCGGTTAGGCGACTTAGGGAGAAAAAACGACGCGCGGAAAAACCGTTCGCCTTGATGTCCCGTGACGTCGACGCCGTGCGCCGCTTCGCCTTGTTGAATGCGGAGGAGGAAGCCCTCCTGGTATCGCCCCGGCGTCCGATTCTCATTTTACCCAAAAAGGAACCGAGCACGATCGCAGAAGCGGTCTCGCCGCGAAACCGGTATTTTGGCGTGATGCTGCCTTATACGCCGCTCCACTACCTGCTCCTTGACGGCGGATTCACCGCCCTCGTGATGACAAGCGGCAACATGAGTGAAGAGCCGATCGTGATCGATAACGAAGAGGCCTTTGCAAGGCTGGCGGTCGTCGCGGACTACTTTCTCATTCACAACCGAGCCATCTATCAACGTATGGATGATTCCATCGTGAAACAGACGGGGGGCAGTACGGGATTTATCCGCCGCTCACGCGGTTACGTTCCGACCCCCGTTTTCCTGAGAGCGCGGATCCCAAACATATTGGCCTGCGGCGGACAGCTCAAAAACACCGTATGCCTGACAAAAGATAACCGGGCCTATCTGAGTCAACACATCGGCGATCTCGAAGACCTGTCCACCTACGAGTTCTTTCAAATGACGGTCCAACACCTCAAGCGTTTGCTCGCCATAGACCCGGAGGTCATTGCATACGACCTGCACCCCGATTACCTGAGCACCCGATACGCCTTGGAGCAACCGGACGTTCGGAGGTTCTCGGTGCAACACCATCACGCCCACGTGGTCAGCTGTATGGCGGAGAACGGCATCGACGGCCCGGTCATCGGGCTTGCATTCGACGGTACGGGCTATGGCACGGACGCCAAGGTCTGGGGCGGCGAAATCCTCTTTGCCGATACAACCGGCTTTCGGCGCGCGGCTCACCTCGCGTACGTCCCGATGCCGGGCGGTTCAGCTGCCATTCAGGAGCCCTGGCGCATGGCTGTCAGCTATCTGTTCCGGGCCTTTGGTGACGAGTTTCTTGAGCTCGATATCCCCGCTATCAAGAGACTCGATCCAAAGCGTTTGAGGGTCATAAGGGAAATGATCTCAAAACGGTTTAACGCCCCAGACACGTCGAGTCTGGGACGTCTCTTTGACGGCGTGGCGGCGCTCCTGGGAATTAGAGATCGGGTGAGTTTTGAAGGTCAGGCCGCGATGGAATTGGAGATGCTCGCCAAGGAGCACGTAGACGAGATCTACGACTATGAATGGATCCCGGACGACGTTTTCAAGATCCGTTGTGAGCCGATCATCCGGGGCGTCGCAAGCGATATCTTGAAGGGTCATGATCCATCACGGATAAGCGGGATCTTTCATGCGACCCTCATTCGGCTTTTTGTTGACCTCTGCGGGGTTTTGAGTAAGGAGAACGGCTTGGATCGAATTGTATTGAGCGGTGGGGTTTTTCAGAACTCGATACTTTTGAACGGCATGGTCAAAGGCCTTGAAGGGAAAGGGCTCCGTGTCTATACCCATCGTCAGGTCCCGGCCAATGACGGCGGGCTCTCCCTTGGGCAGGCCGTCATCGCCGCATCCTTATCCGTCTGCTAAGCCGCTTTGTGATAACTCCCCGACTTTGATTTATTTCAATCGAAAAGACGCAAGCGATAAAGACGCATGCTAAAGTACATTGAAGAATACCGGGATTCAGAGCTTTGCAAACGACTAATCGCTGGGATCCAACGATTCAGTACCGGTGATATTCGTCTGATGGAGGTGTGCGGGACGCACACCGTCTCCGTCTTTCGAAGTGGAATTCGTACTGTCCTGCCGGAGTCGATCTCACTTCTTTCCGGCCCCGGCTGTCCTGTTTGCGTAACAGCGCAGAGAGACATTGACGCCTTCATTGAAACTGCCAAGCGAAAAGACGTCATCGTGGCCACTTTTGGGGATCTCATGCGCGTGCCCGGGACGTATTCGTCCCTGCAAAAGGAAAGGGCGAATGGTGCGGACGTTCGGGTTGTCTACTCCGCCTCTGATGCCCTCGCGTTGGCCTCTAAGTATCCGGATAAAAAGATCGTCTTTCTCGGGGTAGGCTTTGAAACGACCGCCCCGACCGTGGCTGCGGCGATACTCCTTGCGAAAAAGCAAGGCATCCAGAACTTCCTGGTCTTCTCCGCCTTGAAGCTCGTGGTACCGGCACTCGAGGCCCTAGTATCGACACCAGCTTTGAAGATTGACGGTTTTATGTTGCCGGGGCATGTCTCTGTTGTCATCGGCACTGAGGCGTATCGAGAGTTTTTCGAGGTCCACCAGATACCCTGTGTTGTTGCTGGTTTCGAACCGGTGGATATCCTGCATGCCATATCGCTGCTAGTTGAGCAGACCGCCCATAGACGAGCAGCGTTGGAAAACGCCTATGAACGAGCAGTGAAACCCGAAGGCAACCTTAAGGCGCAATCAACCATGGGCGAGGTGTTTGAGAAAAGCGAGGTGCCCTGGCGGGGCCTGGGGTCAATTCCGGCAAGCGGCCTTGAGATTCGAAAGACGTTCAAGTCCTTCGATGCGGCAGAGACGCTTGAATTGGATATCTCATATTCAAAGGACCCGAAAG
>CAZAGT010000062.1:0-11808 GCA_964484515.1 uncultured Desulfobacteraceae bacterium | reverse complement strand
CCTTCGGGGTTTGAAGAAGCCGACAGAGTGCTCCCTTTTTGGCACGGCCTGCAACCCTGCCCATCCGATCGGACCCTGCATGGTCTCGAGCGAAGGGACCTGTGCCGCCTACTTCCGTTACCAACGGAGCTAGCCAAGCGGGGCGCGGGCAAAGGAGTAACGCAGCAGATGGGTGTTTTCCGACAGCCTCGGCTATGTCCAATACAGGAGGCGAAATGACGATGCCCGAGACCGTTCTCTTGGATCACGGTGCCGGCGGCAGACTCGCACACGACCTGACCACCAACCTGATGCTCCCTATCTTTGACAACGCGATCCTTTCCGACCTGAACGACGGCGCGATCTTCGATCTTCAGGGAGTACGCCTGGCCTTCTCTACCGACACCTATACGGTTGATCCGATCTTCTTTCCGGGCGGCAATATCGGTGAACTTGCCGTTAACGGAACTGTCAACGACATTGCCATGTGCGGTGGGACACCCCTCTATTTGAGTGCCGGGTTGATTGTCGAAGAAGGCCTTAACATGAATGAACTGACACGTATTCTCAGATCAATGGGTGCGGCCGCACAGAGGGCGGGGGTGAAGATCGTGACAGGTGATACAAAGGTCGTTCCCAGAGGTGTCACCGACAGGATCCTGATTAACACGTCAGGGATTGGTGTGATACCCGAGGGTATCGGTATCGGCAGTAACAAGGCGCGGACCGGCGACATGATTATCCTGAGTGGGACCATTGCGGACCACGGCATCGCGATCCTGGCCCAGCGCGAAGGCTTGGCGCTCGAAACAACGGTGATGAGCGATACGGCCCCATTGAATCGACTAGTCGGTCAGATGTTTGAAGCAAGCAAGGACATCCATGTGTTACGAGATCCTACTCGCGGCGGCGTCGGAACGGCCCTGAATGAAATCGCCGAGAGATCATCGGTCGGGATCATGATCTGGGAAGAGCGGTTACCGCTTCGAGACGATGTCGCCGGGGTGTGCGAACTGCTTGGCCTCGATCCTATTTACCTGGCCAACGAGGGGAAGTTGCTCGCCTTCGTGGCCGCGGACGATGCCGAACACGTCCTGGCAGCCATGCAACAAGAACCCTATGGTCAGAAATCCTGTATCATCGGCGAGGTCCTCCCGGAGCATCCGGGTAGGGTTGTCATGGAAACGCGTATGGGTGGGACGCGCATCGTAGATATGCTGACAGGCGAGCAGTTCCCAAGGATCTGCTGAAGCTGATATCAACAAGAAATGCTGTCACCTCACGGGCCAACCACTAAAGAAGCGGCTTTACACCTCGCAAAATATCTTGACAGAAATTGACTTCCCGAGCCTTCCCGAAAATGGCGATCCTCCCCATCCGTATGGTTTTTCGGCCAATTCCTGCTCCTTGATTTCCCTGACGCCCTGGCACAATTCCTGCTTTTTACAACCATGACTGAGAACAGACGCGGGTTGTAAGCTCGCAAGCCGTGCATCGGTACGAAAGGAGTCATGGCGATGTGGAAATCTGTCAATACAGGAAATACCTGTGTCGAACCGGCCATAAAGCAGTTTGTCGCCCCCTGCCAGGCCCAATGCCCCATCAATGAAGATATTCAGCGCACGAACGTCCTGATCTCCCTTCTGCCCGAGGACCCGGAGAGCGCCAGGGATGGCATCATCCAGATCGGCGATTACTTGTTTGACAAGAACCCCCTCTTCACCGTCTGCGGGTATGTCTGTGGCTTATGTGAACTCGCCTGCAATTACCAATCGAAAGGAGGGGCCATCCGGAGGAGGCTGCTCAAGAGATTCATTTCCGATACCTACACGGAATACCTAGCTGAAAAGAAAGAGTACGCTATTCGCAAGCACAAGGGAAACGTGGCCGTGGTGGGCGGGGGACCGGCAGGCCTATTCTGTGCCTACGACTTGAGCAAACGAGGCTATCGCGTCACGATCTTCGAGGCCACAGACCGGTTGGGAGGCGCCCTCTGGTTGATCCCCCGCTACCGCCTGCCGGAAGACGTACTCACCTCGGCTGTTGAGAATATGGTGCGACTTGTCGGCATTGACGTGAAATACAACATCGATGTCGGCGAAGGGACGTGGACCCTTGAAAAGATAGACAATGAAGGCTACGAGGCCACATTCATCGCCAAGGGGACACCCACTCCTAGGACCCTCGTTTTCCATGGAGAAGAAGTCATAGGTCAAAATCTCTCCGGAGTCATGTACGGACATACATTCCTATACGAAGTCAGTCATGGAAACATCAATCCGAATTACTTCCAGGGCAAGAGGGTCACGGTCATTGGTGGGGGGAATGTGGCCTTCGATGTCGCCCGGACCGCCAGAAGGCTGGGGGGCGAGACGACCATTCTATGTCTGGAGTCCGCCGCCAAAAACACGCCCGACGGTATTCCGGCCGATGCCGAGGAAATCAGGGGCGCCTGGCAGGAAGGGATCAAGATCATCTATTCAAGGGGGGTAAGCAAGATCCTCGGCGAAGGGGAACGAGTGAAAAGGATTGAATGCCCCCGCTGCACGAGCGTCTTTGATGCCTCCGGATTTAATCCGCAGTTCGATGTTTCGGACGTCATCCCTCTCGGCCTGGATGTGTTGATCATCACGGTTGGCCAAGGCCCCGATAAGTCATCCTTGCAGCAGGATCAGCTGCTGGATGAACGGGGGAGACTCGCTGTCGACGCGCTCACATTGCAGAGCCTGAACAGGGAGAATGTCTTTGTTGGGGGCGATCTCAGGCGCATCGGTTTCATGGCCGATGCCATGAGGGATGGCCTGGTTGCCTCGGAATCGATCGTCCGGTACTTGACGGGACAAGATATGAAGGAAGGTCGCAAGAGGGACTACGAGGCCCTCGGTATCCCATTGAAGCGGGCTTATCAGACGGAACCTGAAGTATTGTGGATCCCTCCGGAAAAGAGGATGCATTTCCAGATTTACGAGACCGGTTTCACGCTTTCGGAGGCGATCGAAGAGGCCAAAAGGTGCCTCTACTGCGGTCCCTGCGTTTCCTGTAAGGCCTGCGTCTCCGTGGGCATTCAGGAATCGGTCCCGACGGTCGAGGTAAACCACGATCGGTGCAGCGGGTGTGGTGTGTGTGTCTCGGCCTGTTTTTACGATGCGGCCCAAATCAAGGAGAGCAATGGTCGATTGATTTCCATAACCGATGCGTTTAGATGTAAGGGCTGCGGCATGTGCGTCGAGGCTTGCCCATCGGGCGCAAGGACCCTGGTGGAAGATACGACCGCGGAACGGGTCGCGCGAGCCTATGCCGCGCTCTAGCTGATGCTGATGAGGCTCTCGGAAAACGCCCATCTGCTGCGTTACCCTCATCCCGCGTCACTGCGGCGTACGCAAGAGCTCAAAGGTAGAAGGTGGAAGGCTGAAGGGCAAAACTCTCTGAAATCTTTTGTTTTGTCTCAGACCTTGAGTCTTGGGCCTTGAGCCCTGCGCCTTTCATTTACGCCTCATTCCTCGGGATTTCGGAAGCCTTGCATCTGGACATTTTCCATCAGCCTCTCAGAAGAAGGTTTTTCGACTGTCTCGATAGGGAAGGAGATGAGCATGCAAACATTCTCGCCCAAGGTGGTTTGTTTTTCCTGTGACTTCAGTTGGGGCTATCTGTCAGATCATGATCGCATGGCATCCGGGACTGAGCATTGGATCCCTGTGACCTGTAGTTCCAAGGTTGACACAACGTACGTCCTCGAGGCCTTCGAGAAGGGCGCCGACGGCGTGCTGATTCTCGGATGCCCGCAGGGCCGTTGCCACTTCGAGGACGGCAACCTGCGGACGGAGAAAAAGATCTACCTCCTTCAAGGTGTGGTCGAAGCCTACGGTATCGAGAGGGACAGGATTAGGATGGTCTTTGCGAATAATCCGGACGGCCAAAAGATCACTCAGCTGATCGATGAAATGAAGCGGGACCTCGTCAGACTGGGCCCCGTGAAACGGGGATAATCAAGGGAGGATGCGAAGATGGCTGCCAAACCCAAAGTCGCCATATGCTGGTTGAACTCCTGTGCCGGCTGTGATGAAACGATCGTCGATCTGAACGACGCGATCTTGAAGGTGGCTGAGACCGCTGACATTGTTTTCTGGCCAGTTGCGTTGGACTTCAAATACGACAAAATTGAGTCCATGGAAGATACCGAAATAGCGCTGAGCTTGATACACGGTTCCGTCCGTAACTCGGAGCAGGAGGAGGTGGCAAGACTGCTGCGGGCAAGATCGCAGCTTGTGATTGCATTCGGCGCTTGTGCCTGCTTCGGAGGTACGCCGGGACTGGCCAATTTTATAACGAAGGAAGAGATCTTTGACTGGGTATACCGGGACGCCCCGACGGTCGTCAATCCGCAGGATACCCGGCCCCAGCCGCAAACGGAGGTCAACGGAAAACAGCTAACCCTTCCCGAATTCTATGACCATGTCTATACGCTCAATCAAGTCATTGATGTGGACTACTACCTCCCCGGTTGCCCACCGCCGCCGGACTTGGTCCTAAACGCAGTCAACGCAGTGCTCTCCGGGGATCTACCTCCAAGTGGTTCGACGCTTGCCTCGCGCACGGCGTTGTGCGACACCTGCCCGCGAAACAGATCAAAGCCGGACAGGCTTGAGATAAGGCAGGTCCTTAGAATTCACCAGGTGGAGGCTGATCCGGATGTCTGCTTTCTCGCTCAGGGACTCCTCTGTCTGGGTCCTGCAACCCGCGCGGGATGTGGTGAAACCTGCATTAGGGTCAATATGCCCTGTCGAGGCTGCTTTGGGCCTGTGCCGGGTGTGGTCGATGCGGGTGCCAAGGCCGTCTCCGCCTTAGCATGCCTGTTAAAGGCCGGAGAATCCGGAGACCCTCGGAGATTGATGGAATCCATTGATGACCCTGCCGGATTCGTATATCGGTTTTCACAGCCCAGTTCGATCCTGGGCCAGCGGCGGAGGATGGAACATGACTGAGAAAATCACAATCAACCCGATAACCAGACTCGAAGGGCACGGAAAGATCGAAATCTTCCTCAATGAGCGTGGAGAGGTCGAAGATGCCTTCTGGCAGGTGGTGGAGTTGAGGGGCTTTGAAAGGTTCTGTATCGGGAGGCCGGCCGAAGAAATGCCGAGGATCGCCCCCAACATCTGTGGCGTCTGTCCTTCCGCCCACCACATGGCCGCGACGAAGGCCTTGGACGCCCTGTACGGGGTGGAGCCCACGCCGACCGCCCGGCTGATAAGACAGCTGGAATACAATGCCTTCATCATAGAGGATCACTATATTCACTTTTTCTTCCTCTCAGCGCCCGATTTTGTTCTCGGACCGGACGCGGAACCTGAGGCCCGAAACATCCTCGGCCTGATCGGTAAGCTGGGAAAAGAAATTGGGTTGAAGGTGATTGACATTCGAAAGCGAAACCGCGAGATCATCAAGCATATCTTCGGCAAGGCGCCGCACCCGGAGGGAGGCTTGCCGGGCGGCGTTCCGAAAGGGATCACCGAAGAAGACCGTAAATGGATCAAGGACAACGTGGACTTTACCGTCGCATTCGCTCAGGATGCATTGCAGTTGTTCAAAGATCTTGTCCTGGGCAACAAGCGCTATCTGGATCTCATTCGCAGTGAGGCGTACAACCTGAAGACGTACTACATGGCCTTGGTTGACGAGAACAAGAGGGTTACGTTCTACGACGGCAGAGTGAGGGTCGTCGATCCGAACGGAAACGAGTATGCCCTGTTCAGTCCGGAAGACTACACTCAGTATATCGGGGAGTGGGTCGAGCCCTGGACCTACGTAAAACTGACACACCTCCGACAGATCGGGTGGAAGGGATTGGCAACTGGTGACGGGACGTCCCTCTATTGCGTCGGCCCCCTCGCAAGGCTCAATGCGGCTGCCGGCATGGCAACCCCGCTGGCGCAAAAAGCGTGCGAGGAGATGTTTGAGATCCTCGGCGGCAAGCCGGCCCACAATACCCTGGCAATGAATTGGGCGCGGCTGATCTGCGCACTCCAGGCCGCCGAGCACAATCAGATGATCGTTTCCGAGCCCTTCCTGACGAGCAAGGATATTCAGAATATGAACCTCAGACTCAGAAAAGAGGGCGTTGGTTGCGTCGAGGCGCCGCGCGGCACGCTCTTCCATCATTACGCGACCGACGACAATGGGATCCTGACCATGGTAAACTTGATCGTGGCGACCCAGCACAACGCCGCGCCCATCTGTCTTTCCGTGAAGAAGGCCGCCCAGGCGTTTATCAAGGGACCGCATGTCAAGGAAGGACTACTGAACCGGGTCGAAATGGCTTTCAGGGCCTACGACCCCTGTCTTGCATGCGCCACCCACGCCCTGCCCGGCCAGATCCCTTTCACCCTGAACATCAGGGAGAAGAGCGGCACCCTTTTAAGAAGCCTGACAAGACGTGAGGTAACTTTTTAGCTTCTTGAAACGCATCAGCGTATGATCCGTCTGGTCATGGGGGTCTCTTTTCAAAAACAAGGGATTGAGTGCGAGGTCTCGGCATGAGGCGCTACCCGAGGCGGCCGAAGGGCCACTCGGGAATACGCAGGGCTGAGTGCCTGTGCCCATTTTCCCAGTCTGCGTCGGCCGCCTTGCTTGGCAGCTCCTTTAGCGTTCGAGCGGGTAACGTTTCGTTTTTGAAAAGAGACCCCCATGACCAGACGTTGACTCGTTTCAAAACCCCAAAATGATACCAAAACCTAGATTGACACGCAGCGAGCACGATCTATGAGGACGTTGATCCTGGGCCTCGGGAACCCCATCCTCTCGGATGACGGCGTCGGCCTGTCCGTTGCGAAAAGGTTGGAAGGGAAATGGCCCTGCGTGGATGTCGCAACCACAGCCATCGTTGGCCTCGGCGTTCTCGATTTGATTATAGGATACGACAAAATCTTCGTGATCGATGCATGCATCAACAAGGGAAAAACCCCGGGAGTGATGATCAAGCTGACGGAAGATCATGGGACACTTCACCTATTCTCCTCCCACGGTCTCGATTTCTTTCACCTCCTGCGACTTGGAAAGGCATGCGGATATAAAATGCCTGAACTTGGTGGGATATACGGCATAGAGATCGGCGAGGAGGTTCCTTTCGGAGAGGAGATATCCACGGAACTCAAACAAAGGCTCCCAGCGATCACAAAGGAGATCGTTGAGGATCTGAGCCAGACGCTGAAAGCGGATCAAGCCTTGACCGTGCGATTCGGTGAGACACCGATGTAGGCACTCCAATAACTCATTCCGACAAAGACCGCGCCACCGATAATATTCCCTACCGTTACCGGAATCAGATTCTTCAGAAAGAGACTGGTCCAGGAGAGAGATCCGGGGTCAAATGCTTCGGGCGCGGCAATTCCCGCCCAACCGTGGAGGAGGATCCCGGCAGGGATGAAGTACATATTCGCAACGACGTGCTCAAAGCCGATGGCCACAAAGGCCATGATCGGAAAGTAGATTGCAAATATCTTCCCGATGGTTTGGCGAGCCGCCAGGGCCATCCAGACGGCCAGACACACCAACCAGTTGCAACCGATGGCGCGAACAAGCGCTTCGGCGAAGCTCAGATTGACCTTGTTGTAAGCAATGCCTACAGCCGCGGAACCTAACGCGCCGCCTTCAATTCGCCAAAGGCCTGAGAGGTAAAACATCAGTACCACAATGAGAGACCCCACAAAATTAGCAAACCAGACTACGGCCCAACGTTGACACATATTGCGGAATGATATTCTCCTGCTCATGGCGCTCGATATCATCAGGTTGTTCCCGGTAAACAACTCGGCCCCGGCAATCACCACGAGGATCAGACCGACCGTGAAGACCGACCCGGCAATGAATTTCTTGATTCCGATGCCCAGGGTCTTGGCCACGTCAAAACTCACAGCGGTTGAAAGAAGGCCTCCAAAACCGATGTACGACCCCGCAAGAATCCCTAACACAAACACGGTAACCCATGGTGATGTCGCCTTCCCTACGCCGATGGTCGAAGCAACACTCTCGGCGATGCTTTTTGGCGGATTATCATCGAGCGCCGGGTTGGGAAATCCGACATTCTTCATGATCCTTTCGATTCGCCCAAGGACCTTCTTCTCTTCCGCAACCTTCCGCCTCTCAGCACGGTGAACGGTCTCGACGATCTGCTCGGGAGTGAACGGTTTGGGCACGTAGTCCATGGCGCCCCTCTTCATGGCCTCCGTAGCCCGGCCAACGCTCGGATACCCACTGATCATGATGAGCGTGGAATCGGGTGATCGCCGGCTGAGTTCTTCAACGACGTCCATACCATCAAAGCCGGGCATCTTCCAATCGCACAAGACGGTGTCAAAGGACATGCTCGCTACAAGGTTGAGGCCCTCATGAGGGCTCGTTGTCAGGACTACATCGTAACCCTCCGCTGTAAAAATCCTGCGACACGAGTCGAGCACCATTTCATCATCATCGATGACTAGAATCCTATCTCCCATGATGGCACCACTGTGAAGCCTACCAGATTTCAGCACTCACCCGCTGTTCGAGCCATTTTTTTTGTACGGCTGTGAGGGCACCAACGTGCTTTTCAATCCATTGAATATCCCCACTTAGTAGGGTGAGTTTCTCAGGACCGGTCAAATGGTACTCCTCAAGAGCCTCTGATCCGTGATAAAGTAAATTGTAAACGAACTCGGTATCTCTGGCCGCCCTTTCCAGAACCTTGATGATCTCTTCTTTGTGCACAATCCCTTGCTCTTCCGGCTCCTGCGTCGTGGCAATCTGCAACGCCGAGGCGACCGCTTCGAGCAGTTCATCGGGTGTAAAAGGTTTTTCAAGATAGTCGGTGGCGCCGAGTTTCATCGCCTGGACCGCCGATTTGACGGTAGCGTAGCCGGTGATCATCACGACGGGGACCGACGGCTTGGCCCTTTTAACGTCCCTCAGGATCTTCATTCCGCCCATGTCCGGCATCCGGATGTCGGTCAAAACGATATCGTAATCGCGCTCAATGGCTAAATCTCTTCCCTTACTCCCTTTCGAGACAGCGTCAACTTCATAGGAGTCATCGCTCAGCACTTTCTGAACACTGTCCAAGACGATTTTATCATCGTCAATGACCAAGGCTTTCTTCTTTTCCACGATCTTCCTCCCTGTCGATGCAACGCGTTTCAGCAAAATCCCTCAATCGATAACTGGGCATACCTCGCCTTGAGCTCAAGAAATTCTTTCTGAGATTCCTTGAGCGGGCCGATCTGTTGCTCTATCCAAGAAATGTCCCCTGTCAACAGGGCCAGTTTTTCCGGCCCTGACAGATCATATTCGTCTAGGGCGTCTGCGGCATGCTCCAGCAGTTCGGTGAAAAAGCTGTTATCCGACGCCGCTCGCTCGAGGACCCGCGTTAGCTCCTCCCTGTGAATAACCCTTTGTTCCTCAGGCTCCAGGATTTTAGCCAGATGGAGCACCGAGGCCACCGCATCGATGAGTTCTCCAGGCGTAAACGGCTTCTCAAGATAGTCTGCCGCCCCGAGCTTCATGGCCTGAACGGCGGATTTGACGGTGGCGTAGCCTGTGATCATCAGCACCGGTAGGGCCGGTCTGGCGCGCTTGATGTCCCTCAGGATCCTCATGCCACCCATGTCGGGCATCCGGATGTCCGTCAGGACCATGTCGTATTGCTTTTGGTCGAAGAGGCTGAGACCACCACGCCCGCTCAAAACCGTGTCGACCTCGTAATTGTCATCAGCAAGAATTTTTTGCACACTATCAAGGACGATTTGATCGTCATCAATAACTAGGATTTTCTTCTTTTCCATGTTTTGCCCCTTCTTCTATGACCTGGTGAATTGTCTCCAACAACTCGTCAGGCGTAAAAGGCTTGGGAATAAAGGTGGCAGCCCCATGTTTAGCGGCTTCCGCTATCGTCTCTGCCGTATGGTAGCCGCTCATCACGATCATGGGTATGTCAGTCCATCTTTCCTTCACCCGCTGCATCAGATAGATGCCGTCATGCTCCGGCATCTTCACGTCAAGTAGCAGCAGCAAAGGTCTTTCATCCTCAAGGACTTGCAGGGCCCTTTCCGCAGACGCGACTATCAGGACTTCGAAACCCTCTGCTTCAAGCACCCGACGGCAACTGTCAAGCACGATGCCTTCGTCGTCAACGACCAGTATTTTGCTGTCACATGTTCTTTCCATCTGACGGCAACCAGATGATAAACGTGCTCCCTTTGCCGACCTCGCTCTGGACCTTAATGGTCCCCCCATGGCGCTCGATGATTCCAAGCGAAACAGAGAGCCCGAGGCCGGTCCCCCGACCGACCTCCTTCGTGGTGAAAAATGGATCAAAGAGTCTCCCAAGGTCCTCGGGCGCGATTCCGCAGCCCGTATCAGCGACGCTGATGACAACCCCTGACGGCCTCCCATCGTTCGGAGAGGAGCCCCTTTTCGTGCAAACGCTGATGCTGCCGCCCTCCCCGGTGGCGTCTAAAGCGTTCATGATGATATTCAATAGTACGCCCTCGACTTGGCCGCGATCAAGCGTGGGCATGGGTAGATCATCGCCGGTATGGATTTTTAGGCTTACGCCTTTCAAAAGGGCCTGGTTGCCCAGGAGCGAGATCGTCGACCGCACGAGCTCATTTAGTTCCGTTGGTCTTCGATCAAGCTCTGTTTGCCGCGAGAAATCAAGCAAACCCTTCACGATTTTTCTTACCCTTTCGGTGGCCTCAAGGATCTTCTGGATATCGGAACGGACATCACCGATGATGTCGTTCCGTCGCAGCAGCATATGGGAATAGGTCAAGACACCGGTCAGGGGGTTATTGATTTCGTGAGCCACGCCCGCGGCGAGCCGACCGATGCTGGCCTGTTTTTCAGAATACAACAATTTGTCTTGGCTCTCCGCCCTGCGTCGCCCAATCGCTGCAACCATTTCCTTGAAGGTTTTCTGCAAAAGACCCAGTTCATCTTTTGATAAAGGACCGATGTCCGGCGATAGACTACCCTCAGAGACCTGACGACTAGCCCTGATCAATCGTCCTATCGGGCTCATGATCCTGTGCGCCAGGAGGTAGCCAAGCCCTGTCGCCATGGTCATACTGACCAGGGTGATGATCACAAAGATCAAGATGGCCTTTCGTCGGACATCAGCATACTTGGCTTCACGTACACCGACATAGAGCATGCCCACAATATCCCCGCCTATGTCCTTGATGGGCTCGTAAGCCGCAATGTACCAGTCGTTCACGACAAAGGCGCGATCAATCCACTTCTTGCCCCGCACGAGAACATGTTCCCCTACTTCTTTGGAAACTCGCGTGCCGATGGCTCTTCGACCCTCCGGTGTTAGCACATTGGTTGCAATACGGACGGCGTTATAAAAGATCGTCGCAGTGCCTATATGCACACCCTTGTATAGTTCGTTCTGAAATACCGTGTCCCGAACCGTATCGACAAATTTCGTGCTACGATTGAGAAGAACGCCTCCGTATAGGATGCCGACCAGTTCCTCTTTTTCATACACCGGGACCGCTGCCGCGATAGACATTCCCGGAATTTTCACGCCTTCACCCTCCCCAGCCCTCTGCTTTTCATCAATGACAGGGACTTGAGACCGCTCGAGCAAATCGGGATTTTGGGCATTAAGGAACTCATGGCTTAAGACAAAGGTTCCGGCTACCGTCGATCCCCGCTGAAACGCAGATTCCGTTATCGGGTTTGCCACGTGCAACCTCTCGTCGGCAGCGAAAGGAGGTCCCAGGCGACATAAGTCCCCTCCCTCCTTCGTCTCGATACCGGCAAAATCCAATTCCGCATATTCTGCCATTCGGT
>CAZAGT010000061.1:14048-18753 GCA_964484515.1 uncultured Desulfobacteraceae bacterium | reverse complement strand
CCCCCCCCCCCCCCCCCCCCCCCCCCCCCCCCCCGCCCCCCCCCGCCCCCCCCCCCCCCCCCCACAAGAATGAACAACAGGACGGGGCTCTTCAGAGCCGACATTTCAGAAAGGATGGTTAAAAAGATGAGGATGCTAGCTCTTCTTACGACAATTATAGTCCTCCTGGCTCCAATCTCTGTTTTGCATGCCGGTCCTGGAGAAACCACCGTTGAAAGCTGGAAGGATGGCTCAAGCGGCGCGTTCACAATGAGTTTTGACGACAGCTACGAGTGTCATGCGGATATTGCCATACCGGCTCTCGTCGAACGAGGCCTTGTGGGGACCTTCTTTATCAACCCGGGAACCAGCAGATATCAGGGGAGGGCCAGCGTGTGGGAGGAAGCTTGTATCGCGTATCGACAAGAGCTGGCGAACCACACGATGCACCATCAAGGTGCAAACGACCTCGAGGAAGCTGATTATGAAATCGGCGAATGTGCTCGGATTATTTGGTCACTCAGACCCGACGGTGCAAGCAAACTGGCTTCCTTCCAAAGAGGTGGGGGAACGACTTGGGGCATTTCAGAGCAGGAAATGGGTGGAATTCTAGGAAAATACCACTGCATTGTTCGTGATAATAGCGAAATGAATGCAAGTTTGGCCAACGGTGTGGATGCCGAGGTGATGATAGACAAAGCGCAAGAGGCGATCGACGAGGGTAGGTGGGTGGCCATTCATTTCCATCATGTCCATGAAAGGGCAAAGCCCAGGGGTTGGGTTCGCACTGATGATTTTGTCCAGCTGCTCGACTACCTGACTTCGGTCAGGGATAAGCTTTGGAATGGGGGCTGGATAAGTGTCCACAAGTACATCGCAG
Organism: uncultured Desulfobacteraceae bacterium; assembly: GCA_964484515.1. GTDB lineage: Bacteria > Desulfobacterota > DSM-4660 > Desulfatiglandales > HGW-15 > CAZAGT01. The sequence goes on along the minus strand of CAZAGT010000061.1, from coordinate 17,894 downwards.
AAAGAGACACGGCCAGCATCTCCGTTCTGGAGGCAACAGATGCTATGATACGCCTTCGTCTTACGTCGGCCGTGGACCCCGCGCTCTATGACGAGCCCTTGACCCTCATTACCGAGGTCCCGCTGAACTGGGCGACTTGCACCGTGATTCAAGATGGTTGGTCAGAGGTTCTCCAGGTCGATCAGGCCAGGGTACGGTACGAATCCATTCCGGGCAGGGGAGAAATCGTACTTCTGGGTCCGCTTATGGCCATTGACGATGCTTACAGGACGGGGAAAGCCGAAACACTCACGGTGGCGGCTGCCGCTGGCGTGCTGGCGAATGATCAAAGCACGGATGGAGCTCCCCTGAGGGCGATCCTGCTTAGCGATGTGAGCAACGGCAGGTTGACCCTGATGGATGACGGCAGCTTCAGCTACACGCCAAACGGTGATTTCAGGGGGTCCGATACCTTTACGTATGCGGCCAATGACGGCGTTGCGGACAGCAACGCGGCCAAGGCGACGATCACGGTGGATCCTCCTGTCGCGTATGATGACACCTACGGCGTCGCCGAAGATGAAACGCTCACGCACGACGTGGTCAGTGGTGTGTTGGCTAATGACTATAGCCCAGAGGGGGATTCCCTGACGGCCGCCCTGCTTATGGACGTGAGCAACGGCAGGTTGACCCTGATGGATGACGGCAGCTTCAGCTACACGCCAAACGGCGGTTTCAGTGGATCCGATACCTTCACGTATGTGGCCGATGACGGCGTTGCGGACAGCAACGCAGCCACGGTAACGATCACAGTCACCGAGGTCAATGACCCTCCGGTGGCCATTGACGACGTTTACGGGGTCAGGGCGGAAGATACGCTCACGGTTGCAGCGAAGGGGGTTTTGGCCAACGATGGTGATGTAGACGGAGACTCACTGACGGCGCGGTTGGTCGAAGGGCCTGCGAATGGGACCGTGTATTTGAATCCTGACGGGTCCTTCAGCTACACGCCGGATTCCGGGTTTGCAGGCAGCGACAGCTTTACATATGTGGCGAATGACCAAGCGGTGGACTCGAATGAAGCCACGGTATCGATAACGGTGACGTCTGTTCAGGGGGGTGGAGCGCCCTATCTCGAGATAGGGGTCATCCCGGGTGTGAGCAACAGTGACTGGACCGCGGTACCGCTTGTTCGGTCGTATAGTTCCATGGTGGTGGTATGTAGCCCAAATTATAGCAGTAACAGCCCCCCCTTGGTCGTACGGGTGCGGAATGCTACCGGTAATGGCTTTGAGATGCGGGTGGATCGCGCGGACGGATTGACCGGGGTGATAAGCGGTGTCCATGTCCACTATATGGTGGTTGAGGAGGGTGTTTACACGGAGGCCGAGCACGGCGTGAAGATGGAGGCTGGCAGGTTTACTTCAACGCTGACTGCCGCGGCAGGGTCATGGGTAGAAGAGAGTCTAGGCTACGGCAACACGTATACCAAGCCGGTGGTGGTTGGCCAGGTGCTGACGTATAATGATCCGGGCTTTTCAGTGTTTTGGTCGCATGGCGCCTCCAGGAGCACGCCTCCCTCGGGGACGGAATTCCATATTGGTAAGCACGTGGGTGAGGATGCCAATCAGACACGATCCAGCGAGGAAATTGGGTATGTTGTTATTGAGGCCGGCAGCGGGGTTATGGGGACAAGACCCTATATCGCCGCCGTGGGGACGGACACGGTAGACGGTGTGGGCAACAGTCCTCCCTACGGTTACGCGTTTGGCGGATTATCAAATCCCGTGGTGGCCATAGCCAGTCAAGTCGGTATGGACGGCGGCAATGGCGGATGGGCCATTTTGTATGGTGCCACGCCGCTTACCGCAGACAGCCTGCAATTGGCCATCGAGGAGGACCAAATGCACGACGCCGAACGCTCCCACACCTCGGAGCAGGTAGGTTACGTCATTTTTGAGTAGGAATGGGAAATGGCCCCGCAGCGAGAATCTGTTCAGCCAGTCGCGCTTGGCTGAGAAGAGCGCTCCTTTTGGGGCCCGAAGTCGATAGAAGCTCCCGGCGTATGTCGGTGACCAATGCACGTGAGGATGTCACGGTCCAAGAATCGGCCATTGCGCGGAAAGGCCATTTGGTTGAAAAAAGCCGGATCTGTCTGTTGCGGCCCTATTTGAACATGGGAATCAGAACAGGCGAATCACGGGAAACTGAGGCTCGGAACGGCCTATAGGATTAGCCCGGATGGCCGGCGATTCGTAGCTTTTTGTGGACGAAACGGATGCGGTTTTCAGAAAGAGGAGGTTACTTTCTTTGGGGCACGTCGAGCACGAGCAAGCATCAAAAAAAAGCGGAGCCGAAGCTCCGCTTAGGTGCTTGGAGAGTTAGAGGAACACACCTACTTCTTCAACCTCATTCTCACCCCTGCAAGCCCGATCAGTCCGGCTCCGAACAGCCAGAGCGTGGCGGGGATCGGGTTGTGTGCTGCATCGGGCGTCACATCCAGTTCCGCCCCGAGGTACGACACTTTCCCTGAGCGCTTTTCGAGCTTAAAGGTAAGGCCGCCGTCGTCTTGCAGGTCGGACAGGACATCGTAGGTCCACGCGGTTGAGTTTTTTACCTCTAAACTACTCTTCACCACATCTCCGTTTACCCAAATCTTTGCCGTTGGCCACTTCCATGACACGGCGGGGTCCAGGTGAACCGTCAGGGTTGCGCTGGTAAGCGAAGACACATCAATGCCCTTTATGATTGTATCGAAGTAGGTCTCGGTGTAATTCTTGTCACTATCTCCGTATGTGAGTAGTATGTTTCTATCGATCTGATAGGCATAGGTTAAAGGTGCCAAAGCCAACAAGGTCAAAGCCACTAAGACGACAACTACCGGTTTTTTCATCTCATCCCCCCTTCACCAGCGTTTCAAGTCATTGCTGTTTGTTGACCCGTTTACGTACAATCCCAGTGTGCACAAAAATGCATTCCGCATATGAAGTAAAGGGGGATTTTTGTAGGTAAAAAGTAAGTATTTCAAGTACTTATTTTAACACTAACTGATGTAATGGGGATAACCAATCCTATTTTGATCAAATGAGGACCGCGAGAAATGTTCGTCTTTCAATTGAACGAAGCGGCTCGATTGAGTTCCTATCATAACCAAAATCTTCAATCTTAGAATAAATGCTGGGGCTTGAAGCCGGAGTTACCTGTCTGATAATGTGAATCTTCGTGTTCTCGGAGGGGCGCTACGTATCTGTTCAACCAGCTATGTCACTTCACGATTTGAGACACAAGAAAAGCGGAGCCGAAGCTCCGCTTAGGTGCTTTTGGAAGTTGGAGGTGAGCTTGCTACTTCCTGAACTTCTTTCTTATCCCTGCAAGACCCATTAGGCCGACCCCAAACAGCCAAAGCGTAGCGGGGATCGGATTGTGTGCTGCATCGGGCGTCACATCGAGTTCCGCCCCATGGTAGTACAGGGTTCCTGATTTTTTTTCGACCTTAAAGGTAAGGCCACCGTCGTTTTGCAGGTCGGCCAGGACGTCATAGGTCCACGCCGTCGAGGAGCTTACCGGCAGATTTCCCTCCACCAGATCTCCGTTTACCCAGATCATCGCCGTCGGGCCCCAGTTAACCGCGGGGCTCAGGTAAACGGTGAGGGTGGCCTCGGTAAGCGAAGGCACATCAATGTCCTGCACGATTGCATCGAAGTATGCTTCCGTGTAGTTCTTCGCCTCATCCCCATAAGTCAGTAGAATGTTTCTATCTACTTGATAGGCCCAGACCGGAGACACCAACACCAACACTGCAAAACCCACCAATACACCAAGTACTGTTTTCTGCATTTCTCCTACCCTCCAAGCTACCGTATTAGG
>CAZAGT010000061.1:0-14038 GCA_964484515.1 uncultured Desulfobacteraceae bacterium | reverse complement strand
GTATTAGGTGGTTTCACTTGAAATTTCCAAAGCACCCAGTCTGGATCAAAATGCCTCTTCGGTGTAAAGTAAAGGAGGATTTTTGTGGTGATAAGTTAGGTATCTCAAGTACGTATTCAGACAGTAACCGGCAAAAGGGTGAAAACGATGAGAATACGAAGCTGTGTGATTCCGGCGGATCCGGTTTGCCCCTGGATACGTGATGTAGCATCAGGTCCTGATGCGACTGGTTTTCCGAAACCCTGCTGGGGGTTGACGGAATGGCCGAAAGGATATAGAAGCCGATTGAGACAAGGCACAATCGGGAAAGGTCAGACTATCTGCGGTTAAGGCGGGCTAATTGAGCATAAAACTCTTTTGGCTCCTCACACGAATTTGTGGGCGGAAAAAGCGTTTCCAGCCTCTGCGGTGGGAGGACGGTGATGTCTTTTCGCCGTGACTGGCGGGAGCCCCGGAATCGAAGAAAAGATATCGCAGGCCTCCCAGCAGACTCCCGGGCCATCAGATTGAGATTCCAAAATTCGGATGTCGATCGATAAACGATGGTACTTCAATGTATGGTGCTCTCGATATCGACCTATTGACCCACAAATTCGTGTGAGGAGCCACATTTTTGAGGGAGGAGATAGATGCAGGGTTATGCAGGAAAGATGTTGCGGATCGACTTGAGCGAGCGACGCATAGAGACATTGGATACTGATGCGGATCTGAGGGGCCGATACCTGGGGGGCAGCGGGTTCTGCACGGCCCTTTTGAAGGATATGGACTGGAGTGCAGATCCGTTGAGCCCTCAGAACCGCCTCGTTATCGCGATCGGCCCCCTTACGGGGGCGCCGGCGACCTTCTGTTCAAGGTATGTGGCGGCGGCCAAATCTCCGTTGACCGGTATCTTGGGCGAGGCCCATGCAAGTGGATTCTGGGGACCGGAGCTGAAACATGCCGGATGGGACGCGATCATTCTGGACGGGGCGGCGGACGGGCCCGTGTATGTGGCCATCGAGGACGAACGTGTCGAGATTCGGGATGCAACTGATCTATGGGGCCGTGACAACCTCGAAACAGAGGCGGCCCTACGCGAGAAACAGCAGGACAAGCGAGTGCGCGCCATGACGATCGGGCCGGCGGGTGAGAAGCTGTCGCATATGGCGATCATTGCCAATGACCATCGGGCCGCCGCCCGGACGGGCATGGGCGCCGTCATGGGATCCAAGAAACTGAAGGCGATCACGGTCCGGGGTACGGTCGGCTACAATATGGCTGATAAGGACGGTTTCAAGCAACTGATGAAGAGGCTCAATCAGACCGTCAAGAAGGCGCCGGCTCGTGAGGCCTTGCACAAATTCGGGACGGACGGCGGGATGATGGCCTTCCATGATTTCGGCGACGTGCCGATCAGGAACTGGACGAAAGGCGCCTGGAGCGAGGGGGCCGAAAAGGTATCCGGCCTGGCTATGGCGGAAACCATCTTGACGGACACCTATGCCTGCCGTTCCTGTATGGTCGGTTGCGGTCGGGTCGTGGAGGTGAAGGAAGGGCTCTACAAGATGTCCGGGGCGGGTCCGGAGTATGAGACGGCGGCCGCCTTCGGGCCCCTCCTCATGAACGATAATCTCGAAGTCGTTGCCAAGGCCAATGATATCTGTAACCGCTATGGCCTGGACACGATTTCGACGGGCAGCGCCATTGGATTCGCCATGGAATGCTACGAGAAAGGCCTCCTGAGCACGTCCGATATCGACGGGCTGGAGCTGAATTGGGGGAACGGTGAGGCCGTCGTGGAATTGCTCACTAAGATCGGCGAACGGGAAGGATTTGGCGCCGTCCTGGCCGACGGGTGTAAGCAGGCCGCAGAGAAGATCGGTCAAGGGTCCGAGAAGTTCTGCATGCTCGTCAAAGACCTCGAGCTGCCCATGCACGATCCGCGGGCCTTTGCCAGCTGGGCGGTCAGCTATGCCACGGTGCCCCGGGGCGGGTGTCACATCTATGCGCCGACCTTCTGGCTGGAGCGCGGACTCCCCTTTGCCGACCTGGGATACGGGGAGCAACTGGATCGTTTTGCCACCGAGGGGAAGGGCGATTGGGTCAAGGTCTTCCAGGACTATTGTGAGGTCCTGGAGTCCCTGGTCGTATGCAAATTCAGCCTCTATGCGAACCTGCGGGGTCCCGATTTCGCCGACATGGTCCGCCTGGCCACGGGCTGGGATGTTCATCTGGAAGATCTGCTCCAGATCGGGGAACGGATCATCAACTTGAAGCGGCTGATCCTGAATCGTCTCGGGATAGACCGCAAAGACGACACCCTGCCCGAAAGGCTCCTCAAAATGCCTCACGCTGAAGGCGGCGCGGAGGGAAAGCTCCCCGATCTGGATACCATGTTGGCCGATTACTACCGGGCGCGCGGTTGGGACGCAGAGGGCCGCCCCACCGCCGCGAAACTCGCGGAGCTGGGAATAGATCTTTAGGGAGAAGGTAGAAGGCTGAAGGGAAAAGATAGGAGGTTGGAGGCTAAGGGCCTGCAGCCCAAAGCTGAAGGTAGAAGGTCTCTAATGCGTGATCACACAGAACTTCGGGTGTTTGAGTTGGCAGACGAGGTAGCCATATTGCTTTATCGCGTGACCAGAGGATTCCCGAGAGAGGAGTTGTATGGTCTGACTTCTCAGATGCGACGCGCAGCGATTTCGATTCCTTCCAACATCGTTGAGGGTTGTGCACGGGACAGCCAGGCAGACTACCTCCGTTTTCTCTACGTCGCTTTCGGCTCATTGAGGGAATTGCATTATCAGTTGGATCTATCGAAGCGTCTAGGCTTCTTGGGCGAGGAAGATTCATCCCTGATCGAACCCAAGATCGTCGAAACGGAGAAAGTCTTAAATGGCTTGATTCGAGCGTTGCGAGATAGCTGAAATCCTTCAGCCTTTTACCTTTAACCTAAACACCCAGGTCCTACTTCAGCCTTCCACCTTCCACCTAAATACCTATACGAGTTCTGCCGCGCTGTGGGGTATCCAGCAACGTCGTCCGTCACGAAGCGTGATATGATACCATGTGTTGCGCTCCTCGAGGACCCGGAATTCGGTGCCGGCGTGGAGGGGATCTTTGAAACTGGGCTGGTAGGTCTCCCCATCCCCCTTGCGGGCCAATACGTTCTCCGCCAGGATAACGCCCTCCTGTTGACGATCCGCGAAGAAGCCTTCGAAGATCAATGATGCCAGGAAGAGGAGGCCGATCAGACCTACGCAGGCAAGCGCCCACCTAGGGATCCATTTGCTCGCAAAGATGCGAACCGTCAGTCCAACCCAAAAAAGCAAAGAGCCCCCCGCAAAGATGAGCGAACGCGTCCGCGCAGATAGGTCGTAATGCCAGAACAGCAGCGTCTTTAGGACCTTGGTCTTTTGCTGCTCTTCGATTCGATCGAGGCGGCGGCTCCGCGCATATTTGAGATTCTGTAGGAGGTTTGGATCATGCGGACGATACCGCTCGGCCCGGCGGTAATAAAGGATCGCTCGACCTAGGTCGCCCATACGGAAGTAGGCGTTTCCGATATCGTAGTAGAGCTTGCCGTTTTGAACCTTGCCGGCGCGGATGATGCGCTCTAAGCGTAGGGCCGACTTGCGGTAAAGCTCCCTGGCCCTGTCCGGATCGCTGGCAACCGCCTGGTTGGCCTGGCGAAACAAGGCCTTACCTTGACTGAAGAGGTCTTGCAGCTCCTCCTCCGCCAGCGGCCCACCCCAGACGCAAACAGGAAGACAGAGGACCAAGAGGCCGAGCCGCAAGGTGGTTCGGACAGGGTCGCGGAACGATCTCATCTCAGATCCCGCTCCAGGTCCTTAGCCAGACCGAGGGCGCGTTCGATGATGTCGGCCGCACCCCGCCGCGTGTCCGCCGTCAGACCGGCATAACGACTGGTTTCACATTCCTCGAGCAGTTGACCCAAGCGCGCCACCGTCTCAGCATCAATGCCCCGTTCAAGAAGCAGCCCCCGGACATCGTTGAAGGTAAGCGCACCGGGTGACAAACGGAGCTTGCCGGCCAGATAATGCCGCATGGCATCGAGCACGGCGCTGTTGATCTGAACGCGATCTCCGGTTTTCTCCCGGCGGACGCGATTGAGCCTCTTTGCCAGTTCACCATAGGCCCGCCGGGATCGCACGGCCTCTGGATCGGCGCGTCTTGCGCGTGTAGCGGTTACGGCGGCCAACAGGAGGAGGTAGGCGAAGGGCGGCAGCCCGATCGCTACGATCCAAACCGGAGAACGGGCCCACACGGCGGGACCGTGCGCTTGATCCTTGAGGACCGAGAGGTCCTCATAGTTGTGCGCAATCCCTTCGGCCCACGTTTCCAGCTCCGTTTTTTCCTCCCGGGGCAGGGCACGACCTTCCGCGTCTTGGGCCGTCAGGACCCGCGTAGAACTCACACTGAGGGGTATTTCCTTCGTGCGAGCCACGGCGTACTTCCCGCTTCGGGGGTCGAAATAGGGCATTTCGATTGGAGGAATCATCTTGACCCCGGCGTGTTTGGCGCGCAGGGTCTGGGTGAAGACCTTTGTTCCTCCCTCGATTTTGCCGGCCGCCCTTTCCGCGGGGATCTTGAAGTCGGCGGCAAGCTGAGGCTGGGCCTGCAAGGATGGTAATTCGACATGATCGAGGTAAACGGGGCCGGCAACACGGAGGGTGAGTGTGATGGGATCTCCCACGCGTACCTCGGTTGGTGCGGCCTCGGCATCGAGGCGGTAGTCTCCCACGAGTCCCGTGAAGTTGGGAGGTCTTCCCTCCCGCGGCAAGTCCAACACCGTCAAGGACAATTTATTCGATGGAACCACGACTTTCCTCAAGACGGCCTGGTTTTGCCTGCCGAAAAAGAAATCATCATCGAAGATGGAGTTGGGATTCCATGAACGCCGCTTGTAGCCCGCGACGACATTGCAGGCGACCGTGCCCTGCGGGATTTCCACGTTGCCGGCCCGATTGGGAATCAACACCTCTTGAAAGCGTACGGTCATGTACACTTTGCCGTCCAGGGAGCCATGCCCTTTCTTGCCGATCACTTCGCGGCCTCCTAACGGAATACGGAGATAAAGGTGCTTTTGATTTGGGTCGATCGGTGTTTCCACATCGGCGAAGGTGAAGCGTTCATCGCTCAGTACCGGGAGCGAGAACTGAAAACCCTCGACGTCTTTTCCAATGTACCAGGTGACCGTCAACAAGAGGGGTTGTCCCACGTAACACTCGGCGGCCGACAACTCCATTCGAAGCTTGAAATCCTCGATTTCGGTAGGTGGCACCACGTTGATGGAAATGGGTTGCGTGCGAAGTCTCTGGCCCCCTGCAACGACCTCAACGGCCGGGATCGTGGTGGTGCCCACCCGCTTTGGCGTCAGACGATAATTGAAGATGTAACCCCGTCGGATATCCTTTGTCACCTGCCCGTTGATGATCGTGATGGACGAGCTGCTGTTTTGCTGGCCGCCCAAAGATTGCACCTCAAAATCGCCGATATTTGATAGATCCGGCTCCTCGGGGGTATCATGGCCCTCTACCTGGATTTGGAGAACAAAGGACTCTCCTAGGAAGACCTCGGTCCGCTCAACCACGGCCCTCACCGAAACCGCCGCAGCCACATCCATCGGCCCGACAAGGATTAGGAGAGCAGATCCCCAAAGCAATGCTTTTATGAGAAATGGTTTACGATACATTTGTTGTCTTCACCACCAGCTTCGCTAGAGTCGCAGAGGTCTCAGAGCCGAAAGTGATTTTGTTTGCCGCTGAGAAAGCGGAAACCAAAGAACCGATACCCTTCGGGCAATACGAACTGTGGTGTTGGGATCAGCTCGGTTTTAGGGATCAATGGGGCGTATGAATGCCCGAGTTCGTGGCCTGCTGATCTCGCGAAAATCGTCACTCGTCCCTCCTGACTGTGTCTTAGCCTCCAATCGACCACCTCGTTCACCATTGTCTGTTCCCTGTTCACCGACAAGGGCTTTGTTTTTCGGGCGCCTCACGCCTCATACCTTTGATCTTTGTTCCTCGAACCTTTTTCACATCTCTTCCCTTCAGCCTTCCACCTTCCACCTTCTACCTACCAACCTCAACCTACCAATCCCGATCCACGCGCCATGCCCCCCCCGCTGCGGGGACTTGCCGTTGCTCTCGATTCTCACGCTCCTCCTCCAGGATGTCATGAGCGCGTGTATCCTGCGCGAGGGTTTGCGCCTGCTGTTCGGGTCCGGTATCCCGGTTGTCTTCGGGGTGCTGCTGTCCTCCCTGCTGTTGATCCTGCTTCCCTTGCATCTTTTGCTGCTCCGGTTCTTCCCCTTGCCCCCGCAGCGCCGCCAGCGCTCTCTTCAACTCCTCAGCGGCCCGCTCCTGGGCCGAATGCGCTTCGGGGAGTTTTGTCCTCTCCAGGTCCTTGCGTGCCATGTCCTGGTCCGAGACAGCCTGTTCGATGTGTTTCTTGATCCCTGCGGCGGGCGCCGCATTTGGCCGGGGCTGCATCTCATCGGCCAATCCTTGCGTGTCGTCCCGCAGTTTCGCCTGTGTACCGGCCAATCCCTTTGCATCCTCTTGGAGCGCTTTGGGCCGGGCCTGCTCCTTTTCTCCCAGGGCCTCTGTTTCATGAGCCAGTTGTTCTTGTCTCTGGATCAGCTCTTTCAGTCTTTCTGCTTGCTTTTCCTGTTCAGCCTGTTGTTTGCGGGCCTGTTCTTCTTGTTTTTTGATCTCATCCAGGATCTGCTTCATAGTGAGACGGGCGACTTCGATGTTATGGGCGGCATTCTTCAAAGAAGGGTTCAATTCGAGCGCCCTTTGGTAGTGTCGGATGCTCCGCTCCAAGGCCGCAAGGCTCTTCTTAAGGTCGCTGTCCCGTTGTCGCTCGCTTTCGCGAAAGGCGCAGTTTCCGAGATTGTATTGACTGGCGGCCTCGAGTTCGAGATCCTTGGCCTTGAGCGCGGCCTGCTCGAACATCTCGCGTCCCTTGGTGTAATCCCCCTGCATGTAATAGACGGCACCCTTATTAAAGTAGACCTGAGGGGCCTCAGGCGCCTCTACCGAGGCCTTGTCATAGGCCGCCAAGGCGGCCTCGTAGTCCTCCCGCTGGTAAGCACGATTGCCCTCGGCCACCAGATCGGCACCCGAAGCCGCATGCAATGTTCTGCATAACCCAAGCAGGATGATGGCAACGATGCAGAAAGTGGTTATCCGTTCACCGTTCACCGATGCCTCCAACCTCAGACCTCCAACCGACGAAGTCGCATGCCTTCCACCTTCTACCTTTTTTTCCTTCTTTCACTTAGGGCGAGTTCCGTGCACAGCAGAATAAAGGCCAGGGCTAAGAAGATCTGGAATTTTTCCTCATACCGTTTGACGGTCTTGGACTCCAAGGCCTTTTTTTCGGCACCGGCCACCAGATCCAGGTACACATCGCCCAGGTCGATGGTCCCGGTGGCCACATTGAGATAGCGGCCGCCCGGGGTCGCGTTCACCATCTTGCGCAGGGTGTCGGCATCCAGCCGGGACCAGACTTCCTGGCCCTGGTATTTCAAGAACGTTCGCCGCCCGGATTCGTCCGTGACCGGGATGCGCTTGCCCTGCTGCTCATCGCCGATGCCGATGGCGATCAGCCGGATGCCGCGTTTGCCGGCCTCGGATGCGGCCTCGACCGGGAAGCTGTCGTGGTCCTCGCCGTCCGTGATCAGAATGAGGTCCTTGTACTGCTTGTCAAGATCGTCGAAGACCTCGTCCAGGGCCTTTCGAATTGCATCGCCGATCATGGTCCCGCCGCGAGCCACGCTAGCCGTGGATATCCCCTCCAGCATCATACGGAAAAAGCCGTAGTCGAGGGTAAGGGGACACTTGACCACGGCGTTCCCGGCAAACACGATCAGACCCACCCGGTCACCCTGGAGTCTTTCCACACAATCGAGCATGGCCAGCTTGGCTCGCTTCAGCCGGTTGGGCCTGAGGTCTTCGGCCAGCATGCTGCGGGAAACGTCCAGGATAAAGACCACGTCGCGGCCCTGGCGCTGCAGGGTCTTGGGTACGGGGTTCCAGGCCGGACGCGCGGCCGCCACGGCACACAAGGCAAATGCCGCCATCAGCAATCCACCCTTCCAGCGTCTCCTGGCGGCACTCACGGAGGAATTGAGGAGCGGCAGCAGATCGGCCTCGGCAAAGCGTTCAAGGGCCTGACGCCGCCGGTAGCCGGCATAGACAAATAGCCCGATCAGGAACGGAATGGTCCAGAGGAGCAGGAGCATCTGGGTGTCGTGAAGTCGAATCTCGCTCATGGAATCTTTCTAAACAGGGTGCATCGAAGAGCTATTTCGGTGCAGATCAATAACAAGGCTACTAAGAGCACCGGCTGAAAAAGCTCCCGGTAGTCCAGATAACGAACGGTCTCGATCTCACTCCGCTCCATCCGGTCAATCTCCCGGTAAACGGCGCGCAAGGAATCCGCGTCCTCGGCGACCCGAAAGAGCCCCCCGGTGGTCTCGGCGACGGCCGCCAACGTCCGGCGATCGACCCCTTCACCGGTTCGGAGCAGAAAGCGGCCGAGCAGGCCCTTCTGGCGCACGAGACCTTCCGTGCCGCCTACCCCGATGGTGTAGATCTTAATGCCCCACTTCTTGGCCAGCTCGGCGGACTCCAAGGGACTGCGTTTGCCGGCGTTGTTCTGTCCGTCGGTGAGCAGAATAATGATCTTGCTCTTGATGTCGAATCTGTCTTTGCCCATTTTTGTCTGCCCGGCCAGCGTCTCCTCCGCCGTTTGGAGTCGGGCCGCGGCAAGTGCGATCGCATCGCCGATGGCCGTGCCGTCCTCATTTCGCCGCCTCACCAGGTGGATACCCTCGAGAAACTGGGAAAGGGCCCCGTGCGCCAGGGTCAGCGGACACACCGTATCGGCGTAACGGGCGAAGGAGATCATCCCGATCAGGTCGTTGGGCCGTCCGGCGAGCTCACTCCCCTTTCCGGTGACAAACTCCTCAAAGACGTGTTTGACCACGTCGAGCCGGGTGAGCTGTTGGCCCTTGAAGCTCATCTCGGCCCCCATGCTGCTCGACCGGTCGACCACCATTTCGATCGCTATACCCTTGCTGATATCACGCACCTGCTCTTTGCCTTCCTGAGGTCGCGCCAGGGTGACGGCCAGGAGGATGAGGACCAGGATGCGCAACCAAAGCGGTACTCCCATGAAACGCTGCTTCAGGGATGGCCTGACACGGCTCGCATGGGCCGTGCTGGAAAAGCGGAGACTACCCCATCCACGGCTGCGGTGGTAGTACCAGCCGATCAAGGGGATGATGAGTAGGACCAGGAATGCCCAGGGTGCTTCAAATCGCATCTCTCACTCACTCATGGCGCTTGCTTGTGCCGGGGCCTGGGTCTCCAGAATAAAACGCTTGCAGGCGTCAAAGGCCTGTTGAATTTCATCAGTGGTCGGCAGATGTTCGGCAAACTTCACCAGGTCGCAATGCTGCAGGAATTTCTTCAACAGGGCCTTATGGGTTTGGATCAACATATCCGTATCACGAAGGTCTGCAAGGAATTCCTCGGTGGTCAGCTCGGGGGCCCGCAAGGCGAAGCGGTCCTCGATATAGTGTCGCAAGGTATTGGAGAGGCGCAAGTAGAACAGCTTGACCTCACCCCTTTCGATCAGCTTGGCCTGGATCAGCTCCTCCAATTGTGCAAAGGCGGTCTCGTGGGCCGGCGGCCCGATGACCGTTTTCGTGCCCGTCCTCAGTTTCCGCCACCGCTGATACCCAAAAAAGCCGACCGCGCAAAGAATCGCGGCGCCGACCAGAGCGTAAAGCCAACGGTGCGGAGGGCGTGGGATGGCGACGGGCGGCATGATCTCCTCGATTTTCAGCTCTGCTGCTTTTTCGGGCAGCAGGGAGGAAACCCGAACGGTGAGGGTCTCGCTCTCCACGTCGTGCCTCTTCTCCTCTCCCTGTTTCCAAAAGGAGACCTTCATGGGGGGGATTTTGTACTCCCCGGAAAGAAACGGCTCGAGTTCATAGGATTTCGTGTATACGACCAGGTCTTCCCCCTCAAGTCGAGGTGGTGTCGCCACGTAGTCCACGATGCCGAACTGCTCGAGCTTGTCGCCGAACTCCGGCAGCTCGACCTGGTAGGCGTCCTCCACCTTGACTTCGAGCTGCAGCAAGACATGCTCTGCAATAGTGATCTGATCCTTGCTCAGTTTGACGGTAAAGGTGAGTGGGCCGCGCTGGTACTCCTTCCGAATCTCAAAATCCTTGTCAGGCCCCTTCTTCTCATCGGCCTTGATGCAACCTGCTCCCGCCAGGGCCAGCAGGAGGACCAGCAAGGCCAAGATCCTCATCGCGCAACGCCCCTCATTCCGCGAGCCTCTTTCCTCACGCCTCACGACCTTTCTTTTCCTCCGTGACTCGTGTTCTGTAGCTACAGATCTGCTTCCATGGTTTCACCGCCCGCTTCGCTCGAGACGCGGAGAACGCAGAGACAAGGTGTTTTTTTCATTTGCCGCTGACCTGCCGTCGCTAGAGCTATGGCACGGCAAGGAGGGCGGCAAATGAAACTTCTCAATCACTCCGTGATAAAGTCCGCACTTGATCTGCACTGGTCTATATAATGATTTGTGTTAAATACGATCGTGCCCGAAGGGCTGTTGTTTTTCACTTTCTGGCCTCTCAGCAGAAAGTGAAAAGGAGAACCGACTCTGCGCCCTCTGTGACTCTGCGGTAAATACAGCTTTTGGACTGTACCCGACCATGTCCACATGATTCCCTCGCTGACCCAAGCAAATCGTGCCTACCTCTTGGCTTCATCCCCATCACTGCCGTCGCTAACGCTATCTTGAAGGTTTGAGGTGTGAATCACGACGTTATAACGTTCCTTGAGCTCCGTCACGAGCTTTTCGCTCACTTCGGATTCCTTGCGGGATCGCAGGGCCCGGTAGACATCGGCCCGAACCTCTTCAAAGTCTTGCTGACGCTCCGGCCTTCTTTCGCGGACCTTGATGAGATGGAAGCCTTGGTTCGATTCCAGCGGCTCGTCCAAAACCCGGCCCGCTTCCGTGAGGAAGACGGCCTCGAGTGACTCTGCGGGGACCTTGATCTCGGGAATAACGGCGCCCTTTTTAACCCAGGTCTCGATCTCACCGCCCTTATCCTTGGTCTTGGGATCACGGGAGAGTCGTTCGGCCAGCTCAGCGAAATCGGCCCCTTCCCTGAGTCTCGCCAGGGCCTTTTGCGCCGCCGCCCGATCCTCTAGGAGGATGTGACTGATGAGCGCCTGTTCTGGTTCCCTGAAGTCCTGTTTATGGGCTTGGTAATAGGTCTCCAGATCAACCGGCAGGATCTTGATCTGTTCGGCATATTCCCGCTCGAGCACCTGCTGTGCCAGGATACTGCGCTCAGCGCCCCTGATAATCGCACGAACCGTGGGATCCTCCGTGAGCTTGTCCTCGCGTGCCTTCCGATACAGGATCTCCTCGAGGACGATTTGATTCAGGGCCTGACGCCGCGCCTGTTCAGATGAAAGCTGTTTCAGCATCATGTCCTTGCGCGCGTTGCGGTCCTCTTCCGTCATGAAGGGCGCCATCATGGCCAACTGACGCTCAATTTGCTCTTCGATCCGTCGATCCAGCTCTGCCCTCGTGATCTTGGACGCGCCGATCTCGGCCACCACGGTCTCGCCGGTCGCTGTCTTTTCGACGCCGACGCGATCCTCCAGCTCATAACGCAGTGCGGCAAACAGGCCCGATATTTCGAGACATTCCTGCACCCGGCGATTGATATCGGATTCCAATTCGGGTACTCTGGCGTGGCTTTCAGAGCGATAGTAGGCGGCAAGGGCCTTTTGATACTCTCCCGTATCCTGACAGAGTTTACCGATCCGGTACCAGATCTTGGCCCGACCCTCGGCGTCGAGTTCGGTGAGCTCCAAGTATTCGCGCCAGGTCACCGCTGCCTGCTCCCAAAGGGCCTGTTTTTCATATTTCAAGGCCAAGTCGCGGATATCATCAGCAGGGAGTCGACCTGCAGGGGATGTTTCTCGATGCCGTTCAGGAGCGTACAGGGCCGCTACCAGATTGGCCACGCCCACCGCAATCAGGAAGAAGAGTAGGATGATGACCAGCTTCTGTGATCCTGTCGCGGCAGTCTTTCGTTCCGGCAAGGTCAAGTTCAACTCATCCACCGTGTTTCACCTCCGTCGCCGTTCACGACTCCGAAAAAAACCGACCAACTTTTTTACATAGTCCGACCCGCTGACGACCTCGGCGTGATCGATATTCATGGATCGAAATGTGTTGCGGAGCTGATGGGCCCGCGCTCGTCCGAGCCTCACAAACTCGTCACGGACCCCACGGCTGCCCGTATCAAGAACCACCCGTTCGCCCGTTTCGGCGTCCTCCAGCTCAATGAGGCCGACGTCCGGCATGACCGTTTCGCGCGGATCGGTTATCGACAGGGCGATCAGGTCGTGCCGTTTGGAGAGGATTCGCAGCGGCCTTTCAAAACCTTCGCTCTGGAAATCGGAGACTAGGAATACGACGCAGCGCTTGTGGGTCACGCGACCAAGATAATCGAGGCCTTCTGAGATGTTCGTCTGGACCTCTTTCGGCTTGAAGTTCAAGAGGTCCCTGATCAAACGCAGGACATGGGAGAGGCCTTTCTTGGGAGGTACAAAGAGCTCAGTCCTGTCAGTAAAGACGATCAAGCCGACCTTGTCATTGTTCTTGACCGCTGAGAAAGAGAGGAGGGCACATAGCTCCGCCGCGACCTCGTTCTTGGTCTTGTCGACGCTGCCGAAGGCCCCGGAGGCCGAGAGATCCACCAGGAACATGACGGTGAGTTCACGTTCTTCAACGAAGCGCTTGACATACGGGTGACCCATACGGGCCGTCACGTTCCAATCGATCGTTCGAATCTCGTCGCCCGGGGTGTATTCGCGAACCTCGTCAAACTCCATGCCACGACCCTTAAAGACGCTCTCGTACTCCCCGGCCAGGACGTCGTTGACCGCCTTGCTGGTATAGATTTCGATATATCTAATCTTCTTGGCGAGCTCTTTAGGGATCATGACTGCAAAAAACAAAGGTACTTAGGTAGAAGGCTGAAGGTTTTCAACGATCTCGCTCCGCTCGGATCAGGCCGTTCGGGACCTTCTCCATTTCGATGATCTTGGGTTCGATCAGAGACGAATCCCCATCGTGAAGGAAACCCAGACGCTTCGATAGATCCAGCTGATAGTGCAGCTCCCTCAGAGAACCGAAAGCGATGAAGAGAAAACGAAGGACATCGGCCTGGGTGTCGCGTGCGCATCCCTCCACAATGTTAGAAGGGATCGCGAAACGGCTGCCCTACACATTTGAGGAGTCAAAACATACAATTCCTCTTTTGGGGATCTAGCAGTTACTCGATAAAGCAAAACGGCAACCTCGTCAGCCAACTCAAATGCCCTGAGTTCTGTATGATCACGCATTGGAAACCTTCTACCTTCAGTCTTCCACCTTCAACCTTCAATCTTCCACCTTCAGCCTTCCACCTAAATACCTATTTTAGGGTACCTCCACCGTATCGAAGATCAACTTCACAATATCCTCTGAGGTCTTCTCCTCCGCCTCCGCCTCGTAGGTGACGATGACACGGTGTCGGAGTATATCCAGGCCGATGTCCTTCACGTCCTGGGGCGTCACGTAGCCGCGCCCCAGGAGGAGGGCATGACCCCTGGCGCCCATGGTGAGGTAGATAGTGGCGCGGGGCGAGGCGCCGTAGCGGATCATATCCCCGATTGCGAGACCATATTGACTCGGGTTGCGCGTGGCTTCCACGACGTTGACGATATACTCTTCGATCTTGTCATCCACGTAGATCTCGTCGGCCAAGCCTCTCAAATCTGCGATATCCTGCCGCTGAATGACGGGTTCCACGTCCGTGCTGGGAGTCGTGGTCGCCATCTTCTTGAGAATCTTATGCTCCTCTTCCTTCGTGGGATACGTGATCTTCAACTTCAACATGAACCGGTCAACCTGGGCTTCCGGGAGGGGGTAGGTGCCTTCC
>CAZAGT010000060.1:0-18843 GCA_964484515.1 uncultured Desulfobacteraceae bacterium | reverse complement strand
AAAGACCAGCCCGGGAGCCCCGGAATCGAAGAAAAGATATCGCGGGCCTCCCACCAGACTCCACGGCCATCCGATTGAAATCCGAAGGTCCGGATTTCGATCGAAAACGGATATAACTTCAAAGTATTGTGCTCTCGATATCGATCTATTGACCCACAGATTCTTGTGAGGTGCCAAGCAAAGAAACGCTTTCACCAAGGGGACAAAGAACGACGCGCCAAGGACCAAGAATTTGACACAATGGCGACATGAGGATCGGATATATCGAGACGCGGATGAGCCTGGACCTCGATTCGATCATCAAGTACCTGCAATTACAGCAAAATGAATAGCTGATCGAGCTTGGCACAAATCCTGCTCAAATTCCAAGGGGGAACCGCATCATTTAGGTCGAGCCGTCTTGTGACGCGCACCGGGTGGATAGGAGTCCTAGGTTATGAAAGCGCAATCCCGTCAGAATGACGAACTTCTGAGAGAGCTGGAGTCCCTCCGCCGAAGGGTCTCAGAGCTGAAAGAATCCGAGGCGAGGTGCCTTGAGGCGGAGAGGGCCCTGCGCGACTCGGAGACCCGGTTTAAATCGGTGGCACAATCCGCCAACGATGCGATCATCACCTCCAACCGCAAGGGAGAAATCATCTTTTGGAACGACGCCGCCCAAGAGATGTTCGGCTATCCGGAAGCCGAAGTGAAGCATCGGCCCCTGACCTTCCTAATGCCGGGGCGCTACGAAAAGGCACATCAAAAGGGCCTTGATCGGTTCGGTCGGACCGGCAAATCCAGGGTGATCGGCGAGACATTGGAACTGACCGGAATGCGAAAGGACGGGAGTGAATTCCCTCTCGAGCTTTCCCTCTCCGTCTGGGGGAGTGGAGGCGAGATGTTCTACACCGGCATCGTCCGGGACATCTCCAAACGAAAGCATGCGGAAGAGGCACTGGAGATAGCAAACCGCAAGCTCAGCCGAACTGTTAAGGATTTGGAGGAAGCCAATCAGAAGATCCTCGACCACCAGAGATCTCTCATCGAGGAAGAAAGGCTAAAAGTGTTACTCCAAATGGCCGGAGCGACCTCTCACGAGCTCAACCAACCGCTGACCGTCCTCCTGGGCAACATCGAGTTGATGCGGTTGCACAAAGAGAATCCCCAAAAGGTGCAACATCACGTAGCTGAAATAGAAGAGGCCGGCGAACGGATATCCGAAATCGTCCAAAAGATCCAAGGAATCAGGTACTATGACACAAAGCCCTATCTCAACAAATCTCCCATCATCAACTTTGACCAAAAGATAAGGGTCCTTGTCCTGGAACACTCCGATGATGATTTTCAGGCGTTGAGGAGAATTCTCGAAGATCACACCCAAATCCAGGTCAGTCGAGCCAAGAGCATCGAGGAATCCTTCCATCTCTTGGCCCAAAGGCAATTCGATATCATTTTGCTGGAATACCTTCTTCCTGATGGAAACGGCGTCGATTTTCTGCAAAGACTGAGCTCAGAGGGTCTCGATACTCCTGTCGTGGTCGTTACCGGGCATGGAGATGAAATGACGGCCGCCACGATCATTCAAATGGGCGCCTTCGACTACCTCACAAAAGATCGAATCACCGATGAATCCATCTCGCGAACGATAGCCAATACGCTTGAAAAGGCGCGCTTCAAGCGGGAATTGCGGGTAGCGCAGGAGAAACTCGTTGAGATGTCCACGAAGGATGAACTCACCGGACTGTATAACCATCGCTATTTCAGGGAAGCCCTTGCCCGAGAGGTGTCCCGTGCCAGGCGTTATAAGACCGACTTGGTCCTCTGCATGTTCGATCTGGATCGGTTTAAAGGGGTAAACGACACGTTCGGTCATCTGGCCGGCGATATGGTCCTATCCGAGGTCGGCGTGATGTTGAAGAAAAGCGTCCGTGAAAGTGACCTTGTTTGCCGTTACGGAGGTGAGGAACTCGCTGCTATCCTGCCCAATACAGGGCCCGAAAAGGCGCATATCGTGTGCGCAAGATTTAGGGAAACCATGGCTCGGCATGATTTCCTTTTTGAACAGGCAAGGTTCAGAGTGACCGTGAGCGTGGGTATCGCCTCCTACGACGGCGCCGCGGACCAATCTCCTACCGAACTCCTGAATTTGGCGGACCAGGCCCTGTATCAGGCCAAAGAGATGGGTAGAAACAGGGTCGTTGAATATTCACAAACGGTGAAGCAATATCGACCTAAACTCGGTAAGCTCTTGGTTGCCGGGGGACGTATCTCTGAAGCAAACCTCGATGAGGCCCTATCCCAGCAAAGGCTCAGAATAGGTGAAGTATTGATCCAGGCCGGCCATTTGACGGATCGACAATTAGATCGTGCTTTAACCCATCAGGGGAGTTCTCGTCGCAGGCTTGGGGAAATCCTCAAGACTCTCGGCTACGCAAGACATGAGGAGATCGATTGGGCCCTGGACCGGAAAAACATGAGGCTGGGAGAGATCCTTATGGAAAAGGGGCTCCTCACGGATGATGAGTTGAATCGAGCCCTGGCCCTTCAAGATCAAGCAGCCGATGTCCGCCGAGTGAGCGGAGTTCAAGCGTAAGCCTGGGAATCCCTTGACACAATAGTCCCTCGCCCTTTAGAGTCTACCCAGGAGACTGCCGTAAAACCTCCATCTGCCGTTCGACAGGCTCACGGCCCTGAGCGAAGCCGATGGGCTGCGTTACCCTCATCCTTCGTCATTGCGGCGTACTTCAATGTACGCCTCATTCCTAGGATTTCGGAGGCCTTGCATCTGGACATTTTTCGGCAGCCTCTGAAGAGGCCAGTTCCCCGAAGCTTTTCCTCTGTCGCTCCTGCCGACTATTCTTTTTGATGAAGGAGGTTTGTGATGAGGTACATCTTTGCGGCACTCTGCCTGCTATGGGCATCTGACGCTTGGGCCGAAATCGAAATCGGCAAGAACCCGGCGACGGTGGTGTTGGAAGACAAACGGGGCGGACGGCTCGATGGATCCCCTTGGCGTAGCACGGAGATGAAGGGCAAGGTACACGTCCTCTTCTATGTGGATCCTGATTTCAAGGATCTTAATAACGATGCCAGTGAAGCCCTGAAAAAAGAAGAATTCCCAAGAGACCGGTTCCAATCGATCGCCATCATCAATATGGCGGCCACCTGGCTCCCCAACTTCGCGATCTCCTCGGCCCTAAAGAAGAAACAAGAGCGTTATCCCACCACGCTCTATGTGCGTGACTACAAGAAAGTGCTCGTTGAGAGGTGGGGGATCGCGGATGACAATAGCGATGTGCTCGCATTCGACAAACAGGGGAGACTCCTCTACCGCAAGGAGGGCAAATTGAATGCTGAAGACATCGCAGAACTCCTAAGCATCATTCGGGAACACCTTGATAAAGAGTGACGCGCCCACGCCATCCCGCCAATACTCCTCATCACAAGACAATCGGGCAGAGAACCGCCTCTGACCAGACCCTGAGAGCCAAGTTTTCCGATCTAAAACAGAGTGAGGGTTCGGAGTGAATAAGTGGCTCATTGCCGTTATGGCTGCGCTCGCGTCGGGCATGGAGATCCTCGATAACAGCGTGATCAACATCACCCTGGCCCCTATGCGCGGCAGCCTGGCAGCGGGCGTAGACGAGGTCGCCTGGGTTCTGACGGCGTACCTCGTTGCCAACGCGATCATCCTGCCTCTGACCGGATGGCTGGCCACCTTCTTCGGGAGAAAACGTTTCTTCATATTCTGTACCTTCCTCTTTGCGCTGTGCTCGGCGCTGGCCGGCATTGCGCCTACCCTTGCCCTGATCATCCTGCTCCGGGTGTTTCAGGGCATCGGTGGCGGAGCCCTTACCGCGACCGGACAAGCGATCGTCATGGAGACCTTCCCGCCGGCCCAACGGGGAATCGCCGTTACCTTCTGGTCCTGCGGTCTCATGGCCGGATCTATCCTGGGCCCTACCGTGGGCGGCCAAATCTCCGACCACTTCAGCTGGCGCTGGGTATTCTATCTGAATGTCCCCATCGCCGTCATCGTGATCATTCTGGCCTCCCTCTTTTTAGCCGATCCGCCGTATCTCCGCAAAGAAGGCCATAAGATCGACGGGTGGGGATTCTTTTTCCTCATCATCTGGGTCGGCTCCCTCCAGGTCATCCTTGGCAGAGGGCAACGGCTGGACTGGTTTGCCTCAAACCTGATTGTGACCCTCACCGTTATCCTTGTTCCCATCTTCGCAGCCTTCATCTGGAGGGAGCTATCGACAAAAGATCCGATCGTCGATCTGCGAGTCCTCAAGAACCGAACCTTCGCTCTCGGCACCATTCAGATTTCCATCCTCAGTTTCGGTTTTTACGGCTCGATCGTCTTGATCGCCCTCTTCGCACAGACCATTATGGGGTATACCAACTATCAGGCCGGCTTGGTCATCGCTTCCGGGGCCATCGCCTCGGTGGTGACCATGCCGATGGCCGGGAAACTCCTCTCCTATATCGATGCGCGTTTCCTTATCGGTATCGGGGCCTTGGTGAGTGGATGGGGTATGCAATATGCGTCGAACCTCAATACGGCAGCATCATTCTGGCAGGTGACGATACCACGGCTTCTGCTCGGTATGGGATTTTCATGGATCTGGGTCTCCGCCAACACGGTCTCGCTTGCTGCGGTGCCCAGGGAGAGAATGGGACAGGCCTCAGGGCTCTTCAATTTGGCTCGCATCCTGGGGGGAAGTCTCGGAATCGCCCTGGTTACAACCATGCTGAGCAGAGGCACCCAGACTCACCAGAACTACCTCGTCGCCCACGTCACCCTCTGGGACGCCGATGTTCGGCAATGGTTGGACGCGGTAACGGCAGCGCTGCGCGTTGCCGGATCCGACCCGGTCACGGCGGGGAGACAGGCCCTCGCCTTTCTCTATGGCGAAATCCAGCGACATGCATCAACCCTGGCATTCTTGGATGATTTTCGGCTCATCTCAATCCTCCTTTTCGCGATTATTCCGCTCTTGTTTTTGATGAAGGGCACCAAGGTGAGATAGGTCCCATCCGGTTCCAAATGAAGCGGGGTCCGGCAATCTCAGCGTCAATTCGCCAAAAGCTGACAAGTCCGCTGGATTCCCTGTTCCCGTGCACCGGCCGGGGACGCCAGATACCTCGGTCTGACTCGAACCGTTCACGGCTCCCACCCTTGCAAGCCGCTTACGAGAGCGTCGAAAACCCGGTTTCAGAGAGGCTGACTTCGCTCCTCTCCCTCAATTTGCCTTAAGGATAACAATCGATCTTCCGATAGATATATAGTGCCAAAATGGTGTTATCCGCCAAGAACAGAAATCATTCATCTTATAGGTAGGCTTTATCATCCGGATCAAACCGCCTGGAGGTAGACATGAATCCTGATGTAACGAGCATCTTAAACATCGACGAAGTCTCAAGATGGCTTCGGGTCCCCAAATCAACCCTTTACAAGATGTGCGCCGAGGGCCAAATCCCTTCCACCAAGATAGGTAAACATTGGCGTTTCGATAGGTCCGTTGTCGAAGATTGGTTCAAGCAGCGTACTACGAAGATTCGGCCCAACTGAAAGGCGGTACGCGGGTTTTCACGGGTGGATGACGCTTGCTCGGGCTGCAACCGCGGTGATGCGTTGTTTATGTGTTGAAGCAAAAACCGGGAGAAAAATAGGATACTGAGGGAGAGTGGATCACATGGAAGACAAAAGAGTCCTTGTCATCGAGGACAATGAGCTAAACATGAAGTTAGTGCGAAGTCTCCTCCAAATCGGCAAATACAAGGTCGTTGAAGCATCAGACGCGGAGACAGGCATTCGATTAGCCCAAGAACACCATCCGGCGCTGATACTCATGGATATCCAGCTTCCCGGCATGGACGGCTTGAGCGCAACAAGGCTCATCAAGGAAGACGGTGATCTGAAGGAGATCCCGGTGGTGGCCTTGACGTCCTATGCCATGCAGGGTGATGATGAAAAGGCCCTGGAAGCAGGCTGTACGGGTTATATCGCCAAACCGATTAACACGAGAACCTTCCTCGAGACTCTGGAGAAGTATATGGACTGACTGATAGGAGTGCGAGAGGTGCGTGATCGGAAGCAGAAACGGATTCAATATCACGCTTACCTCCCTTTTGGTGTGTGATAACAACAGGTTGTCGACTACCTTTCTCCAGTCAAGCATTTGACGTAAATCATGCACGGTCATCAAAAGTGCCCATCCTTTCATACACCCCCCTCCATCCTTGTCGTTCTCAAGTGTGCAGTATTTTAAGATATTTGGCTTTCATCGCACTCCGGCATGATTCCTGCTTCTTTGCGAGGAGTGAGAGCTCAAAGGTCACTGCAGTATATATGACAGATAGATATGTAGTAGATGCGACCCTCTAAAGGGTCAAGGAACACGAAGTGAGCAAGAATGCGGAGGTGCACTGATACTATGTATTGCGAAGATATATACCGCAGCGGATTGGCTTGCAGGAGGTTGTGGGCTGCCGTCCTCGAGCAGGCCATCAAAGATGCCAGAGATGAAAGCGCAAAACCTCTCAGATACGAAAGCGCTGACGGCCAGAGCGCTCAACATTGGTTTGGAAGTGAAAACGACGGCATCGGCTCATTTCTGTGGATATGCGAGATGCTCGACCTGGAGCCGAGGTTCGTACGCACGCTCGTGAATTCTGGTCAGGACCCTCAGGTCATTCCGAGGATAACAGCATCCCCCCGGGAGGAGGCCTTTCTCTGCTAGCAGAATCCCACAGAATATAATCCTATTCCAGTCTTTATCAGGATCATCCCCCGTCGCTTGGAAGACCTGGAAGTGCTCAGGGCGAGCGCTCAAGGCAAGCAACGGGCAAAGCCAGTTCTCTCAAACCTACCCCATTCACACGCATTCGATTTACCCCAAATCCTCTTGCAAGCCCCTTCCCTTCGGCCTTGTTGTCGCAGCATCCTCGAGCTCTGCAAATGATGGTTCGCAGCGATTTTCTTGCCTGAAGGCTGAACGCTTATTGATAAAAGCCGCCTGTCTAAGGCCATTGACACCTCTGGGCCCATTGCCTATACTCAAGTGCCCATTCAGGAGCCCCTTCTTCTGTCGGGGGCCTTCACAGCCACGTACCCTCCACCGGTGCGCGACACCAGGGAGCTGCCATGAAGCGGACACGCAGGATCCACCTCATCAATCCGAAGGCGAACTCATTCACGACTCGCCCAATGTATCTCAACCGAGCCCTCTACTCTCCCCTCGCCGGACTCCTCGCCGTGGCCGCCTTGATCCCGCAAGACCGCTATGAGGTCATCCTGACCGACGAGAACATTGAACCGATCGATTTCGATATCAAGGCCGATCTCGTGGGCATTTCAGCAATGACCTCCTACGCCAACCGCGGTTACGAGATTGCCGACACCTTCCGTTCCCGTGGGATCCCCGTCATCATGGGGGGCGTTCATCCAAGCTTTATGCCCCAGGAGGCCCTAGAGCACGCCGATGCCGTGGTTGTGGGAGAGGCCGAGCTCGTCATGACGAGGGTGCTCAAGGATCTTGAGGAGGGCAATCTCAAAGGTATCTACAAGAGTGAGCGCCTTCATTCGATGACCGACATGGCGATACCTCGCTACGATCTTTTAAAGAGTAACCGCTATGTCAGTCATACCTTTATTCAGACCTCAAGAGGCTGTCATCACGCCTGTAGTTTTTGTGCCGAGCATATGATGTTCGGGTTACGGTTTCGGTTCCGCCCCATTGATGAGGTCATCCGCGAGATTGAGAATTGTGGCGAGCGCGTCTTGGCCCTGAACGATGCCGATTTCTTCGGTACTCCCAAGCGCGCGGCGAAGCTGATGCGGGCTCTTAAGGGCCGGGGGATCCGTTGGCAGGCGGGGGTCAACAGCCGTAACGCCCTCAACGACGAACTACTGGAACTCGCCGCCGAGAGCGGGTGTTACATGTTGAGTATTGGGTTTGAATCGATTTCGCGTGAATCACTGCGAAACGCCCACAAATACCAAAACCGCCCCGAGACCTTTCAGGCTTTAGTCGAGAAGATGCATAGCTATGGCCTCTTGGTCTTTGGGTTGTTCATGTTCGGGTTTGATCAGGACGATGCCTCGGTGTTCGAAGAGACGGTCAGGCACAACGTGACAGCCCAATATGACGTCTGCGCCTATTCGGTATTTACGCCCTATCCCGGGACCTTGGTGTGGTATGACATGCTCAAGGAAGACCGTGTCGTCTCTTACGACTGGGACAAATACGATCAGGGGCACATCGTCTACCGCCCCCGAAACCTCACGCCGCGCCAATTGCGCGAGGGGCACAAGCTAGCCTATAAGCAATTCTACGCCTTGCCTTCCATCTTGAGACGGTTCCCCACCAATAGTGGCCGCAGCAAATTCTATTGGGCGACCTATAACCTCTTTTTCCGCAAGGGCGAGGTGACAGGACGCGACATAACCGACGCGGTCGCAGTCCCCACGGAAGCGCCGACGTATCCGGCTATTCCCCCCCTGATGCCGCAGCGCGCGGATTGGCAGGAACTCGTCATGGGAAACGAACAGGTCCTGCAGGCGGCCCTCACGCAACCATCCTCCCCAAAGCCACCTTTGCGTCTGAACTAAAGTTGTTTCCCATCAAGAAGGAAGCCTGAAAAGAAGGATTAGGGGAGAATAGGGATGAGTCTGAGCGGCAAGACCGCCTTGATTACGGGAGGCGGCAGTGGTATCGGACCGGATATCGCCTTGGCCCTGTCACGCAAAGGTTGTCGTGTGGCTATCAACGGTCGGAACGAAGCGAAGCTGCAGAAGGCCACCGGCCCTTGATGACCAGCCGGAAGGTAGAGGCGAGCTTTGGGGAGAGGAGATTTCGTGGCGGAGAGAGAGGGATTCGAACCCTCGGTAGGGCTTATAACCCTACACTCGCTTAGCAGGCGAGCGCCTTCAGCCAACTCGGCCATCTCTCCGGGATTACGCTCCGCGTAATACAATTAGCTTATGGCCTGTAGCCATTAGCTAACATGAAAAGGTTTCTTTGAATCGGTAACGCTTTCGGCCCTGAGCTTGTTTCTGAACGATGCAAGTTGCTTTATCAGATCGAGCGCTTTGTCTTCGCTTCTCCTGTTTAGGTCATTCTCGATGTAACCATACATCGCAGCCAAATCGAACCCCGCGACAGATTCGTATAGGGACCGTATTGCTATCCCAAGAAAGCGGGCAAATTCGGCGTCTGAATTGTCTGCTGATCCCTCAGCGATGTTCAGAACAACAGAGTTGACATCCCGTACAATCTGATTGGCTAGGTCCTTATCCTGCCTCGCGACATGTTGCTGAACGAGATCCCTTGAAAATCTACAGTATTCCTTTGCCTCCCGATAGACCCTAAAACTCTTAAACCTAAAACTCAAGAACACCGCTCACGCGAAACACTCTCAACCGACGTAAAAATTCAGTATACCTCTCACAGCCACAGGCTATAAGCTGCGAATGAAATCCAGCAACGCTGGATTTCCTGGCGGAGGGAGTAGGATTCGAACCCACGGTCCCTCGCGGGACAACGGTTTTCAAGACCGCCGCCTTAAACCACTCGGCCATCCCTCCCTGATCACGTGACTGTAAACATTCAATTTACCACAGGGGCTATGACCAGTCAAAGCCTTTTGAGAACGCAGCTCTAGGCCGAAGATCACGTATCAATCTGCTCGCGCATCAGACCGATGGCCTCGGCGTAGTCCCCCTGGCCGAAGATCGCCGAACCGGCCACAAAGACGTCGGCCCCTGCCGACGCCACCTGACCAATCGTCTTCGGATTGATTCCCCCATCGACGGCAATCTCAAAACGGAGCTGCCGCCGGTCGCGCATCTCCCGCAGCCGCTCTATCTTAGGAATCATTTCCGGAATGAAGTCCTGACCGCCGAATCCCGGATTTACCGTCATAATGAGCACCCGCTCCACATCGCCCAGGACATTCTCCAAGGTTTGAAGGGACGTGGCCGGATTTAATGATACGCCTGGATCTGCCTTGGCCTCCTTGATGGACACAAGGGTCCTGTGCAGGTGGTTCGTGGCCTCGACATGAACCGTGATCCGGTCGGCTCCGGCCCGAGCGAATTCAGGAATGAACTGATCCGGATTCGAAATCATCAGATGGACATCCAGGGGCAACTCCGTGACCCTCCGCGCGGCCGCAACGATCAGGGGGCCGATGGTAATATTGGGCACGAAGTGGCCGTCCATCACATCGATATGGATCGAATCGGCGCCGGCGTGATCCACCGCTCTAATCTCTTCGCCAAGTCGTGTGAAATCCGCCGAAAGAATTGAAGGCGCTATCTCTCCCACCTGCTACCTCCGTTCTCCCTTGCGGGCCTTCAGATCCTCGTAAAAAGGGCCGCGAAGAACCCGTCCATATGATGAATGTGCGGGAATGTCTTCAGGAATCCTCGATCATCGATCAGGGGCCTTGCCCATGCCGGGACGACATCCCGCAAATCCCGAAGGACAATATCCTTTTGGCGCGCCAAGAGGCCTTCCACGACGTCTTCGTTCTCCTCCTGCGAAAGTGTACAAACAGCAAAGAGCATCTTGCCCCCCTGGCGCAAGACGGACGAGGATTGCCGGAGAATATCGATCTGAATCTGATTTAGTCTTCTGAGGTCGTCTGCGTTCCGGTTCCACTTCCCGTCGGGATGCCTCGCGAGAACACCCAACCCGGAGCAAGGGGCATCCACAAGGATCTCGTCAAACCCGCCGGGGAATAAAGACTCGACAGACCCTGTTGCGTCCGCCGCAACGGGCACGATTCCTTTGATGCCGAGCCTCCGCGCACTCTCAGAGAGGAGTATCAGTCTCCTCGGATCCTTGTCAAGGGCGAGCACCACCCCGCGGTTTCCCATGATTTCCGCCAGATGGGTGGCCTTGCCGCCCAAGCCGGCACAGATGTCGATGACGGCCTCGGCAACCTGCGGCGCAAGACACTGGGAAACGATTTGGGCCGCCTCGTCCTGAACCTGGAAAAGGCCTTTCTGAAAGGCTCTCAACGAATCCACCCGACCCCTGAAACCGTCGAGCACCACACCTACCGGCGAGTAGTCGCACGGGCACCCGCTAACGCCCTCTTGCGCCAGGCGCGAGATGAGCTGGTCGCGGTCAAGCTTGATCCGATTAACCCTCACGCAAAGACGAGGAATCCGATTACCCGCCTCGAGAAGGCGTTCCGTGAAATCGGCGCCCCACTGACCGATCCACTTCTCCACAAGCCAGAGCGGGTACGAATAAAAAACAGAAAGGTAGAGGGGCCGTTCTTTTAGGGGATCGGGAAACGGAATCGATGCCCTTCGTCGGTCGGCAGTTCGGAGGATCGCGTTGACAAAGGCAATGGCGTGTCGTGGTCCACGCCTCTTGACGTGCTCGACGGCCTCGTTGACCGCTGCGGATGTCGGGACCCGATCAAGGTAGAACATCTGAAATAGGGCCAGACGCAGGATATTCTGGACATCCGACGAGATTCTCCGCCGGGGGGCATCGGAGACGTGTTCGATGACCCAGTCTAGACGGAGACGCCATCGCAGGACCCCCTGCACCAACTGGTTTATGAAGGCCCTGTCTCTAGGGATGAGGTGAGCGTTACGGTGATAAACCTCGTCGAGGATGGCCCTGGGATGACTGGATTCACGTGACAGCCTATTGAGGACCAGGAGCGCTAGCTCTCTTGGTTTCGGTTTCATATTCCAGGAAGCTCATGATACCCTGCTCGACCATCTCAAGATCGATATCCGTATCGAAACAGGGGCCGTGGGGTCTTTTGTTCAGGATCCCGAAGACCGGGATGGGGTAGGTGTCCTGAATGCCGCTTGTCAAGTCTCTTTCACAGGCCACTCCGATAATCATGTCCGGTTTCGTCTCATACACGATCTTACGAGCCAACGTACCACCCGTCGCTACGGCAATATGGATGTCATACTTCCTGGATAGGGAAAGGAGATTCTTGATCTTACATTTTCCGCAGGACTTACAGTTCTCAATGTCGATCGTAATCCGCTCGCCGCACTCATGATTCTGGAGGCACTGAGGCAATAGGAGCAAAAGCTTGTTGGGCGGAACCCGTTTTGCTTCAGCCAGGACAAGCTGATTGTTGATAGCCACAAAGGATCTTCGAACCTCATCCTTGCCAATTCCCACCAGTCTACCCATCAGCACCAAGAGGGGGAAGAGAAAACGGATAACGACGCCCCGAATCCGGCGGTTGAAAAAGAGGTTCTTGCCGCGGAGCACGGTGAATACGAGGGTGAGACCTCCGCCAATCAGAAACCACACGACGAGCGCGAACAGGATCGCCATGATGAGGGGGAGCCGGGGGTGGATACGGGTGAAGCCCACGTATGGGACCCACCACAGCAACACCGCTATCAGCGACAGGGCCAGGCAGGTGAGGAGCAGTAGCAAAATGAATGTCCGCTTCTCCGAGCGTTCGTGCCTGCTGCGCTCACCGACCTCCCCGATCGCCATCGGAAATGTTGAACCTGACTCATCAGCTCTGTTCTTCATTGGCCTAGGATCACCCCTTCAGGTATGGAAGCCCCCTTCAAAAACTCGGCGGCTGATAGCCTCCTTCTTCCAGGTAATTGTATCTCTCTTGCCTCGATCACACCGCGGCCTGCCTCCACCAGCAAGGCCCCTCCCCCATCTTTTACAACCCTGCCCGGGACGACGCCAAGACGCTCGTCATCGATAATCCTCGAGCTGAAGAGCTTGATCTGCTTATCTCCCAGGCGAGTGGCTGCACCAGGCCTCGGGTCTAGGGCCCGAATGAGCGCGGACACTTTCCCTGCCTTTTGGTTCCAATCGATAACGCAGTCCGGCCTCTCGATCTTGGGAGCGTAGGTCGCAGATGCGTTGTCTTGAGGTTGCTCCCGGATAGCCCCTTGGGCCATAGCAGAAAGCGCCTCGATGATCATCTCTCCGGCAAGTTCGGCGAGACGATCATGAAGCTGGCCGGCCGTCTCATCTTTAAGGATCTGGGTCTCGGTCTGGAACAAGATGGGGCCCGTATCGAGACCTTCGTCCATTCGCATGAGGGTGAGTCCCGTCCTGGGCTCATCGTTCAGTATCGCCCATTGGATGGGAGCGGCGCCGCGGTATTTTGGCAAGAGCGAAGCGTGGATGTTGACGGCACCCCACTTGGGGACCTCGAGCAACGCCGGGCGTAAGATCTGACCGAAAGCAAGGACGATAATAAGATCAGGCTCCTTTCTTTTAAGCCGATCGCATATAAATGGATCAGACGCCTTTTCCGGCTGCAAGACCTCAATACCATGCTCAGCCGCCATCTGTTTCACCGGGGGAGGCGCCAAGGTCCTGCCTCTACCCTTCGGCCGGTCAGGCTGAGTAACCACAGCCCGCACATCATGCCCATGATCGATGAGCGCCTTGAGCGTGGGCTGGGCAAACTCCGGTGTGCCCATGAAAATGAGCTTCGGTTTGGCCGGGATCTCTTTATGGGGAAAAGGCCCCATCTTTGTCCTGTTAACCTCAACTCAGCACAGCCGCTGACCGTAGAAGTTTCCCCGCCTCGCGAGGGCACCCATTGGATCGACTGGGAAACTTCATGAAGTTGGTACTCGAATTTAACATTTTGAGATTCTTCGACATCTATTCGCCTGGTCATGGGGGCTCTTTTCAAAAACGAGGAATTGAGTGCGTTGTCTCCGCATAAGGCGCTACCCGAGGCGGCCGGCGGGCCTCCGCGGTATCGGCCGGATTCACAGCCTTGGCGCATTCTCCGAGTCTGCTCCGGCCGCCTTGCCCTCAAGAGGCGGACAAGCTTGCACGCTTCTTCAGCGTTCGAGCAGGTACGTTTCGTTTTTGAAAAGAGACCCCCAATGGTGCACTCCCGCTATCAGAGTCTAGGGTCCCCCTTTTTTTGCATCTTCCTTAGTTTTTTCTTGTACATTGTCCTTTTCAGGGTGCTGATAAGATCAATGTAAAGGACCCCGTTCAAATGATCGATCTCGTGCTGAAGGCAGATCGCTAGCAGACCCTCTGCCTCAACGCTCACAGGATT
This sequence comes from uncultured Desulfobacteraceae bacterium, assembly GCA_964484515.1. GTDB lineage: Bacteria > Desulfobacterota > DSM-4660 > Desulfatiglandales > HGW-15 > CAZAGT01. Next base: position 4,806 of record CAZAGT010000060.1, on the reverse strand, counting down.
CCCATCACGGTCCACCCCTCGTACGAGAACGCGTTCGGCCCGCTCCACCTCGGCCGAAAAATCGAGGACGCTCAAACAGGCCTCCTCGTAAACGATGCTCCCCTCCGCCTTCACGATTTCGGGATTGATCAGGATCGAAGGACTGCGGTTTCCGTCCCTTGAGTGCACGTCGTAGACGACAACCCTCTGGGTCTCTCCCACCTGATTTGCGGCCAACCCGATCCCCGGAGCCGCATACATGGTGGCCGTCATTCGATCGATCAACCGCTGAATCCCCTCATCGATGTCTTCTACCGGCGCAGCCTTGCTCTTCAGGACAGGATCCGGAAAGGTGTATATTTTGAGTGTTTCGGTCATCGTTGCCAGCATTCATTCTCAAACGGCGAGATTCAGGGGCACTCTCGGGAGGCTGGCTCTCGCCCAGCAGTAGCATCGACGCTTCTCCGCGCCGTCACGGGAAAAACCAGCTCCGAATGGGCTCGCTTGGTCGGCGGTTGCTCACATTTTGGGGGCTAAAGATTGAATAGCCCGCCTCAATTGAGGTAATATTAAACGCCGATGATGAATAAATCAAGCAGGTGCGAGAAGGAGCGACGAGAGGATCCAAACACAACGGCCTCACGAGATTCTGCGTGTTCTGTGGCGGCCCCGCAGGAGCATAGCGCTTCAATTCACCTCAGAAAGCACACGAATGACGATTCTGGACATCATCTCTCAGAGACGATCGAAGAAATGGGCATGGGATATGAGGGCACTTGTTAATTTTCTGTTTGAAGCAGGGATGCTTAAGAAGACACCCCGCGCGGGCTATCAATTCCTCGGTTCCGGTCGGGAATCTGTCGCAGAGCATTCGTTTCGTACGGCGCTCATCGGGTATTTCTTATCTCTTCAAGAGCCTAAAGCCGATGTCCATAAGACCACCCTGATGTGCCTCTTTCATGACGTCCATGAAGCGAGGACCGGTGACCTTAATTATGTGAACAAACAGTATGTCGAGGCCGATGAAGAGCGAGCCCTCCGGGATGCAACGCAAGGGCTTCCTCATTGCGGTGAAATTGTCTCACTACTTCGTGAGTTCAACGAACAGACGTCTTTAGAGGCGTGCCTCTCCAGGGACGCCGATCAACTCGATCTCATTCTGGCACTAAAAGAGCAAGAGGACCTTGGCAACAAATATGCACGCGAATGGCTGTCATACGCCGTTCAAAGGCTCATCACGAAGAACGCCAAAACGCTAGCCATGGAGATTTTGGAAACGGATAGTACGGAGTGGTGGTTCGAAAAAAAGAGGCGCCTCTGGGTCGACGGTCCCGGAAACCCTGACGATGAGAAGAGATGTCCGTGATCATGCGAGTCACCCTCGGCATCTCGTTCGTGGTTCATCTCATCCTCCTTCTGGCTTTTCAGGGGGCCTTTCCCTTGATCGATGTGCAAGAGGAGCTGAGGACCTACCGCGTCACTCTGATCAGGCCCCCGGTGGAGGACCTCGAGCGTTATTACGAGGAGACCGATCTTGCTCCCCCAAAGCCACAGGAGGAGACGCCGAGTGTGGAGGAAGAACATACGATTTCATTGGATACGGAGGATAAGCAGTATGTGTCCTATGCCCGGATTGTCAAGGAGCGGATCATGCGTCACTGGGTTTACCCCCCTGAGGCTAAGGAGAATCTTATTGAGGGAAACCTGATGGCTGTCTTCAGCCTCGAGCCCGGCGGTCGGATGACGCACGTGGGGGTAATACGGGCGTCGGGCTATGAGATCCTGGATCGAGAAGCCGTCAGGGCAATCAGCATGGCTGCTCCGTTTCCGCCGCTTCCGGAGCACATTCGGGTAAAACGGCTAAACATAAAGGCTGCCTTCGACTACCGGCTCACCGCCAGGAAATGGCCTGAAGAGGATATTTCGAACTTGGAATAACGATTGCAGGAAAAAGGCTGACCAACTGAGTAAGAAAGCGGGCCTTGGAGCCTCTTGACTTGCAGACGCAAGATGATTATTTTCTTCATCTAAGTTACGATTTTCACAAAGAAAAAGTGAAGCACCGGTGCTTCCGCGCGCGGATCCCGCCCAAGGCGGGTAAATCTGGCGAAGGCGAGTGAGAAAGTCATGTCCGGCAAGGATTACTACTCCATCTTGGGCGTTTCAAAATCAGCCACGCCCGATGAAATAAAAAAATCCTATCGCAAACTGGCATTGAAGTACCACCCTGATCAGAACAAGGGTGACAAAACGGCCGAAGCTAGATTCAAGGACATCAGTGAGGCCTATGCCGTCCTCAGCAATAAGGAGAAGCGGAAGCAATACGATATGTTTGGCTCGGAAGGCTTTCAGCGCCGATTTACTCAGGAAGACATCTTTCGTGACGTTGACTTTGGGAGCATCTTCAGAGAGTTTGGTTTTGGCGGCGGTAGAGGACAAGGCATCTTTAGCCAGATATTCGGTGGACCTGGACAAGGCCCCTTTCGAGGGGCAGGGTCTCCCCACAGAGCACCCTTTGGTGAATTCGGCGGCCGGGCACGCGGCATAAAGGGTCAAGATCTGATCTATGAATTAGCGCTGACCTTGGAAGAGGCCTCACAGACAACGAGCAAGGTCATTTCATATCAGATCAATGGGCAGCAACAAAGTGTCGCTGTCAAGTCCCCGGCGGGAATATCGACGGGCAAGAAGCTCAGGATACCCGGCAAAGGACAACTTGGACAGATGGGGGGGCCAAGCGGTGATCTCTACATCAAGATCAAGGTGCGCGAGCACCCCATATTCAAGCGCGACGGTGATGACCTTCATCTAACCAGAGAAATCAAATTTTCGGAAGCAGCGCTCGGAACGGAAATCGAAGTCCCCACGATTGATAAGAAGACGCTCCGCCTAAAGGTGCCTCCGGGATCCCAAAGCAACGCCAAGTTCAGGATGAAAGGTTACGGAATGCCCCGCATGAATGGCGGCGGACGCGGAGATGCCTATGTGCAAATCGCGATTTCAGTGCCAAAAAAGTTGACGAAGAAACAACGGAAGCTGGCAAAAGAAATCGCCGATGCCGGCATGTAAATGAAAGCCTTGTGCGTCTTTTCGGGCGGCCTTGACAGCATGTTGGCCGCTTCGCTCATTCGCGCTCAGGACATCGACGTTCTCGCCCTCTTCTTTGAGACCCCTTTTTTCACCTCACCTAGGGCTCGAAAATCGGCCCGGTCGATCAACCTTCCGCTCAAAGTCATCGATATCACCCAGAGGCACCTCGAGGTAGTACGAAACCCGAAGCACGGATACGGTGAAAACCTGAATCCCTGCATCGACTGCCATGCCCTTATGCTCCATTCCGCCGGTGAAATGCTCCCGGCGGAAGGTGCAAGCTTTATCATCACCGGTGAAGTCCTGGGGCAGCGACCGATGTCGCAGAACCGTAAGGCCCTATCCCTTGTAGCGTCTGAAAGCGGCTTTGAGGATCTGATCTTGCGTCCCCTATCCGCAAAGCGGCTCCCAACGACCATCCCCGAGCGGGAAAGATGGGTTAACCGGGATGAACTGATGGGGTTCTCAGGCCGTTCGAGGAAACCCCAGATGAGGCTGGCCGAGAGCTTTGGGATTATGGAGTACCCTGCTCCGGCTGGCGGATGCCTCTTGACGGATCAGGGATTCTCGCGTCGCTTGAAAGACCTCATCGACTCACGCCCTGAGCACGGAGTGCGGGAGATTGAGCTTCTGAAACTAGGCCGTCACTTTCGATTGGGGCCGCACACAAAACTGGTCGTCGGCAGGAACAAGACAGAGAATCTGGCGATTCAATCATTAGCGAGGAAAGACGATCTCCTGCTGCGAACCGCGTCGATCCCCGGCCCGACCGCTTTGGCCACTGGAGAGCTTAACCCTGATTTGGAGGGGCTGGCTGTCGCGATCACGGTGGCCTACAGTGATGCCGACGACAATGAATTGACCGAGGTGAGAGTCACGGGCCGGGGTTCGGACAGGGACACCCGAAACCGGAGAGTGGCAAAAGAGTCGTTTAAAAAGTATATGATTTAAGGGGCTATTGCTTCAGCAGCCTCTTTAGAAAAGACTTCTTTCTTAGCTCTTCAAGCCGCCGTTTGCGGGCGTCCCTCTCCGCTTCGTTAGCGTCGATCTTGATCTGAACCTCCTGCAGCTTTCCATCGAGATTGTGAACCTTCACGTTCAAGTCCATCACCTCAATCTTTGCCTGCCGGCTCATATCTTCATTTCTGACGGTCTCTATTTGCCGCAGGATCACTGCCTTCTCCGCGACAAGTTGAGCCAGGACATCTTGCTCGGACTTCAGGGTGGTTTCGATCCGGATGATCTCCTGGAGGAGGCCCTTCTCGGTCTCCATGGTGAGCAGGAGATAGGAAAAGGGCAAGAGGGAGGCAAGTATCAGCAAGACCACGAACTTAATGGTGAGCGAAGAGGAGGTCGCCACCGCCCTGACGGCGGGCTTGAGACGACCGAAGAGGCCCAGAACGGCCTCCACCTTGGTGTAGACGGGGGTGTGTCCCTCAACCTGAATTCGGATCTCATCAATAATCTCGCCGAGGGCCTTGACCCGTTGCTCTAAATCCCGGCCAAGGGCGCCGGCCGAGCACTTCTCGCTGATCTTCCTATCCGGCCGTTTCAGATCGTGGGCAATCCCATCAATATAATCGAGAAGGTCCTCGGTCTTCGAATCATCCTCAAACTTGCCCGGGAACCGCCGTTTCAGGGAGTTGATGTCCCCCCTGAGCCTTCCCACATTTGAATCGATGAGAAGTCCGGTCTTCTCTAAGAACGGCTCGTCGCAGAGGTATTCATGGCCCAAAC
>CAZAGT010000059.1:0-18989 GCA_964484515.1 uncultured Desulfobacteraceae bacterium | reverse complement strand
TTGTTATTTTTGTCTTTCCACATCTTTCGACGTGTTGTTTATGCAACAGTAGGGTTAAGCAATGTACCGATTAGGCGGCAACTGCGTTTATCGTTGGATTGCGCCTAGTCGTTCTTGATGACCGCTCCTTCCGCGGCCGAACTCGCCAGTCGCGAATAGAGGGCTAGGTATCCACGCTTGATCTTTGGTGCCGGTCGATGCCAGGCCTTGAGTCGTGCGGCTATCTCATCGTCGGTGATTTTTAATTCGACTTTTCGCGCTTTGATGTCGATTTCGATCTGGTCCCCATCCTTCACAATGGCGATGGGGCCGCCCTCAGCGGCCTCCGGTGAGATATGCCCAATAAAGCACCCGTTGTTGGTGCCTGAAAACCTGCCGTCCGTGACCAGGGCCGTTTTCTTGGCGAGCCCGAGACCGTAGAGATACTTCATGGCCTTGTACATTTCGCGCATACCGGGACCGCCCTTGGGGCCTTCGTATCGGATGACGACCACGTCTCCTTCCTTGATCTGCTTATCTAAGATAGCCTTGTTGGCCTCTTCCTCGGAATCGAACACCCTAGCCCTACCCGTAAACTGCCAGAGGGCCGGATCAATGGCCGCAGGCTTGCTTACCCCCGTATCCGGGGCCAGATTCCCCCGAAGCACTGCCAGACCATCCGCTTTCTGGAAGGGCTCATCCAGGGTCTTGATGATTTCCTCGTTCTTAGGGAAGCGATACCGGGTCTCCTTGATGTTCTCGTCTAATGTGGCGCCGCTACAGGTCATGACATCTTTGTTGAGGAGGGGCGCCATGCGCTCCACTACCCTGGGGATCCCGCCGGCCTTCCAGAAGTCCTCCATATCCCACTTGGCCGCCGGATTTACCTTGGCGATCTGGGGCGTGTTCTTGCTGTACTCGTCAAAGGTCTCCATGACATCGATGTCCGCCTCGGCTTCGTAGGCAACCGCGGAGAGGTGGAGGACCGCGTTGGTCGAACCGCCCACGCCCAGGCATACCCGGATCGCGTTCCGGAGGGATTCCTTCGTGATGATCTTGCGGGCGTTGATGCCCTCCTTGACGAGTTTGCAGATCGCGAGGCCGGACGCCTGCGCGAGTCGGAGGCGCTCGGCGTGGGTCGCGGGGATCAAGGCACCGCCCGGCAGGGTCATGCCCATGGCCTCGGAGAGAGAGCACATCGTGTTGGCCGTCCCGAAGAAGGCACATGACCCACAGGAGGGGCCTGCCAATTCCTCCAGATCGACAAATTCCTCCTCACTGATCGCGCCGCGTCGCAGCATGCCGAGGGCTTCGGAACAGGTGGTCATGTCGGACTTGCGGCCGTCGAAAAAGACGCCGCCCAGCATCGGCCCGCCCGGAACCAGGATGGCGGGGATGTCCAATCTTGCAGCCGCCATGAGCATCCCCGGTACGATCTTGTCGCAGGATCCCAGTAGCACCATAGCGTCCAGTTGATGGGCTTGCACCATGATCTCGATCTCGTTGCAGATAATCTCTCGCGACGGAAGGATGTAATGCATGCCCACGTGTCCCTGTGCGGTTCCGTCGCAGGCCGCAATGCCTCCGAATTCCACGGCCGTTGCGCCGCCACGGTAGATCCCCCGTTTGACGTAATCGCTGACCAGGTTCAGATTGAAATGACCCGGAACCAACGTGTTCCAAGTGTTTACGACTCCGATCAGGGGCCGGCCGAGGTCGTCGTCCGAGTACCCCATCGACTTAAAAAGCCCGCGATTCAAAGAGAACTCCGGGCGCTGCAGGATTTTGTCGCTTCTCTTCATGGTGTCTCCTCCTGGAAATGGCACTTTTCCTTCTGACTCCCGACAAGCCGGGATTGTCAAAGGGTTTCCACTTGCGACGTATATGAAAGGCTTAAGGCGCAAGGCATGGGGCATAAGGAAAGATAAGATGAAGACTCTTTTTGTTTTTGCCTCAAACCGGGGAATTCTTGCGCCTCGGTGAAGACCCTTGTGCCGCCTTGTGCAGCAGAAAAACGGCACACCTCCAATTTTGAAAGTGTCTCGTACGTGTTATTTGTCAGTGCCGGCGCTGGCCGCAGAGGCGCCCAGGTTGAGCAACCTGGAAACTTCATGAACTTAGCACTCGAATTTGACATTTTGAGATTGTCCGACGGCTGTTGTCCCGGCCATGGGGGTCTCTTTTCAAAAACGAGGAATTGAGTGCGTTGTCTCGGCATAAGGCGCTACCCGAGGCGGCCGGAGGGCCTCCGTGGAATAGGCGGGACTGACAGCCTTGGCGCATTCTCTGAGTCTGCTCCGGCCGCCTTGCTCGCAAGCCTCTTTGGCGTTCGAGCAGGTGACGTTTCGTTTCTTGAAAAGAGACCCCCATGGCCGGGCGATAAGGTATCACAGACCTCATCTCATGAAGTCTCATACGAGAAGACAGGGTTCCGTGCCCTTATGCAGGCGGCCCGCTCATTCGCGAGCCCCAATCTGGCGGGGCGCTCCGCTTGAAGCGAATGGGCTTTACACTTTCCGGGTTCAGGCTGCGGGAATGCGATTTTATTTCGTCTCTTCGCGTTGCTTGTCAAGTAAAAAAGCCCAGGCCGCGTAATGGGATGGGGATGATTCAGGCAGGTGCGAAGCGATTCAAAGACGGGTGTACCTTCCGTCGGTCTCCGCGATGAGTCCCTTGCCGATAAGGCGCTTGAGATGCTTGGCGATCATCTGACTCTCCCAGCATTTCAGGACCGACTCCCGATAGGGATATCGACCGTAGATCAACGCGGCGGTCACGAAGTCGTCCATAGACCGCGGCGAGCGAAGGAAATCGAGGATTTGTCGATCCCTCACCTCAAAGGCCTCAAGGAACTGATCAAACAGGGCATCTAACCCTCTTTCAAGGACTCCTCTGTGGGAGGAGACGGCGATCTTGATATCGTAGCCTTTCAACTTCTTGATGGAAGCGATGAAGTCGTCAATATCGGATTCAGGATTGCCGTACCAGGGGCCGAAGGGCGTGAGATCTATGTCGGTCGTCAGCATCAGTTTTTCATCCGGGAGATAAAAACAGTAGTGATCCTGACAGTGTCCGGGAGTGTACACGGTCTCCATCTTGATGCTGCCGAAGTCGAAAGTCTGGTTGTCATGGAAAACTCGTCCGGGGCGAAAATCCTTAAATCCCGCTTGGTCGCGCATAAACCCCATCCAATCTTCCTGAAACTCGGCGGGGATGAAACGCCGGGCCATTTGCTGCAGGTTGCCGGTGACCGAGCTCCATTGCTCCGGTCCACAGACGATCTCCGGAGGGAAGGTCCAACACCCGGCGCAATGGTCTGTGTGGGCATGGGAGTAAATCACCATATCGAGGGGCAATTCTTCCTGGATTGCCTGAAGCCGGCTGACACCACAGCCGGCATCGATCAGGACATTGATGCCGTCCTTGATCAGGACGGAATGGGAAAAGGGAAAGCGGCCCTTTCCTTCTCCAGGGACGAAAAAGATGTTTTCCCTGATTTCTTCCATTTCTATTTCGTTGTAGAAAACCACGTCCCATGAGCGTGGGCATGTTTCAGTGGTTATATGCGCCTTGTGCCATCTTCCTAGGGGAGAAAGGTTTGCCGTCCATACCAGGGAACCAGAGCAATGCCGACGAGCTGCTCGGTTCCATCGAACATTTCAGCGAGCTCCGGGATAGTCACGCGGAGGTGATGGCCCTTCACTCGATCGATGTCATCCGGGATGCTTTTGACCACGTCCATGATTTGGTCGTAGCGGTACATCCGGAAAAAGGTCGGATCGATGTTGGAATGGGGTCTGGCCTCCCCGGTCGATCGCTTCGGCAGGGCCCGCCGGTAATTCATCTGAAACTCCATGATCCCGCCGGACTTGGCCTGAACCAGCCACCACTCATTCCCCGTCCCGGGGTCAAAGCCGGCGCCCCTCGTGCTGGCCTCTCGGCGGACCGTGGCCTGGACGCTATTCCTGTAAGGGCCGGAACCCGTATGCGGTCCGTATACTCGAATGATAAATAGGGCCGAATCCCCTGTCTGTGGATTCTTGGCGGGGACATAGAGCGCCACCAGACGGAACGCCCCCCCTGCGGCCGGTTTGCCAGCAGGATCCAGATTGAGCAAGCGATCGATGCAGGCGATGAAAAGGTTGGCCCCTGTGAATGGCCCCTTTGCCAGCGGTTCCACCTGCCAAGGGGCAGGTAGCCAGGCCTGCGCGGCTTCCGGCTTTACGGCCAAGGCCACGCTCAGACGGTTGTCCGCGTTTGAACCAACAAGCGTGTCAGCCTGGGCGGCTGGGGTCAAGAAGTGACCGGCGATAAAGAGCAGGGCCAAGCGAGACAAGACGGAACGACCGATCAGACGCTTCATGGCAAAACCTCCTGTCCCAATGCCTATGATGAACTACAACTCGCCGATTCAGGGATGAATCCCTACGTTGCATAAACAACACGACAGAAGGTGTGTAAAGACAATAACAGCAAGATTCTCAGCCGTTCTTGGCGTTAATCCTGGATATCACCAACCGTGAGATCTAGCGAAACCGAAAAGCCGTCGTATTGTTTACCCTCCCGCCTTCGCTAAGGCTTCGGCGTGGCAAGTCGGGAAAGCCGATGATACCGCATCTTCTGCGTTGTCAAGGGTTTGCAGTAGCTTACGACGGTTGCACCTTGACGCCTTGAATCTGCAGCATCCTCGACTCTTGCAACGTTAGTGTGAACTCATAGACAATTCAATCAGTTAAGTTGCATTACTTGATTTCTGCAAGAGAATACTTTATTCAATCTTCACAAATAATTAGCGGGAAATCAAGGTTGTAGTAAACAGAGCCGGCGGCAGCAACTTGGGATCGTGCTGGTTTGCGCGAATAGGCATAGGAAGGGAGGCTGGCTTTTCGTTTTGACGCGGAGGCGTGAGGCGAGACCGTGATGGATGAGTGCAACTTCGATCGGGTACATGACCTACTCGGCGAGGGTCTAAACGAGAAGGTCTACCCGGGCGCAGTACTCTTGGTTGCTCTGGGGGGCAAAAAGGTTTTCCACGAGTGTTACGGTCATCTAGCACTGCTGCCGGATCGATTGGTCATGAGAAAGGATACCATTTTCGATTTGGCCTCCCTGACAAAACCGCTCGCGACCACCATGGCCGTCATGTCATTGGTCGACGAGGGTGGGATCAGACTCGATCAGAGCTTGTCGGAATTATTGTCTGCACGCGTGCCCCGGGACAAACGGAGTTTGACCGTCCGGTGGCTGCTGTGCCATTGCGCGGGGTTTACCGATTGGAGGCCGTATTATGAGAAACTGATAAATCACAGCCTGGAGGAACGAAAGACGGTTCTGAGAGCGCGCATTCTTGAGGAGCCTCTCACCTACACGCCCGCCATGGGCTGTATATATAGTGACCTGGGGTTCATGGTCCTGGAATGGATCATTGTAGAGGTCAGCGGGATGGCGATGGACCGTTTCGTCGACGAGCGTTTCTATCGCCCGCTTCACCTGAAACGGACCTTCCTCTGGACGGAACAGGGTTATCGCCGATACAAGAAGGAAGAATTTGCCGCGACCGAGGATTGTCCGTGGCGCAAGAGGGTTTTGCAGGGTGAAGTTCATGACGATAACGCCTTTGCCCTCGGCGGCTATTCCGGGCATGCCGGCCTATTCGGGACGGCTGATGAAGTCTGGCAAATCATGAACCTGATCAGGGAGCACTACTTGGGTAACAGGGAAGACTTCCTCAATCCGGAGACGGTGAGACAGTTTTTCGCCAAGCAGGATGCTATCGGAGGTTCTCAAAGGGCGCTCGGGTGGGATATGCCGTCCCCTGAGGGTTCAAGCGCCGGGAAGTACTTCTCTCCAAACAGCGTCGGGCACCTGGGGTTCACGGGGACTTCTGTATGGATGGACCTTAAAAAGGACGTCGTCGTCATCTTGCTCACGAACCGCCTCCATCCGAGGCGGAGCAACGAGAGAATAAAGGAATTTAGACCGAAGCTGCATGATCGCGTGATGCAAGCGCTGGGCATGAATGATTAAAGTGCCTAGAGTGCCTAATGTGCACTAAAGTGAGCTAAAGTCGACGGGTGATTTATTCTAATCTGCAATGCAGGGCAGGAATACAATTCATTACTCCAATACGCCAGTACTCCAACCTACCATTGTATAGAGGCCCCGTATTCATCGCCGGGTTGGAGGGTTGTAGAATAACATGGTTTAGCCACAGGGATGGAAACCCATGGGTGAGATAAAGAGTACCCTGGATATCATCATGGAGAAGACCAAGGGTCTGACCATGAGCGAGGAGGAGAAAGAGGCCTTTCAGCAGAAAGAGACCGAAGGGAAGGTGAGGGGCTTCCTGCAAAGGCACATCGATGGAGTGATCGATCTCGAAAGGTTAAAGACTGAGCTGTCGGGCCTTGGCGAGAGTGTTCAAGCGAGTGCAAGGGAGCTACTCAAGCAAGAATGTCTGGGGCGCATTGAGTTGGGGGTCGATAACGCTCGACTCTTGCAGGTGCTTCAAGAGGTGTTGGAGTTTCAGACGAGCAGGATCGAAAAGAGCCTATCAGATTACGGCCATGAATTGAGGAAAAGGAGAAAGAAGAGGGAGCAGGAATTACTGAAGGGTCTCAAAAAGCGCGGGATTTCAGGCTCTGCAGTGATCCCCAATGTCGAGGCCGACGCGGAATGGAAAAACGACGTCCTGAAAGCCAAAGAGGAATTTCGGGCCAGGCTTCCTGAACTCGCCTGACCCCATGGGCGGACGTCTGGCGGCCTTTAGGACTTAAAGTGATACCCTTGTCTTGATTGATTCGTTTGGCAGGATCAAGGCATTACCACTATCTTCTCCCTTGGCCCCGACACGACATCGCCGATCACAGCGGCGTCCGTGATCCCCTTTTCCCGCAGATCCGTCAAGAGATCGTCCGCAGAATCCTTGTCCACACATATCAGCAACCCGCCGGATGTCTGTGGATCGTATAGGATGTCACTTAGGATGGGATCGAGGGAGGGGGATATCTCCACCATCGGTTTGCGAAACTCCCGGTTTCGTGAGGCGCCACCAGGGACCATTCCCATCCCAGCGTATTCGAATGCCTCCGGCAGGATCGGTATCGTACCGGATGTGAGCCGAATGCCGAGTCCGGAGTCCTCAACCATTTCAGCAAGGTGGCCGAGGAGTCCGAAGCCGGTGATGTCCGTACAGGCATGCACTGGATGCGCGCGCATAACTGCAGCGGCGTCCCGGTTGAGCGCGGTCATCAATTGTGTGATTCGAGCGGTGATCTCATGAGAGGCGGCGCCTCCCTTTATAGCTGTATTAATGATGCCGGTGCCAAGCGGTTTGGTGAGGACAAGGCGATCGCCGACCCTGAGATCCTTTTTGGTGAGGACCTGATCAGGATGGATAAAACCGGTCACGGAGAGGCCATATTTCAGCTCACTGTCTTCGACACTGTGGCCGCCCACAAGCACGACGTCGGCCTCCCTTATCTTGTCCAGCCCTCCCTGAATGATCCGTCGCAACACGGAGACGTCCAGATCCCGCAGCGGGAAGGCGACCAGGTTCAAGGCCGTCTTGGGGGTTCCGCCCATGGCGTAGATGTCGCTCAAGGCGTTGGCGGCGGCGATCTGCCCGAACGCGTAAGGATCGTCCACGATGGGCGTGAAAAAATCCACGGTCTGAATGAGGGCGAGTTCGTCGTTTACTTTGTAGACGCCGGCATCGTCGGCGCGCTCTAACCCCACCAAGACGTTTTCATCGGACGGGAACTCGAGCCCGCACAAGGCCCTGTCCAGGTCTCCCGGACCCAGTTTAGATGCTCACCCGGCCCCCTTGACCATCCGAGTCAGGCGCCGTTCTTTCTGATCGTTCATCATCAACCTCTTAAGGATGAGGGCTTCTCAAATCCCGGTTTCAGGTTTGAGCAGACCTGCAATGAGAGTGCTCGTCTCTGTCGGTGCATTCTGTTTCAAGAACCAACTCTAAACAAGGAATGGCGATCAATCAAACTGGAAAAACCGATAATCCATTCCAGATGTATAGGGTCGTCCGATTTGAGGCCTGAGGTTTAGCTGCCTCTGGCGGTGTTTGAGGTTGGAGGCCTAAGGCAAAGGACCAAAAGAATCTCGCTTTTTTCAGCCTCAGGCATTGCGCCGTGAGCCTCATGCGTTTCATCCGCCTTCGCCTGGATACTCCGCAGCTTGCTGCGGGGAGCTTCCTTGACGCCGTAGTGACTTGCCCTGTTCAATCGGCTTGGCCCTCTCGCACAGCGAGAAGTGAACAGGGCGAGCGTGAGGATAACGCAGCCCTTCGGTCTCGCCCAGGGCCGTGGGCATGCCGAACGGCATCTGGACAACTTCCATTAGCCTTTAAGAAACCGGTTTTTTGACCGTCTCGGAGGGTACGGATGGATGATAAGCGAGGTCGGTGGGGCAGGGCTTGGGAAAGGTCGTGTGTTACTCCGCCGTTTTAGCCAGGAAGTTGAGCATGGTTTGGCAGATCGGCGAGGGGTTTCTTCTTTGGTCCCTGATAAGGTAGAAGTTCCGCATCATGCTGAGGCCTTTGATCTTCAGAGTCTTGAGCTCCCCGCTCTGAAGTTCGGTCTCAATGGCCCGGGCCGAAAGGATCGATACCCCCAGCCCGGCCTTGATGCCTTCCTTAACCGCGGTGGAGCTGCCGAAGCATGCCGCAACCTTCAGCGAATCGATGCCTTCCGCCCCGCGCGAACGGAAGTAGGCTCCTATCATTTTGAGGGTACCCGATCCCGGCTCTCTCAGAATGAAAGGTTCGTCACGGAGATCCTCGAACGTGACCGTTCTTCGTGAGGCCCAACGGTGCGCGGCGGGGATCGCAAGGACAAGCTCGTCCTTCCACAATGGCTCGCTCTGCAGCCCTTTCTGCGTGTCTTGGGAGCCGATGACGCCCAGTTCCAGCTCGCCTTCGAAGACGCGGCTTTGGATTTCGGCGGAGTCGCCGATGCTCAATGCAACCGTTACCTGGGGGTATTCACGCCTGAAGCTTCCAATGACACCCGGGAGGATATACTCGCCCGGTATGGTGCTGCCCCCCATGAGCAGCTGCCCGCGCTTAAGGCCGAGAAAATCTTGGATCTCCTGGCAGGCCGCGCCCTTCATGTTGAGAAGCCGAACAGCATGTCTGTAGAGGAGCTCACCCGCCTTGGTCGGAACGACGCTTCGCCCCAGACGGTCAAGAAGCTTTGTCCCCACCATGCGCTCGAGGGAAGCGATCCTTTCACTGACTGAGGCCTGGGCCAGGAATACCGCCTTACCCGCCTTTGAAAAACTCCCCGTTTCGACTACATGAAGGAAGATCTCGAGCTGACGTAAATCGAAATCGATATCGGAGCCTTGCGGAGATTGAGGGCGTTTCATAGGATTATGAATGGATTCGGCCGAGCGGTATGGGTAGTCATTTCCGGACGGATACCAGCTTGGTTGGGGTGGTAAGGGGTCATATCAGAGTTGGGTTAGGCCGGATTCGTCCTTGTCGACCTGCCGTCACTCAGATTGAGGACATCGACCAGGGTGGTCGCTTGGAACTGCTTCATGAGGGTTTCGTAGGCCTTGCCCCATACCAGCCTGAGGGGGCACTCCGCCATATGTTCGCATCCGTTCTCGCCGCTGGCGGCGCAATCGACCAGCGTGAACTTGGATTCGAGCAGGTTGAGCAGTTCCCACAGACTGATCTCCTCGGGAGGCCTTGATAGCATGTGGCCACCCTTGGGTCCCCTCACGCTCTCGATGAGCCCGGCTTTTTTCAAAGGGATGACGAGCTGCTCAAGATACTTCAGCGGGATGTCCTGCTTCTTTGCTATTTCAGACATACTGATCGGGCCTTTGCCGTAACCTTTTGTCAGTTCGAGCATGAGACGGGTGCCGTATCGACCTCGCGTAGATAGCTTCATGAGATCCCCTTTTTTTGCTGCCCTGTTTTTCAGACTAACGGGGTATAGATTGGATGTCAAGATTTTCTGGGGGGCATTCAAAAGGGAGAGGCCAGGATCTTGCATCCTTGTCGGGCTTAGCGTCGCGAGGTTTTCAGCTCGACAGCCGCCCTGGCACGGTGTCCATCAGGGCTCTTCAAGCTTGAAAATGTCAGCAGCCCGATATGACAGCGGTTTGGGATTGACATATCTTGCAGCCTCCATTAATCATTAGGCGATTTTTCGACCGACGATCAAGGGCTATGGTTGGCAATATCCCGGTGAGCCGACGGTGGCGCCTCTTTCGGGATTCGGTGGAGGAATAAACATGAGGGTTGGGCTTGTATTAGGTATCCTGTTGCCGTTCTTTATTTCGATGGCTGGCTTTGCCTCAGATGCCCCCACGCCCGAGAAGAAGGTCTATACCTTGGACGGAGCCGTCGAGGCGGCCTTCAAGAGCAACTGGGCCCTCAAAGCGGAGAGGGAGAAGATCGACCAGGCGATCTACGGAAGAAATCAGGCCCGCGCCGATTTCCTGCCGAAGCTGAGCGTTTTTTACAACTACCGCAGAACCGATTCGGCCAGCCAAGATTATTTGGGCCGAGGTGACGTCCAGGTGACCACCAGGGACCTTTTTGCCTTGGTCGGGGAGATCAGACAACCCGTGTTCACCGGTTTTGCCCTCACGAGCGCCTACGAACTCGCGAGGCTGGGTGTGGATCTTTCGCAAACCGAATTTGAGCTGGCCATGCTCAACCTGGCCCTGCGAATCAAGGAGGCCTATTTTGATATCCTGATCGCGGACAAGGCCGCGGAGGTGGCTAAAAAGGACCTCGAGGCGCGTCAGGCGAGCGCCAACGTGGCCCGCAGCCTCTATCAAGTGGGGATGATCCCGCTCAATGAGCTGCTGCAGGCGGAGGTCACGGTGGCCAATTCGGAGCAGGCCCTGGTGCGGCTCCTCAATGAGGCCAAGCTGGCCCGCTCGGCCTTTAATACCATCCTGGCAAGACCGGTCACGGAGCCCGTGGAGGTCGAGGATATCCTCGATTACGTCCCCTTGGAAGGGACCCTGGAGGAGTTCATCCAGACGGCGCAGCGCAAGAGGCCGGAGATCAGGGCCGTTGCAATCAACATCCTGCAGGCCGATCAGGAGATCAAGCAGGCCGAAAGCGCATATTTTCCGGAAATCGACCTGGTCGGCCAGTACGTGAGGCAGGGGGATCAGCCTTGGCCCAACGGTAGCCCTTATAGCGACCAGGACGCCTTGGAGGCCCGAGCAGAGATGAAATGGACCTTCTGGGAATGGGGAAAGACGTTTTATTCGGCCAAGGAGAAAGAGAGCGTCAAGAAACAGTTCCTGAAGACCAAAGAGGAGCTCGATGTGAATATCAGCCTCGACGTCCAGCGCGCCTTCTTGGATGTGCAGACGGCCGAGACGAATATCCCGACCACCCAAAAGGCTGTCGAGCAGGGCGAGGAGGGTCTGCGGGTCAGCCAGGAACGCTACAAGGCCCAGGTCACCATTATTGACGAGGTCCTGCTGGCTCAGACCCGGCTGACCGAGGCGAGGCTGTTTTATTACCGGGCCCTTTACGGTCATCACCTGGCGAAGGCCAGATTACTGCGGGCCATGGGGGAGTACTGAGCCACAGGGACTCGGAGGCACCCCAAGAGCGAGCGGCAAGCAACGACGCCAAGCCCTCGAACCGCGTGCACGCCCCGTATCAGGTTTTGTCTCGATTGTTTTCCGAGCCATTGCAGCATCAGGCCCGCCCCACGCGCCCAGCCTTGGATCCCCTCAGGCCTTCGAAAGAATCGATTCCGGAATCGCTGCGCCCCTGGGCTCCAAGGATCCCGACCGTGTAGCTTTTTAAATTCGGCGGAGCGTGTTCCTCCCGACTCCAGGGCCGGACATAGAGTTCTTTCACGGATCCTGAGTGACACGATGATCTTGGCGAGTTATCGAGCGCAAGCACCATGATTCAGATGTATCATGTGGCCAAACACTTTGGGCCGTCGGTGGCCCTGGACGATATCCACCTCAAAATCCGAAAAGGCGAGTTTGTATTCATCACCGGTCCCAGCGGCGCCGGCAAGACCACCCTGCTCAGGCTGATCTTCGGGGCCTTCAAACCCACCAAGGGCCAAATCCTCATTGACGGCATCAACCTGAATCGCATCAGCGGATCGAATCTGGATCAGTTGCGCCGTAGAATGGGGTTCGTCTTTCAGGATTTCAAATTACTTCATCGGAGGACGGTCTCTGAAAATGCCGCCATCGCCCTGGAAGTAATGGGTGAGCGTCCGGCGCTCATCAAAAAGAAGACCCATCAGATCCTGCGGGCGGTCGGCCTTTCAAAGAAGGGGCACGTTTACCCCCTGCAACTCTCAGGCGGCGAGCAGCAGCGGGTGGCCATCGCAAGGGCCATCATCAATGATCCCATCATCCTGCTTGCCGATGAGCCGACCGGGAACCTTGATCCGGATATTACGCGTGAGATCATGATCCTCTTCCGAAGCATCAACCTGAGAGGAACCACGGTCGTGATAGCTACCCACAACCGGGAGTTGCTCAAAGACACCGATCAGAGAATCGTCGTCCTGAACAGGGGTAGGGTGGTGGGGGCTAGCTAGGTACGATGAGACCGAGGCATTGGATCTATTTCCTCAACAAAGGTTTCGCAAACATCCTCAGCCACAGGTTTGTGCACCTGATCAGCATCGGGACCATATCCATATCGATCCTCTTTGTGGGCGCCTTTGGGCTATTGTATCTGAACCTGAACAGCTGGGTTCAACAGTGGGGGCAGGCCCTCACCATGTCGGTCTACCTCAAGGCCGACGCAGACTCCGAGGCCAAGGAGAGGATCGAATCCGTACTCACCGATCTGCCTGGCGCCCAAATGCGAGGATTCATCACGCAGGAGATGGCAGAAAAGGAGTTGGTCAAAGCGTTAGGCGATCAGGCCGGACTACTCGAAGGCCTGGGCGATATAGAGCTCCCAGCGTCTTTCGAGATCATCTTCACCAATGTCAGCAAGCATGATATCGACCCCCGCGAGATTAAGGCCGAACTAGAGGGGCTGGACGGCGTTGACGAGGTGCAGTACAGCGAGCAGTGGATTGAGCGATTTGAGGGTTTCCTTTACGTGTTCAAGCTTGTTGGGGCGATCATCGGGCTCCTGCTTTGTGTCGCCGTTCTGTTCATCACGACCAACACTATAAAGCTTACGATCTATTCGCGTCGGGATGAAATCGAGATTTCAAAGATCGTTGGGGCTACCGACTGGTTTGTGAAGATGCCCTTCCTGATCGAAGGTGCTATTCAGGGCCTCATCAGCGGTCTGTTGGCCCTCACGATTCTGCTTTTGACCTATAGCCTGTTTTCCTTGAAATCGTTCCACCTATTCGGCCTCCCTATCATTGAGGTCGTGTTCCTCACAAAGGGTCATGCCATTTCCCTTCTCGGCCTTAGCCTGGCGTTGGGCCTGATGGGGAGCTTTATTGCGATAGGGCGGTTCTTCAGGTTGTAGTCTGATTGGTTTGCTAGGTTCGTTGCGGCCAGGAGACAGGGCAAATAGGGCGGTGCGATTGAGCATGATACTCATAATGGATGGTTGCTCAAAGTCTGGGAGAAGACGAAAGGCGTCCATGGGGTTCGAAACGCCGATCGTCGAAACATCCTGTTTGCCGGCCATTGTGCTGCCGGTTGTGCTGCTGGCCTCCGTGTGCGTCGGAGTTGGTCCCTCTTTGTCCGTCGCCGAAACCAAGCCGGATTCGGAGATCCGGAAGGATCAAATCAAACAAATAGAGAAAGAGCTTTCACGGGAACAGCAACAGTACCTCAAGTTTGGTGAAAAAGAAGAAGATCTGCTGGGACAACTCACGTCCATTGAACAACAGATCACCAAGAAGCAGTGGCTGCTGAAAGAAATTAGACAGAGGATCGGAATCAGCAGAATAGAGTTGGAGAGCCGGCGAGAAGAGGTAGCACGCCTGGAGCACTCCCTCGCAGTGGTGCGAGATCGGTTGAGCAAAAGGCTGATAGCCTTTTACAAGTACGCAAAACGGGCCTATGTGCAGTTGCTGGCAGGTTCCAACGGCCTGGATCAACTAAGAAAAAGGGGCAAGTATCTCAACGCGATCGTTATTGAGGATCGGCGGTTGATAAGGCAAATCGCGCGCATGCAGCAGAATTACCAAAACGAGATCGCCCTTGTGGAGGAAAAGCTCGCCGCAATCGACGACATGGAGAAGACTGAGCAAAGCCGCCTGACATCCATCAAAGAAGACCTGGACCGAAAAGTCCTGCTCCTGATGAAGATCCATAAGGAAAAGGAGTTCTACGAGACCGCCGTCAAAGAGCTCCGGCTCGCTGCGGAGGAACTTCGGGAAACCCTCCTGACTTTGAGTCGCAAGCAATCGAGCACGAAGAGCCGCGGATCGAACTTTGCAGGTCTGAAGGGCAAGCTGACGCTTCCTTTGGAAGGTGAGTTCATCAGAGATAGAGGGCCGCTCGACGGCGATTCTCAGGATAAAAGGAAAGGCATTCATATTGAAGCGCCTGCGGGAACAGAGGTCAAGGCGGTTGCCGCAGGTAAGGTCGACTTTTCGGGGTGGCTCAAGGGGTATGGGCAGATCATCGTCATCAATCACGGCTCACGCTATTTCACGGTATCCGCTCATTTGTCGGAAAGGGCCAAGGAGCAGGGCGAGCTGGTGGAAAGGGGCGAACCGATCGGCCTGCTGGGGGAGACAGGTTCCCTTACAGGACCCAATCTCTACTTTGAAATCAGGAAGGGAGGTACCAGCCTAGATCCCTTGGAATGGTTAAAACATAATTGACGCTGAATAAATGGCTGAGGTATGATCTCATGTTACGATGATCGCGAGCTATGAGATGCCGAGTGGCCGGTCAGCCGGGCAACAAGGAGTGCCCTCGAGGCCTCGCGGTGCCTTTACGTTCATGCTGCGAAGGAAAGCGAGCTAACCATGTCGCTGAACAGTTTCTTTTTCAAGGGTCTACGCCGGACCTCTTGAACCACTGACCAGACAAACCATTGCATCAAGATGAGGAGTAGCACAATGGCGATGAACACCAAGAAGTCAATCCTGGATTATGTTTTACTTTGCCTTTTCATGTTGGGTATCCTCTGCTTCGACGGCAGCGGTAGAACCGTAACGGCAGATACGAACGACGTATACCCGTACCTGGAAGTGTTTACGGAAGTCCTGCGGCAAATCGAGAAGAACTACGTAGAACCTCAAGATACCCAGAAGCTAATTTACGGGGCCATCAAAGGCATGGTTCAGAGCCTGGACCCACACTCATCGTTTATGAGCAGAGATGAGCACCAGGAGCTCCTGATCGAGACCAAAGGGAGTTTTTCGGGGGTCGGCATCGAGATCAGCATTCGGGATAATATACTCACCGTCGTTTCGCCCATCGAAGGGACTCCCGCCTACGAGGCAGGTATCAAGTCAGGGGACAAGATTGTCAAAATTGATGACCAGGCGACAAACGACATGACCCTCACGGATGCTGTCAAGAGCATCAGGGGCCCGAAAGGGAGTAAGGTGAAGCTCACCGTCATGCGCGAGGGAGAAGATAAACCGCTTGACTTCGAGATTGTCCGCGATGTCATCCCTTTGAAGAGTGTTCGTAGCTACCTCATGGCCCCGGGAGTGGGCTATGCCAGGATTTCAAATTTCCAAAGCAAGACCGCGAGGGATCTATCATCCAGTCTGGATGACCTTGAGAAGGAACATGATCTCAAAGGTTTGATTCTGGATCTCAGAAATAATCCCGGAGGGTTGTTGTCTCAAGCGATCGACGTCTCGGACATATTCCTTGATTCAGGCGTGATTGTCAGTACGAAGGGCCGGAACGCCTCCCAAAACATGGAAGTATCGGCGAAGAGGAACAGCCCCTTTCGTGACTATCCCATCATTGTGCTCGTAAACGGCGGCAGCGCCAGCGCCGCTGAGATCGTTGCCGGAGCCCTTCAGGACAACAAGCGCGCGATGATACTTGGGACGAGGACCTTCGGCAAAGGATCGGTACAGACCATTTTGCCGCTATCGGACGGCTCCGGACTGCGGTTGACGACGGCCAGATACTACACGCCGAGTGGTCGATCGATTCAGCTGAGCGGTATAGAGCCTGATATTAAAGTTGAGTTTGAGGCGCCCGAGGAGAACGAAAAGGAAAAGGCCAAATTCATCAGGGAAAAAGATCTCAAGGGGCATATGGACAATGAGGACGGCGGAGAAGAAGGGGCAGGCCCAGGGACGGAAGACGAGGGGGTAGACGATAGGGCGAAAAAACTCCTCGAAATGGACAATCAAGTGCGGGAAGCGGTTCGATTGCTCCAGACCTGGGAGATCTTCTCCCAGATGAAGGTCGGCTCGTAGCGCCCTGGGGTATTATCCTGCGACGAGGCCTATCCGCCGTCCGCGAGTACTTTTACAGGTTAGTGCAGAATTTGGAATCTCTTTCAGCGGTTGCTTCGTCGGGTGGGCGCCGGACTCGACCCGCGAACGGCATGTCGAATTCGGACTATTTGCGGCACCGTCAGCTGGAAGCCTAGGATTTCTCGGGGGGAGTGCCAAAACAATCTGAATGACCTCAAAAGGCAAGAAACGGAGCAGAAACAAGAGGAAGCCTCATGAGGTTCTCTTCGTCGCTATATTCACCATGCTGGGGGTTGTCGGTATCCTCGGCACCTACAGCTACATCTCCCACTCCACTCAAATCATGTTTCAGCCTCTCTTTGAAGAGGCCTTTTCCAAGTCCGCTGGTCTCAACAATGGGATCGCCGAAATAGATAACGCGATCTATGCGTCCTTGTACGATCACGGGGTCCCCGCCGAGAACATCCACTTTGTGACCATAAAGCCGAAACACGATGGAGATTTCTACTGGGATTTCACCGAGCTTCTCGTCAAGGTGCCCCGGGGAAGGTCACTGCGGGATCTTGCCAAGGCGATGAGTTTGAATCTGTCGACCCTGGGTCAGCAGGCCCTGTGCAAGGCTGAATTCCGGCGCCAGGACGAGATCGTCTTTCGGGTGTTTTGCCAGGCCTTATATACCCACAAGATCGATCTGCAGGTAGAGCACGGAGAGCCTTCCAGGCAGGCCGGTTTACCGCGGCTGGCCGTTATCATCGATGACCTGGGTTACGACCCGAACGCAGTCTCCCTGTTTAGGGAAATTGATCTACCCTTGACGATGGCGATTCTGCCGGCGACCCCGCATGCGAAAGACATCGGGCAGGCGGCTCGCAAGAAGGGGTTCGAGATCATGCTCCATCTGCCCATGGAACCCAAGAACTACCCGCGCCTGCGTCCGGGCCCGGGTGCGCTGCTGACGAAGATGGGCGCCCGGGAGATCCGAGAGACCATGCGGCATCATCTGGACGAGATACCGGGGATCGTTGGCGTTAACAACCATATGGGATCATGCTTCACCGAACGACGGGACAAGATGAAGATCGTCCTGACTGAGTTAAAGAAACGCCGACTCTTCTTTGTTGACAGCCGTACGACCCGTGAGACGGTGGGTTTTCCGTTGGGCCGGCAATTGGGTATCCCGGTGGCAGAGAGAAGCGTTTTCCTGGACAACAACCTGACCCAGAAAGCCATCACGTTTCAGATGGAGCGCCTCATACGGATAGCGAAGCAAAAGGGGCACGCTCTCGGGATTGGGCACCCCCATTCGGACACCTTCGAGGTGTTGCGGGACTATACAGACCGCCTGGTAGGCGAGGTGGAGATGGTTCCGGCGTCTAAACTGGTCAGGTAGTGTCCATCCATAAACGGCCCTTTTTCCCCTGAGCAGCGTGCTTCGCAGGTTTGCACCTGCGACATATATGAAAGGCCTAAGGCGCAAGGCATGAGGCATAAGGAAAGATAAGATAAAAACTCTTTTTGTTTTCGCCTCAAACCTCAAGCCCCAGGCCTCAAACCGGAGAACTCTTACGCCTCGGTGTAAACCCTTGTGCGGCCTTGCTCGGAGGAAAAATGACACATTTCTGAATTGGACACTGCCTATAGTATTTTTATTTCGTTGTCGAAAACCACGTCCTGTGGGCGTGGTCATGTTTCAGTGGCTATGCCGGGCAAAGCAGTGACACCGTCAAATCCGAAATTCGAATATCGAAATCCGAAACAAATCCAAAGCCTGAATGTCCTCATGGCGGAAATAGCGTACCTGAATGGTCCTTATGCATCGGAAAGCTGTGCCAAGCCGTTTTGATCATTTGAGTTTTGCTCATTCGATATTGTTTCGAATTTCGGGTTTCGTGCTTCGAATTTCGTTGATCAAAACGGGGACCCCTGCACCCCTCTGGGGTGCTTCCTAAAACCCCGTCATTTGGGCGGGGATTCTTTACTTTTGGGGGGCATCAGGTAGCATGTCTCGAAGCGGCTGCACGCGTTTAGAGTCGGTAATCCCTCCTGCGAGAGAGCCGGTCCATGGCTTAACATATTGAAAATATTTAAAAATATTGCTTGCGTGAAAAAGCGTCTTTTTTTGGAGACGGCCTCGAAAAAAGCTTGACAACAGGAGGCTGAACTTTTATTTTACTCTTCTTTCGTTCTTGCGGAACAATGGTATTGACAAGCCAATTCCGCAGGATTACGATAGGGGTACCTTGCTCTTTGAAAACTAAATAGTGATGTCGATGTGGGCCCAAAAATAAAAAAAGGATCATGAGATCCATAAGTTTAATTGGAGAGTTTGATCCTGGCTCAGAATGAACGCTGGCGGCGTGCCTAACACATGCAAGTCGAACGAGAAATCCCGACTTCGGTTGGGAGAGTAGAGTGGCGCACGGGTGAGTAACGCGTGGGTAACCTGCCCTCGAATCTGGGATAACTTCGCGAAAGCGTGGCTAATACCGGGTATCGTCCCCGAGACTGTGGTCTTGGGGATGAAAGGTGACCTCTTCATGAAAGTTGCCGTTCGAGGAGGGGCTCGCGTACCATTAGCTTGTTGGTAGGGTAATGGCCTACCAAGGCTGCGATGGTTAGCTGGTCTGAGAGGATGATCAGCCACACTGGAACTGAAACACG
>CAZAGT010000058.1:0-19043 GCA_964484515.1 uncultured Desulfobacteraceae bacterium | reverse complement strand
CACCATAGCCATCGGCCGCGCCCTTGAGACCCTCCACGAGGTATTTGGTGAAGTAACTCATTCCGGCCGATTCATCGATGTAAGAGCGTTCACCTGCCTGACAGGAGGTCAGGATGTAGAACCCGGCCGATTTCTCCTTCTCCAAGGCCTCAAGGTCGAGACCGAAACGGGGACCGGCCTTGTCCTTGAAGTTGGCATCAACGGCCGTCCCGCTGTAACACGTATCGAGTATCAAGATCTTCTTGGACGCCACTGATTTCTTGATCAAGTGACTGACATCCGCGAGTTCGAGACCGGTAGCCTCCGGAGAGAGGTCGGGCCGGTAATCCCACGGGCAAAGCCATCTGCCCTCGCTATGGCCGGTGAAGTAAACGAGAAACGTATCAGGATGGTGGGTATTCTGGGCTAATTCGTCGATCTTGACGCGGATGTTGCCGCCCGTCGGCTTTACAGGAGACGAAATCTGCAAGGTCTCCACCTGGTAGCCGCTCGCTTCCAGCACATCGCTGAGGGTGTCCAGATCGTTCTTCAGCTCCGGCAGCTCCTTCAGCCTTGAGCGCGTCTTTGTTTTGAAACGCTCGACGGCGATCAGGAGGGCATATTTGCGCCCCAGTGCAGAAACCGCTCTATTATCCTCGCCAAAAGGCCCTGGGACCTCCATTTCGCGCGACCCCTTCGAGGCTTCTCCTTTGACCGCCGGGAACCCTGTGGCCAGCGAACATAAGAGGGCCCCTGCGAGGATCAGGCAAGCCAGGCCCGTTACCGTAACGGCCCGTCTCGAATAGTGCATCATCGCACTCCCTTTACGTAACCCTGTATGGCTCATCGGTGCCAAAAGCTCTTCTTGGTCCAGGCCATGGTCCCTTTATGGATCTCCTTCAGCTCGTCCAATCGTCTTTCAAAATCGACCACACGCTTCTTCTCCGACTTGGAGCGAATCCCTGGCAGTTCACGCGACCCTTTGGGTGTGCTCGGTCTAGTGTCGAATCCGCCGTACTCACAGATCTCGTTGAGGACCATCTTCCAGACGGTGGTCCGGACAGCATCATCCTCGTAGACGATGGCGTAGACATCCTCCATCCCTTTGGCATCATCCAATCCGATATAGGGGAAATCACCCTGCTTGGCCGGAAAGCGCCTGGGCCACGAGGGTTCCAGACGGTCATCGAACTCTTTACCGGTCCGGCACGGCGTGGGAAGAAGGCGGTACCCGAAACCCATGCTGTCGACATTGACAAGCAACAACCGACAATCCTGATTGGCCGTCACCTCAACGGCGTAGGCCAAACCCAAGGGAAGTTTGCCTGTCACCTCCAGGTCGATGCGCTGCTGCACCCCTTCATTCGTCTCCCTGTGGGGTGCCAGGACTCTCATCCTCGTGATCCGAAGGGGTTCACAGGTGACGTCCAGTTCCTCCGATGCCTGCCTGTTCAGGGCCCAGTCAACAGCGACAACACGAATCCGGCCCTTAGGCTCCGCCCTCACGCGCACCTCCGGGTTTGAGACCGAGCCGGGCGCCAGTTTCACCCAGGTTCCGGATTCGAGCCGTTGCACCGCATATTCCATGACTTCATCGGATCCGTGAGCGGGCTCCCATGTCAATCCAAAGCTGTCCGGTTCGCACTCTGTGACTTGCAGTCCCTTGGGTCTCGGAGGGGGTGTCGTATCAACGACTACCCACTTCTGCACGGCTGGATAGATGCGCCGGGAGCGGGCACCATCCTCCACATAGACGGCGATCGGGACCGGGCCTATATTGAGGTAAGGGGTTTCGACGGTGACGCCGTCGGTGTAATATTCCATCTGTCCGTTCGTCTTGATGAACGGAAAGGTCAGCTCGCCGATCTGCGCCCGGAACCGCGCCGGCTCAAAATGGGCTGGAAGGGGTTGATTGAAGATCAGGACAATCTTGAAGACCGTGTGACGCCCGATCCATACGCGGCCCCGGTGATGTCCCGCGTTCTCAAGCAGGAGATCAAGCCGAAAGTTCTTGAGAAGATCGAACTGGGCTTCGTCGGAAAGGACGGACGGGCCTTCTTGGCCGGCAGTGGGCGCCTCGACTCCGCGCAAGGGCTGTGACGCGCAGGCACTCATGAGAAGCATGAGATACAGGCAGAAAAGTACACCGGCCGCCTTCACTACCCGATCGCACTTGCTTTTGAGGTCCGTCATTATATCCTCCTACTGCTTGACACCCTGCATCTGCAGTACCCTCGACTTTTGCAGCGTTAGGGTGTAACGCCTGCCTTCTCTCGGATGAGCGCGGCTTTGCCCTCCTTTTCAGTTTCATCCAGTGCCGGGATCAAAACGACGTACCGGTGCGATCGCCGCTCGACCTGAAGCTCTACGCCGGTGCTCTTCCGGATGCTTTCTACGAAGCGCTTGGCGGTGCCGGCCGAATCAAAGGCCCTGAAGGGATAGAGAGTGACCGCCTCCTCTTCTTGGCTGACGGCAGGCTCATCCTCTTGTGCGGCCTCTGTGGAGGACGGAGACACCTGCTCCAGCACCTCGATCGCGGGGGCGAGAAGCTCGGTTTCCTCCGGCTCCATGACGACCGACGGAGGCGGCTGTTCCGAGGTTTCCAGTTCGGGTTGGGGCGTCATTGCTTCGTGCGTATTTCGTCGTTCCTGGACGGCGGTTCGAATGATCTCTTTCATCTCGGGCGTCTGCGTCTGCAGGTAGGCCCAGATCTCCCCGTGGAATAGCCAGACTACCACAACCCCTATTCCCAGAACCACCCCGTAAAAGATATTACGAAAAGAAAAAGGATTGAATAGCATGATCCTGATCTCCCTATGTTCCGGACTGGAAAGTACACAGGTATTTAGATAGAAGGTGGAAGGCTAAAGGCCAAAATCTCAAGTCTCCTGAACGTCTTCCTCCTTCAGTCTATCTGTCTATTCAGGTAATAAGACTCTTGAACCTAATTGAGCGAAAAAGCTCAATTAGGGTTCTTCCTTCTACCTTCAGCCTTTTACCTGATACCTTCTACCTTCCCTCACCTACTCCAACAGGACTAGCTCCAGTTGCCTCGCCTCCGAAGGCGGGAAAGAAGACATCGTCACGCTTATACGACGCCCCCCCTCGACAATGAAGCCATCGGCATCGTAGGTCTTCTGAAGCTCACGGTCGTAATAACTCCAGGCGACGTTCTTATCGCTTCGCCGTATAACGATGTTCCGCTTGCGAATACGAGTCCCTTCCGGTCCGTACAGATCGGCCCTGTAACCGTTGTCGACAACCTTTCTTACGACTAACTGACCCATCCTGACACCGTTGAGCGGATCGCGTATCTCCCACCTCCCCGAAAGATGCGACTCCCGCGGTGGCCCGCTCAAGATGTAAGCGTACGTCGCGATGCCCCTTGCGTTACGCGCCGTTAGCCAGAACTGTGACAAACCTGACCCCGCGCCCGTCTCGCGTGAATCGGCATCGAGAATCCACTCGGCTTCATCTTCGCTGTCGACCACGAGGATCTCATTGCAGAACTGGAGTTGATTCCTGATGAACCAGACGGTGTCTAGATTCGCCCCCCGCACCCGCGAGGGATCGACAAAGACCTTGATATCTCCCGCGCCACGCTCATCGGCCCTGGCCCTCAAGATACAGCTCAGGTTCTGGACAAGATAGGCGGCCATTTCATCCCGTTGCGATTCCGTGAAAGGCACATACTTGAGTCCACGTAGATCCTGGTCGGGATAGGGTGGTGAATGGAGGGCACGGTTTTGGTGAGGGGAAAGGATGACCCTTCGATGGAGGGAAAAGCCCCTGATCCAGGCGTCTTTGCTTCGATCGAGGGCTCTCACGTTTATCCGGGCAAGACGATCCCCAGGGTCCCCAAGCCCTCGAATGTCGATCATGAGGAGCATCTCGTGCTCGGTGAAACGGTCACAACGGATCTCCTGAATCGCGTACGGTCTTTCGATCACTCGGGCCGGATGCCTCCTGACAAGCATTATTTCAGGTGACTCCAGGAGGACAGCATAGAGTTGCTCCCTGATCTCTTCGGTGAGTTTGTCGATGTGGTCGTCTACGACTTCCCCCTTGGCCTTTACGATAATGAAGGGACGATCCTTCATGAAGGTGTTGTTCTTCAGTGTCTCGGGGAGCTTGGCGTAGATCTCTTCTTTGAGCCAGAGGTCCAACGAGATGGGCGGCGCTTCCAGTGCCCCGTTGGGTGTCGACCCGGCGCAGCCCCCGAGACCGGCCAGCGCCGCGCAGATAATGAACCCCAGGTAGATCCCGTTCCTCATGCTGGTTCTCCTTAAAAGTGAACGAAAGCGTTCATTCAATGTCCTGATATGGGTGTGCTTCCCCGGATCCCCGATCCCTAACCCCTGATCCCCGGGCCGGGACCCTCCGGTTGGATCTTGGTCGCGTCCCGCAGCCGCTTCAGGTAACGATCGTGCTCTGTTCTATTCTTATACGTGAAGTAGATATCATAGGTATATCTTTGACTCCGATAGATCTCGAAAGGGATCTCCGTAACCGCCGTTTCAAGATAGGCCAAAAACCTGGCTGCCCGGCGATAGTAAGTGAATCCCAATACCAAGACTCGGCCTGTCTTTTCATAGGCCTGTGACATCGTGAACTGGAGGTGCCGGTGAATGTAGGCCGCGTACCACTGGGCCCCGGCCGGCACCCTTTCGGGACGTACCGCATTCGGTCCGTAATTATAGGCGGCGACCGCCAGATAGGTGTCGCCTTTAAACCTCTCAAGCAACCAGGCGAGATACCGGGCACCCGCATCGATATTGATGCATGGATCAAAGAGATCCGATTTGCGATGGATACCCAGGTCTCGTGCCGTTTCCGGCCACTTGATCTGCATGATGCCTAAGGCATTCTTATGACTGCGCGCCTTAGGGTCAAAGTTCGATTCGCCCCGTGCCATTGCGAGTAGCAGGGTGAGGGGTAGGTTGTACTTCCGCGCCGCCTCTTCAAAACAACGCATGAAAGGGTACTCGCCGCTGGGCTCCGACTTGTCCTTGACCTCCTCAAACGCATTCCAGCGTCGCTTGATCTCTCTCTCAGAGAGCCCCGGATCTTTCAGCCGCGCACAGGCAACAGTTGCCGGGCAAAGGCCTGCCAAACACCAGGACAAGACAATCAGGAAATGTAACAACCCTTTAAACTTCACACTGCTTCTCCACGAACAGGCTACGGGAGAACTTCCCATGGGCCAAGTGATCGCAATTGGAAGCCGCTCCCCTAGTGGCTAAAGATGACTTCGCCGCCCCTGCGAATAATGAAACTGCCGCTGGTCCCCTGGCCTCTTATCTGTCTCCCGATGGCGGGTGAAAGACCCACGATGAACATCTTCCGGCGTGAAGCCAGATTCGTCCAACCACTAAAGGCGTCCACGATCTGGGAAGGCACCAGGTGCTCTTTCAGCTCCCAGAGGTCACGCTCGAGCCCTGACGAGGCGGGCGCGAAGTCGATTCGTTTGTTTCTCAAAACAACCTGAAACGGTCTCTCAAGGTCCACGACCTGAATGAAAAGGGAGATCTCCCCCGTACTCAGCAGATCGAGAAAGACCTGATCCGATTCAAACGCTACGTAAAGACCTGCCGCTCCAAGGGCATCCACCCTCTTCACCGCCTGCCGCCGCTTTTTGGGCTGTTCCAAATGCATGCTCCGGCGCATATCCGCCAGCGACTGCGCCAGCAGGCTCTCCTTCAGTTTGAGATCTTTGATTTGTTGCTCACGCCTGTCGAGTAGCATCTTGTATGCCATGAGGTCGGCGGTCCGCACCGCCTTCTCCTGCTTCAGCGTGGCGATTAGATCCCGTTGTCGCAGAAGGTCTTTTCTGAGGCGCTCGAGGTCCCTGGAGAGTATTTCTGAGTGAGCGATTTCCCGAATGAATTGCTCGGCCTCAATTCTCAAACGTTCACTTTCAGCTTGCAAGAGCTCCAGTTGTTGCTCTTGAGCGGCGGCGAGGCGGCTCAGATCCTCCAGCGCCATATCTTGATTGGCACCCGTAACGGGTAACGCCTGGACGAGGGCAAAAACGGCCATGAGGCAAAAGCCCAGGATCGCCACAAAGCGCTGGATATCCGTCTGAAGGGACTCCGTGCTTGCATCCATGTACTCGCCCGATAGCAGATCTTGCTCGCCCGTGAACATCAACTGAACACACTCCCCAATAGTATTAACCCTCAAAAACTAGCTGATTCCTGGCCCCCGATCCCGTGTTGCGAGCCCTAAGGCGATTCCTCACTTAGCTTCTGTTCAATTCGCGCCGCGTGGCGTTTAATCGATTCAAGCAGCGCCACCATTTCCACCCGCTCCTCTTTCTGACTCAACATCGCAACGCGGTTCAAGTCGGAACCCAAGAAAAGATACTTGGCAAGACGCATCAGGTACCCGCCGGCGCCTGCTACAATCGTCGTCCAGAGGGCAATCAGGATGCCGTTGTCAACCAGCCTGCGCAGGATACCCCAGGCGCCTAGCCGACTGGCCTCCATCTTGTTGACCCCTCCGAGGGCGCTCACGAGGGCATTCTGAAGCCCCCAGGCCGTGAAAAGGACACCGATCGCAAAGAAGAGGGTGACAAAGACATCCATCCCGACGCTATAGTAGCGAACGGCTTCCATGCCCAACCTCCCCGTGGCCGTACCAGGCTCTACCTGTAGTGAGCTTCTCAGGCGAATGAAATAGTAACAGTACCCCAGGAACGTCGGCACAAAGAACAGGATGGAGTAACCCAGGTAATCCTTAAGCAGTTTGAAACCCCTGATCAACCAACCGCCACCGGTAAAGGCGATCAACCCGGTCTGGCTCAAGGCAACCAACAAATAGGTCGACAGCGCAACGACCAGTCCGGCCACCAACAGGATGACGAGCCCCGAACTCAACGGTCTCATGGGATTCATAGGCTTCATTCCGATGTCTCGACTGAGAGAAGACATTTGGGTCTATGATGCACCGCGAAGGTACTCTTCGTTGAGCATGAGATTTTCCATGAAATTGACAACCCTGGCATACTCCGCCTCCACTTTCCGATATCCCTCGCGATCGTTGCAGCACTCCACAAATCCGATCTTTTTGAGAGCCAGTTCCTTCCTAAGCTCCTCCTTGATGAAATCGAGTTCCCCTTGGAGATTATACACCTTGGTATCACGTACACTCACAAACCGGTGCGAGAAGTACTTCCGGTACAGGTTCTTCGAATAGGTTTCGGATATCTTGTTTATCCCGATAAGCTTCTTGAGCATATCCTGGATTAGGACGGCGTTCTCCTTATCCGGGCTATGGGTAGCGATCTTGACGAGCGCCGCAAAGACGTCGTCCAGCTTCTCCGGACAGCTTATCAACGTCTTTTCCGCCATCTCGATGGCCGGTGCGAGCTGATAGCCGGAGGGTAATGGACACACGTTCTCCGGCTCCGACACAACCGCGGGTTGGGGCGTTGCACAGGCCGTGACTATGGACAGTATAGAAATAATTAAGATGAGTCCCTTTTTCATGTTATCCTCCCTTAACTCCGCCAATCATCCTTGGTGATCTGTTCTCCCTCCAGCTCGATCCCCGCCTCGAAATCGACATCGTACCCGAAAAGATCGGCTACGCCCCTCATCACGTTGGCCATCTCCGGGCTGACGACGCCGAAGTCCTGAGTGACATCCAGCAGGATCTTCTGGCTGTTCACCTTGGCCTCCACGTAGTTTAAAATTTCTGATGCGGCAATCAGGTCCGACTGCGTTTGAAGACTGAGTTCCAGAATCGACACGTTCAAACCGGCAGGCCCCAGGGCCCTAAGTAGTTCTGAGAGTTTCTTACTCAAAGGCCCCCTGACCTTGGGCGGAGTCCCCTTTTTACCAAGGTCGGCATAGATCTCCTGTAGACTCCTGTTCCGGGTCTTCGATTTGATGGAGCGTCCCAGGTCGGCGGCAGTCGAGTTAATCGACGCCCTGACTTTCGGCAGGTCCTCGGCCATGGTTTCAAGAACGTCGCGGTATTTTTCCCTGATCTGGTTCTGAATCTCTACACACCCTCGATCGCCTTCGGCCCCGTCACAGGTTTCCATATAGGTCTTGTAGATCTTCTCCAAATCGGCCACTTTAGGGGCCATGCTGTCCTCGACCTGGCCGACAAGTTCGGTCGATTCGCGTACTTTCTCCCTGATGTCCGGGGTAATGGGATTAATCGGAACTTCAACCGCCCCAACGAAACCTGCTGTCATGAACAGCAGCCCAATCATCATTGCCGTCTTCTTTTTCATGGTTACCATCTCTCCTTTCCCCTTGATGAACGATACCAAGAGTGTAAATACTTAGGTATTTAGGTTGAGACCAAAGGCTGAAGTACCAACTGAGGATAAAGGCCTACTCAATTGTGAACGCTCAAGGATTCCCATTTTCATCTGTCGGCGGAGTTAGTTCGGGCACTACCACGATTCGACCTTCCGCAAAGATCTTGTTCGGAGACTCTCCCCTCATGTTGGCGTACATGAGGGCGTCCGCATCGCAACTTGAAACGATGATAGCGTGGTCTTCCGGATGGAAGGCAAGTGCCACGATCTCGAGGTAGTCTTGTCCCGATTGAAACAGCTCACTCAGTGAACTCCGCTTCAGTAAGGCTGTCGAGCTGAAAAAGCGGGGTCGTCCGACAAACGCCCCATGGGGATAGACGATGCGCTGATTTTCGGCAAAGATGCTGTAGCTTCCGATGGTCAACACGTCACCCGCCACAAGCGGTACCCGAATCAAAGCGGCCTTGATGGCGCCGTAGGCCCTTTGTTCGGCAGCGGGACACCGGCGCGAGATGAGATAGGGGGCCTTCTT
Source organism: uncultured Desulfobacteraceae bacterium (assembly GCA_964484515.1). GTDB lineage: Bacteria > Desulfobacterota > DSM-4660 > Desulfatiglandales > HGW-15 > CAZAGT01. The sequence continues at coordinate 10,257 of CAZAGT010000058.1, read as the reverse complement.
GGCACGCAACATCTGCTTCTGGTAATCGAGTATCGTCCGCACCGAACTTTCTGAAATCCGCCCCCGCCCCGTCTCGATCGACCTAGCCAGACGCAAGATCTCGTTACTCGAGGTCGCGACCTCGTTCTCAAGCTTCAGGAGCCGTTCCTTGACCTCCTCATTGGCTTCCATCTTGCGAGCCAACTCAAGCAGGCCCTGCTCAATCGTCTTCAGCTCCGTTGCGGCTGTCTCGCCGGGCGATCCCAAATCGTAGTATCCCTCGTCTCGAATTCGGCCAAGGCGACGCTTTAAGATCTCGTCTTCCGCCAAATAGCTCCTCAGAAGATGAAGGGCGCTCCTTCCGGCCATGCCCAGCTCACCGTAGTCATACGCTTGAAGATCGAAGGTGGAAAAGGCAAGGCCGTCGCCCGGCAGTCGAAGCTCCAACGTATGGATCACATACCTTACCGTCGCATTGCGAGGATGGCCCGCGACCTCTTTTGACGCTCTGACGTGCAGGCAGGCGACGCCATCGTCATCTACCAATAAGAGGTTTTGGCTCGTCAAGAAGCCCTCCAGCATGACCCTGACATCCTGCGAACCCACCACATCGAGCTTGATGAGTCTACCTCTGAGCGTTCCCTGTTGTTCGGAGAAGGCCGTCCCTGAGGCGCTCACGCAAAAAAGACCCGCCAGACCAATCAGGGCCAAGGCCGGAAATCTGCCCGCAATACTCATGAATCCACCCCATACCGCGTGTTAAGCCCTTCGAGGAATCTCTCGAACTCCTCCCCTCCCGGAGATGAACCTTTTAATCCGTAATAATCCACGATCGTCCTAACTGCATCCACCGTGTCGGCGATGTCCTGATTCGCGTCGTCGCTCTCTCTGATCGATTCTTCGTACTCCATATACCGGATGAGCAGAGTTCGGGCATATTCCGCGTTGTACACACGGTCCACGAGAAGCGTAGCAAGACCGATGAAGACCTCCTTGAATCGGGGATCGTCAGCAAGGTATCCCATGCCCACATCCAAGGCCTTGGCGTGATCGCTCGAGTCATCGCTCGTCAGAAGCCGATTGAATTCCTTGAAGCGCAGATCCGGGAGGCTGGTGGTCAGAGGCCGAAAAAAGGGATTGGCTTTGATATACTCGATCTTGGCGTATTGGTGGAAATGATCCGGCTGAACATAGTAGGTTCCGGCCAGAAAGAGAATATTCATCCCGCAATAGGCATAAAAGGCGGCCTGCATGGCCTTTAGAATCGTCCCCGTAATACGGGCAAACGCAGGACGGCCCCTGGCAGCACGGTTAAGGAAGTACCGCAGCCCAAAGCTAACGAGCAAGACAGCCGCGATCAGAAGGCCCACAGGCTTGAGAAGTGCTCGAAGTTGCAGTGCTCCGTCTGTTGCCTTGAGGTATTGGATCATGAACAGGTGCGCTGGATAGAAAAGGTTCTTGGCGATCGGAGCACCCAAAAGGGCCAGGATGGCAAGCACGGCCACAAAGACCTGCCGCAGCCCAAATGCCATAGGCGGCGCGAACACGCTCCTGCCTCTTTCAAGCTCTTCACCCCCGACTTTCACATCCAACAGGGCGTCGAGCAGGTCATTCATGGAATCAAACCAAAGGACACACGCTTCAGTCTTTGGGGTCCTTTCGGAACCTGGCTGTCTCTGGTTTTCAGATGCAAGGACCAGGCGACGATTGCCCAGCCCGGCGATGTAATCGACCTTTTCCTTGACAAGCCCGACGGCCTTGAGGTTACCGTCGTGGTCCACGACCGCGGAATAGACGATATCGCTGGGGTCGGTCTTCTCCGTGACCGCCCTGATCACGGCAATGATCACGGCGAGGATCAGGCTTTCCCCCCGATCGAGGAATTTCAGGGTGTCGCCTTCGGGCCTGATTTCGACGCTGACGTCCCGCTGGTACAACCGGAGCCCGGATAGACACGGAATGGTCTGAAACCGTTCAGTGAGGATCTGCTGTAGGTATTCAGAGGGCGGAGTCACCAGATAGGTCTTGCCCTCCTTGACCAGACCTTTCACTTCCGGCACGGTTACTTTCAGGGTCGCATCCGTCTTGATGGCAGCCCCGACCCGCGCGGTTACCTTGACAAGTGTCCCGCGCCGATTCTCATCGATGGCGAGGCCCCATGCCTCGCCCCTCTGCCCTCGAACCCGGGGAGCTGCTGCGAGGAGGAACCCTTCGCCCGAATCGCGGGCTTCTACCTGGTTCGCATGCTGATCCGTGATTTGCTTGAAGTGGGCAAAGGCCTTTTTTTCAAGTCCTTTGAGTTGTAATTCCGAGAGGGGGTCTTTTGGACGTCCGAGTTGAACGGTCTTCAGGGCCGCCCGGACGAACGCGGATAGAGTACCTAATTTGCCTGCCTTTTGTTTCGCTTTCATACCTCTCCTGAACCCAGGATCCCTCTAATCCATATATACGCGGATTACACCAATTCATGACACCTCTCCGCGAAATGCCGCCTTATTTTCCTGCGGGCCCTTGAGAGTATGGTCCGTATGTTGGCGACACTCGATACCTCATTGGCGCCGATCAACTCCATGACCACCGTCGCTGAGGGCTCAACGGCGGACCAACCGCGCTTGAGCTTGGCTTGCCGCCTGGCTCTTATCTTCGCCATTTCCTCCACAACCTCCGCCCTGACCTGTTCGTGCTCCCCTTCGACAAGCGTCTGGAGGCGCCTTTCATAACGCTTTTCCAGGGAAAGGTCGTCTTCCAGGCCGGCCATCAGCTTCCGATTCCTTTCGTCGATCGATTCGAGTTGCGCCTCGATCGCCGCCAACTCCTCACGGATCTGATCTGGAGAGACACCCCGTAAGGCCGCAATTTCATGGACCTCTTCATCCGTCAAGGGATCACCCCACATCGCGTAAATCCTGAGGATCAGGCGCCAGTTCCGGGGCAATCCGTCCAGAAATTCATCGAATTCCGGCAGCAGCTCCTGAGCGATGGCAAGGCGAACCTCTTTGTCCTGATAGAATTCCTCCCACAGGGCAAGAACGGCTCCTTGCTCGTTCTCCTCGAGTGAGTAGGTACGTTGCTTGCCTTCCTCCTCTGCGGCACGGCGTTTGCCGGTTCTTCGCCGATGCAGGTCGATCGCGACGCTGCGCACGACCAGAAAGAGGAAGCGGTCGAGTCCGCTCTGGTCGGTTCGCCCTTCTCGCTCGGTCAAAAAGAGGCGGTCGACGACCCGATCGGTCAGTTCCTGACGAAAATCAGGATCCGAGAGGAGGTCGGAACGGGCGATCTGCCGGTGGAATCGGACGATCTGGATCTGAATCCGGCGATTGATTTCTTTGAAGAGTCTTTCCTGATCGGAGGCTTTGAAACGGGCAGGCCGATTGATGAAGGCTATAAGCTGCTGATCTTCATACATGGGCTGGGTTCAGGCGCCCAAAAGAACGGGGTTGCAATTTTCCGCATTGCATTTAGGGCCGTCAGGGGGTGCACTCTCAGCGCCGCAACAGCAGCTCCCGCGGCCTTTGAACGGCACCATATTCTTGTTAGGGGTTATGCGGTAGTCCCAGAGGACAAACTCTCGATCGAAGATGTTCTTCGGTGCCTATTTGGGGACGAATGATTGGTTTTGGGGGCGTTAACGAGCTCCTGAGCATTGGGAGTTGCGACGCTGAGAGTGCACACCCCCTGACGGCCCCGCCGACAGCATGCACTTCTCGCTTTCGACGATTCTTAGTTTCATTCGACATCTGTAGGGTGCTAGGTGGAAGGCCGATGGTTGGAGGATGATGTGTCCTAACAGCCTTCCAGCTTCAGCCTATTCACCTTCGTTTCAGTCGACAGTAAATACCGGTGTCGAGGCCCCCTTTTCCTTGCCGACCACGTGTCCCTGGAAGAGGTTCACCACGTGGTTGTCAGGATAGAAATAGGAGATTCTCCAACGCCGCTTGGGGCGTTTGATCATCCTCACATGGAGAGGTTTGCCCAATAGCTCCAGAACTTCTTCTTCGGTCATGCCTCTCTGGATTGCGTCGAAGTTCCCAGCCTCAAACGGGATCCCCTCGTAATCACCCATCTCATCAAACTTCAGAGGGTCTCTCCATCGATCTCGACCGTCAGGGGCATACCTTTCGACGGTCTGGCCGTAGGCGGCCCCGGACAGAATCAGCCCGGCAATCGCAGTAAGCAACAAGCTGCGTTTTATCACTTCGATGACCTTCTTCAAGACATTTTACCTCCATTGAGCAGAGGTGGAATCAGGGAGTAATCAGCGCTCAGCATGACGTTCCGGCCCCTGAACCCTAACCCCTGGGACCGGCTTTTTACTTCTTAACCTCGATCATGATCCTGCTTTCCTGCGAAAAGCGGCCCTCGTCCGTCAATCCATCGATCACGTACTGGACCTCGTAGTTCCCCACCAGGGGAAATCGGGCCACGGTGCTAATTTCCCCAATATCCTTGTTGCTTAGGCTTCCGGCCCAGGACGTGTCGCCGGCCACCACTCGAACCTGGGACGGGAATTTGACGCGAAAGCGTACATCGCGAAGCGTTATCGGCAGGGTGTGACTGACGGTCGCCCTCAGAGAAACCAGCTGGTTGATCTGCACGACTTTCGGGTAATTGAAAACGAGCTTCAGGGGAACGTCCACCCCTTCGGAATCGAAGATGTCCGGCTGGATATTGACCCGATGCTCGGGATTGGGGTCCCAGGCTTCTTTGCGGCGCGCACGTTCCTGTTCTTGAGCCGATTCCTCCGCTGCGCAAACCAACGTCAGCAACAAGGTCAAGCCCACGAAAACCGTCACCCTAATACTATGCAACATGATCTTCTGCCTCACCGTGATTTTGCCTAGCCTCCAAAGCGTCGTATGCCGATAGAGCGTTATGGATATATGCCGCGCAGGGTCATGGCCTTCACGACCCGACCAACGCCCAAGATGTAAGCGGCTGTGCGCATATGCACCTTCTTTTCCTCTGCAATCTTTAGGGTTTTTGCAAATGCCTGTTTAAGGATCCTCTCGAGCCGCTCCGAAACCTCTTGCTCGCTCCAAAGGAGTTCCTGAAGATTCTGAACCCATTCGAAATAGGATACCGTAACGCCGCCGGCGTTGGCAAGGATGTCCGGAACCACGAAGATGTTGCGTTCGAAGAGAATGTCGTCGGCATCCGGGGTTGTTGGGCCGTTTGCACCCTCTGCGAGGATTCGGCATTGCAGTTTTGGTGCGTTTTGGTGATCGATCTGGTTTTCAAGGGCGGCCGGCACGAGGATGTCACACGGTAACTCCAGGAGTTCCTGGTTCGTGACCTCCTCCGCGTCGACCTCCTTCGTCAGGAAGCATTGATAGCGGTTCTTGCACGAGATGACCTGATCGACGTTGAGTCCTTTCGGGTTATAAATGCCACCCTTGGAGTCGCTCACCGCAATAATCTTGGCCCCGGCCTGCCTAAACTGTTGCGCCGCAACACCACCCACGTTGCCGGCGCCCTGGATAACGACCTTCGCTCCCTGTAAGGACAGCCCGAGATGCTTCGCTGCTTCGGCGGCCGTAATGAACACTCCTTTGCCGGTGGCCTCCAGTCGTCCGAGAGAGCCGCCCAGCTCGAGAGGCTTGCCCGTAACCACACCCGGCACCGAGTACCCCTTCAGGATGCTGTAGGTGTCCATGATCCATGCCATGACCTGTGGGTTCGTGTACATATCAGGCGCGGGGATATCGCTTTCAGGGCCGATGAACGGAGCGATCTCCCAGGTAAAACGGCGCGTCAGATTCTCGACTTCCTGCGACGACATCGCCTTGGTATCACACCGGACGCCTCCCTTCGCACCCCCAAAAGGGATATTTACGATCGCCGTCTTCCATGTCATCCACATCGCCAGGGCGCGAACCTCGTCCAGGTTCAGGTCGGGATGATAGCGGATGCCGCCCTTGCCCGGCCCCAGAGCAGGATTGTGGACAACGCGGTACCCCGCGTAGATCCTCAAGGTCCCGTCATCCATTTTGACAGGAAAATTCACGGCGATTTCTCTCTTGGGGTGCTTGCACATCTCCACGATATCGGCGCGCGCATCCAGATACGGCTTGACCGCGTCGATTTGTTGCTTCGCGATCTCAAAGGAATTCAGTTTCACCATGTATTTTGACCCCTAACCGGTTCGTGAACGTGGGTTTCGAACGGGCGATCAAATGAAATTGAAGATGGGCGGCAGCCGGGCAAAGCCGTGACGATTGGGATTCGGCCTTTACTCCCCTTGTTCCTGCTTTCGCTTTCGCCGGATCCAGATCTCAAGGACTATGCCGCTTACGAACATGCCTATCACTCCACCGACGTAATAGGTAAAGAAGGTCACCTCGGAAACGAAAAAGGTGGAAACGTATACGCTAAGTCCGATGACGCTTAGGATGAATAGGAGCGGTAACATCTCGATTCACTCTGGTTTAGCCATCTTGGTTTGGTATGTCTCGCAGGCGTCCTGACTTCGCGCCGGCGGCCTGCGATCTGGCAGCAGATAGCTGCAAGATGTTCTTTATACCGGATTGATGATGAAATGTCAAGTAATATTGATGAGTTAAGATGCAAAGGAAAACAATGGCGAAAGAGGAGCATGAACGGGACAAAAGGGTGGTCAACATTCCATTTTCCTCCGGCTTCGGGGCTGGAGGGTAGAAGCTTTAGGAGTAGTCTTTGAGAACGTTTGTTATGACGGCCAGACTCCGTTCCAGATCTTCAAAGGGGGCGTCCTCGGTCACCCCGATGGCAAAACCTCGCTTGCTACCGGCTTCTTCCAGCAATTGTCTGGTGTGCGCTTCAATCGCTTCTGATTTCTCGAGGTGAACCGAACTCGTGAAATTGATCCATAGGGACTTGTCAGGCCAAACTTCGCGAGCCTCTTTTACTGAAACATCACCCATCGGTGGGGGCGTGAGGGCCTCCATCACATCGAATTCCGATTCACCGATAGCTTCTGTCAGGCGCGCCAGCCGGCCGTCCATATGAACGCCTAACTTCTTTCCAGTACCGTCGGCAAGGGACTTCAGGCGCTTGTACACCGGCATACAGTAATTTCGGTAACGCTCCTCACCTACCACGTCACTCGTGATATTGTCACCGAATAGTAACAATTCCACCGGCGCGTCGACCGCAAATGCGAAAAGCTCTTCATATCTCTCCAGCATGGTGTTGTGCAGCGAATCAAAAAGGTCTCTCTGTTGATAGTAGTCAAAACTGAAACGCTCCATGCCCATCATCTGGTATAGCATCTCCTGAATGGGCACCTTGGCAACCCGGACATAAACGAGGCCATCCCCGCCAATTCTGCGTTTGGCCTCCCGAATGTATTCGTAATTGTCGTGATAGACGGCGTCCTTTACATAGAATTCCATGACCGGATAGTCTTCGGGGCCCTTGATGAAGTGTTCCTTTATCCAAAAATTGGGTTCATACCCGCTCTTGTCCGGTTCCAACGTCTGCCAGACATCTCCTACCGGGGTATGAATGGTCTTACGAATGAACTTGCGACCGTTCTCCCAGTACTCCTTGCTGATGATTTCCACCTCCCGATGGTCAACGCGGTGTGCCGGCGGTCGCAGGACCAGTCCGACACCCAACTGGCGCAGTCGCCGTCCCGTCTCCCCACGGGGTAACATCCAGTCGTACACCGTAAGGGGCACCATATCGGGTTCTTCCCAGTTCAGCGTTGCCAGGATCCTCTCTTTGATGTCCATCGCAAACCCCTTGAGGTCAGTCCCGTGTCTTACCGAAGACGGTTTTGTTAGGGGATTTATTGCTTCAAAACGCCCCTAACTGACAAGAGCTGATCTTGACCTTGAGTGCTTCGCAGGCCGACGATACACCCATCTTCGCCATCCCAAATCTCTCCGCGATCTCCCAGGACGCCTCGCACGTCAAGCGGCCCTCAATCAGGGCATCACGGATGGCCTCCTCCAAATCAGGCGAGACGGAATCCGCCGGTGTCAGAGAACTTTTGCCGGATTGATAGCCGTAGAGCCTTAGCTGGCACTTGACAATGCGAATCTCAGCGAGATCCACCGCCAGCCCCACTTCATCAGGCGTGACACCGAGCTCTTTGGCGATATCGAAGGCGATTGCACAGGCGATTTCCCCCCCCTTCGCCCTTTGATTCACCGCCTCAGCAACCGCAGGATTCGCCTTACGGTCAGGGGAGTGTTTTCGAGCGTAATTACCACTATCTCTTCTTGCCATGACACCACTCCTTCATCGTTTTCGCCTACTCACTCAGCCAGAGTCGAGTTTCCGGGGATTCCGCCATGATCTTTTCTTTCGCTCCCAGATAGGTCCGATAGCCCCCACTCAGGTTTCTCGAACTGAAGCCGTCTTGCACCAGGATCCGATAACCGACGTAGGCCCGTAGACCCACCGCACAAAAGGGGATGACGGTCTTTTCTTTATCGAGTTCCTGTGCCCTGCGGCGCAATTCAGGGAGTGGAATGTGTACTGCCCCCTCTATGGTGCCCGATTTTTCAAGCTCATCCTTATTGCGTAAATCGACCAAGACGGTCTCGTCCGGGTTCAGGCTCGCAAGCTCCTTCCATGTAACATTCTCCACATCCCCCTTCAAGATATTTGCGGCCACATTGCCCGCTATGTTGATGGGGTCTTTGGCCGATGAATAAGGGGGGGCATAGGACAGTTCCAGTTCCTCGAGATCGTAGACCGTCATTGACCCGCGGATCGCCGTCGCCATGACGTCGATCCGTTTGTCCACACCGTCACCGCCAACCATTTGCGCCCCAAGTATCTTTCCGTTGCTCGGCGAAAAAAGCAGCTTGACCGCGATGCTCGTAGCACCCGGGTAGTATGAGGCGTGAGAGCCGGAATGGGTATAGCTGACGAGGTAGGGCAACTTGTATTGATTTAAGATCTTTTCGCTGGCCCCCGTGCAGGCGACGGTCAAGTCGAACACCTTGACGATAGCGGTGCCGGTCGTACCCTTAAACAACGATCTCCTGCCGAGGGCATTATCCGCCGCGATCCGCGCCTGTTTGTTGGCAGGGCCCGCGAGCGCTGTTATGGTCGGCTGTCCGGTCACGAAGTCCCGGACCTCAACGGCATCTCCGACGGCGTAGATATGCGCGTCGGATGTCCTCATCGTAGCATCTACCTTGATTCCGCCGCGCTCACCAATCTCCAGCCCGGCCCGCTTGGCAAGCCTGTTCTCGGGACGAATCCCCACCGATATGATGACCAGATCGCATTCAATGGCACGGCCATTCTGAGTCGATACGAGTACCCGGTCGCCCTGCTTGGAAAACGATTTGACACCATTCCCGAGTTCGCAGTGAACGCCCTTTTCCTTTAGATGGGCGTGGGCGATAGCCGCCATCTCGTAATCGAGTGGCGCCATGACCTGATCGAGGATCTCGACAATGGTCGTCTCCACGCCCCGATGAACCAGGTTCTCCGCCATCTCAAGGCCGATGTAGCCACCACCGACCACCACGGCCGAACGGGGCCGCCGTTTGTCCACATACTGCTTGATCCGATCCGAATCGGGAATGTTGCGCAAATTAAAAATATTGTCTATCTCGATCCCTTCCAGGGGCGGCCTGATCGGTTCTGCTCCGGGCGAGAGGATCAACTTGTCGTAGCTCTCGCGATAGGTCTCCCCGCTCCGCTGATCCCTGACCTCGACCTCCCGGCTGCTGGGGTGGACGGCCGTGACCTCCGAGAAGATCCGGATGTCGATCTGATATCGCTCCCTAAACGCTTCGGGAGTCGTTACGAACAGATCGTTTCGCTTCGGAATAATGCCGCCGACATAGTAAGGAAGGCCACAATTCGCAAAGGAAATGTGCTCGCCCCGCTCAAATAGCACAATCTCAGCACTCTCATCCAACCTCCGCGCCCGGGCCGCAGCTGTAGCACCTCCGGCAACGCCACCAACAATCAACAGCTTGATCCCCATTCAATCTCCTTCCAGGATGCGCCAGGCTTACTCCGTATCGTGGCGCCGGCTTCCCGCCATATCATTTCGCATCTTCACCCGCTAGCCGGATGGCCTCCGCAAACGCCGCCTCCATATCGGGCAGCTCGGTCAACTCCGGCACGACCTGAATATAGCGCACGATGCCATCTCCATCCACCAGGATCACGGCTCGCCCCAACAGCTCAAAACCTTCGATCAGAAGTCCTGTCGATCTGCCAAATTCTCCCCGTTTGTAGTCCGAGAGGTACCGTATATCGCCCAGCTTCGCCTCCTTTGCAAAACGCTTCTGTGCAAAGGGCGTATCCCGGCTGATGGTAATCCGG
>CAZAGT010000057.1:9636-19090 GCA_964484515.1 uncultured Desulfobacteraceae bacterium | reverse complement strand
ACCTGCCCTCGAAACCAGCGCTCGATGAGGGGATGAAACCGGGAGAGGACGTTATCGGGGTCGCCACGCATGCGCGCTCACAAAGAAGAAAGCTCCCTGAATGGTACGATTTCGACACCCGTCTTTCATGCCTCGGGCAACATCATAAGGCTGTGGTCGGGCATGACAACGGTCTCCTCAGGAGAGGAGGCTCCAGATAAGAGAAACAGCGTCTTGGAAGGGATTCACTCAACGTCTTGCGCGTAAGCGTCATCGATGTTGGGGAATAGGGTCCTTATGCCCACCGGCTTGATCTTTTTCAAACAGTCGGCCAAGGCGTCATCAACCGTATTTCCCGTACCAAAATACGCTTGCTCCGTCTGCTGTACAACAAGATTGGGTACGGCAATGAAATGAACCTTGGCGGACTCACTGGCTATAATTTCATGAACGGCAATGTAGCACCAGCCGTCGGGACGATCCAATTTATATTGATGCACTTTGCTGAGCATGTCCTCCTTGTTAAGATCGAACATGAGCCGGCTCCTTTCTCCAAGACCTGTCCGTAGAACAGATCAAGCTGTGATGTGAGACTCAATAGCACGTCACGCTATGGAATGCAAAACAAAAGCCGTGGACTCATCGTTTGCTCAAATAGATCTTCTTCACCCATTCCCAGCGACAAAATTCTTTGAGCTGTTCGAGGATGCCAGCGGGCCATCGTTCATCTTCGATGATCTTGGCAAGCGCCCACGTGTCCAAGGCCTCAACCTCCTCAAATTTGCCGAGCCCTTTGAGGATGTCCGTCAGCTCAGCAGATTGAGGATCTTCCTTCTTTGGAAGGCGGACACATCGCCTGGACCAGAGCCTGGCCTTGTGGGCACTACCGTACAAGATCTCCATGCCCTCCCTTTCACCGTAGGCCAAGATGGCCGCGCGAAGTCGTTCGATCTCATCCTTGATCTGAGCCTCTTTTTGTTTGGCCGACATGTACAGGTCCACAAGTCTGTGCCCCTCCTCAAGAGGGCGCTCTTCGGCCGATAGTCGCTCGGTTTTATAGAGGTGGCTGAAATAGGGACACCGTGGCCGGTACTCGCACCAGTCGCAGAGAGCCGATCTCTGCGGTGGAAAATCGACGGCGCTTTCGATCTGATCGATGAGCATACCGATCTCCACTTCGAGTTCCTCCAACTCAGCGTCCGTTCGCTCGGAGATCACGTCCTTATCGAATGCCAAGTAATGCCACACCAGTTTTAGATTGCGGCAATCCCGATAGTGTTCTTTGACCGCAACAGCGTACAGGGCCAATTGCCTGTCTTCATCCGCCTCGATTTGGCTCGGAAGCGTGGCTGACGTCTTGTAGTCGTGGATAACATAGGTGTCATCCGACGTACACGAAAGCCGATCGATAAAACCTTGAAGTTGGTACCTGTTGTCCGAGCCGAAGCGTATGAATACTCTCTTCTCTAGGGCAATATGAGTCTCTTGATTGAAGGGTTCAAAACGACGGTAATAGTCGCTCAGGTATTTCTCCCCCATTCTCCTGTAATTCTCGTTCCCGTACTCCGCTCGGACGATCTTGATATCTTCGTTCCAGTTCTCCGTCCACTCCTGGCCGTAGAAGGTGAGCACGTCCTCCAGGCTCATTATTTTCTGGTATTTGAGATCCCGGTACAACTTCTCCAGCGCCGTATGGACGGTGCTCCCAAGAAAGGCCTCCACCGTCTGTTCAAACTCCGGCTCCGCCTTCTCGATGTATTTGAGTTTGAACCGCAGTGGGCATTGCAGGTAAGTGCTCAGTCTGGAGTAGGAATATACCGTCATCTGAAACTCCTCACTGCTTCTGTTTCTGCAGTGTATGTTTCGCCTCCACCCTCTCCCGAAACTTCTCTAAGGCAATAATGAAGCGTTCGTTCTGACCCTCGGCAATCTTTTCAAACGGATCGTGTACTTTAATATCGAAAAACAGCCGGCGCCCTTCAATCCTGGTCAGTTCGGCCTCGCCGCGGACCTTGGCGCCCTTGGGAGTAGCAGCGACATGTCTCATCCGGATCCCTCTGCCGACCGTGATCGTTCCTTGCGGCAGACAACCTTCAATGGCCGCACGAGCGGCCTGCTCCATTAAGAGGACAATCCGATGCGTTGAAAGGACGTCGGCGCCGATATTGCCTGTATGACTGGCCAGGTCTTCGGCCTTGACGACGATCTCTTTTTCACCCTTCTGTCCAATCCTCAGGTCTGTCATCCCTTCCCCGTTCTCCGTAATATCCAAGGCATTCCTTTTCATGGCCACGGATGACTCGGCGGCCCTTTAAGGGCCCCTGGTGCTCGGTAACGACCGTACATTGGTTTTCATGGCCATCCCGCTCAAAATAGACAACGACCCAATCCTGAGTCTTACCTAAATCATGGGCCCGGGCCGTATTTGAGAAGAGGGCTGTGAAATGCCAGCCTTCCTTTTCGGTGTGAGATATCGGAAGCCAAGACCTGCCCTCCGGATTGAATCGGCGCGGCGAAATGGTCTTCAATTTGCCTGCCTTGGCCTTCTGGCGATATTCCTCATCCACGGCCAGGATGGCGGCGACAGACGGACGCCCTACGGGGCCGACGTCCTTGGCCGCGGGCCCGCCCGTCTCAAGATGACGAAGTCTCCTGGCACGCCGTCTGCTTGAGCGCGATAGGATGGCGGCAACGGAATCCCGAATTCCCTTGACGCGGCGCTCGCCCACACCCGGGACCCTCTCGAGACGACCGTCGTGGGCCGCAAGTTCGAGCTCCTCTAGGGTTTCAATGTCGAGTTTTGAATGGATGCGGTGCGCCAGCTCCTCGCCGATGCCCGGCACCGTCGTGAAGAGATCCTCCGGCGAGACCTGCCCTTCCAAACGTTCCAGAAGACGAAGGTGTCCGGTGTGAACAAACTCCCTGATGGACCCCGCGATACTCGGACCGATCTCGGGCAAATCCTCCAGCTTCTTGCCATCCACCGGATCAGCTCGTTGAGCGATCGGCTCTTCGGCGCGTTCAACGACTCGGGCCGCCCGTCGATAGGCGTTCACGCGATACGGGTTCGCGTCCTGCGCGTGAAGTAGTGCAGCGACGCGCTCGAGCACGTCGGCAATATCTTCATTTGAAGGACTGAATCGACGCATCTTTTCTTCGTTATTCGGCATTCGCGTTTATGTCATAGGCGATATTTAATTCCATGTCCTTTCGCAGGGAGTGATACACCGAGCAGTACTTATCTCGCGATAGGGATATCGCTCGATCAGTCTTCTTGGGGGTGATTCCTTCGCCGGAGAGGTGGATCATCAAGCTCATGGATTTGTAGTACTGGGGCGGATCCAAATTGCGGGCGCCCTCAGCATCGATCTCGCACTTCGTGACCTCGCAACGCATCTTTCTGAGGATGCTGACCAGATCAATCGCAATACATCCTGCCAGGCTGAGGAGCAGAGTTTCGGTCGGGGAGCACCCCTCCTCGTATCTCGGATCGAACTCTACTTCGTACCCGCGTTGGGTTGTACCCATGAAATAGAGATCCCTTTGCAGTGTCAACGACCCCTTGTTGACGGGCAAAATCTCCTCTTTGTAACCCTTCAACGCCGCTTCCAGATTCTCTGTATCCTGCTTTTCCGTCATGATGTTCTCCTCCCATGATTCCTGCCTGAGAAAAAAGGGCCACTGTCCAAGCCGGCAGCAAAGACAATCTCTGCTTCTCGCGAAATCCTATTATCTGATAATGGCTTCGAAGACTAAATCTTCCCGTCCGGCCGGTCAAGGTTTTAGGCAACCATGCCAAAATCGTCTTGAAAAGCCCCCAGCCCCGAGACTATATTGGCCTCCTGGATGAAAATTCCCACAACGTGCTCAACGAGACTTCGCCATGAATTTTCCTGATGACAAAACGATCGAGAGGATCCAACGACTGCGGGAACAGATCGATCATCACAACTATCGGTATTACGTCCTGGACAGCCCGGAGATCTCCGATGCTCAGTATGACAAGCTGTTCGATGAGTTGCTCGGGTTAGAGCAGAAGTACCCTTCGCTCGTCACGCCGGAGTCCCCCACCCAACGGGTTGGTGCCTCCCCGTTGGACGAATTCAGGACGGTCAGGCACAGCCTCCCGATGCTGAGCCTGAACAAGGCGAATACTGAAGAGGAGTTTCTCGATTTTGACCGCCGGGTCCGCGAGCTCGCCCAGAATCCCGATATCAAGATTATATATGCCGTAGAGCCCAAGTTTGATGGGCTTGCTGTTGAGCTCGTCTACGAAAAAGGGAACCTGGTCTTGGGCTCGACCCGGGGTGACGGGATCACGGGCGAAGATGTCACGCAGAACCTCAGGACAATCAAGTCGATCCCCCTACGTCTTCTAGGGCATCCGATCCCGGACCTGATCGAGGTACGGGGAGAGATCATCATGAACAAGGCGGACTTTGAAAGACTGAATCGTGAAAGGGCCGACGGGGGTGAACCGCTGTTTGCCAATCCCCGTAACGCCGCCGCGGGATCCGTCAGACAGCTCGATCCCAAGGTCACGAATACGAGGCCCCTCAACATGTTCGCTTACGGAGCCGGTCGAATCGAGGGTTTATCTCCGACCGACCACTGGGAGGTCATGTCTTTGTTAGCGACCCTTGGCTTCAGAAAAAGCCGCCATGCAAAGCTCTGCGAGGATGTGCGGGAGGTGGAGGCCTACTATCGAGAAATCCTGAACGTCAGGAATGATCTCTCTTACGAGATCGACGGCATCGTGGTGAAGGTCAATGAATTCGCATTGCAGCGCCAACTGGGAGAGCTCTCCCGGAGTCCGAGGTGGGCGGTAGCGTGGAAATTCCCGCCCCAGCAGGAGCATACGCGCGTAAGGGATATCATCGTCAGTGTGGGCCGAACCGGCGCCTTGACACCTGTTGCCCTCCTGGATCCGGTCAGGGTCGGCGGTGTTGAGGTGAGTCGGGCCACCCTGCACAATGAGGATGAACTCCGGAAGAAGGATGTGAGGATTGGCGACACGGTTGTCGTCCAGAGGGCGGGCGATGTCATTCCCGAGGTCGTAAAGGTCATCCCGTCGAAAAGGTCCGGCCGTGAGAGGCCTTTCCAACTGCCGTCCCAATGCCCGGTCTGCGGCTCGAGGGTCGAACGAGCCGAAGGCGAAGCCATTCATCGGTGCACCGGGATTGCATGCCCGGCACAGATCAAAGAGAATCTGGCACACTTTGTCTCCAAGGGTGGCATGGACGTGGACGGCCTGGGATACAAGCTCCTGGAACAGATGGTCGATAAGGGCATCATTAAGGACCAGGCCGACCTCTACTTCCTGAAAAAAGACGACCTCATGAAGATGGAACGCATGGGGGACAAGCTGGCTGAGAACCTCCTCAACGCCATCGACAAGAGCCGTACGCCCGCCTTGACCAATCTCATCTTTGCCCTCGGCATCCGGAATGTGGGTTATCATCTGGCCGGCGTGTTGGCCAAACACTTTGGATCCATCGATACGTTGAGCAGACAGGATGTCAACGAGTTGGGCCAGGTGCACGAAATCGGCCCGATCGTGGCCGAAAGCATAACCAATTTCTTTCGTAACCCCAAGAATCTCCGGATCCTTGAAAAGATGGCAAAAGGAAGGGTGAGATTCCCGGTGGAAAAGGTCGAGAGAAAAACGACCCCCCTGATGGGAAAAAGATTCGTCTTGACCGGGGCATTGGAGTCCCTGACACGGGCTGATGCCCGCAAACAGATTGAACAACGGGGTGGGAGGGTGGCCTCTTCCGTCAGCCGAAAAACGGACTTCGTCGTCGTGGGAAAGGATCCCGGCTCCAAGTATGACGAGGCATCCCGATTGGGCATAAAGACCCTCAACGAGGACGAATTCAGAGAGCTGATCAGGCAATGAAGCTCTCCGCAGCAAGCTGCGGGGTATCCAGGCGAAGGCGAATGAACCGCAGCCCGTGCCCTTGTCGATCATGCGCAAACCCCACGGTTTTACCGGAGCTCCTGCTGGATGACCAATCAAGAGATCGCTCGCATTCTGATCCACATCTCCGAGATCCTGAGCATTCAGGGCGAAAACCCCTTTAAGATCAGGGCCTATGTCCGGGCTGCCCAGACCGTCGAAGGGTTGACCCATGAGCTTAGTGCCGTGGAGGACCCTACTCAGATCGCAAAGCTACCGGGAATCGGGGCCGGGATTGCCAAAAAACTCGCAGAGCTTCTGGAACAAGGGAAATCCGAATACTACGAAGAGCTCAAACAATCTGAATACGCTCCTCTGACTGAATTCCTAAAGATCCCAGGCATGGGCCCGAAACATTCGAAGCTCGTTTACGATGAACTGGGCATCAAGACCGTCGAGGCCCTCAGGAAGGCCGCGGAGGAAGGAAAGCTGAAGACGCTCCACGGGCTGGGCGCCAAGGTGGAGCAAACCATCCTACAGGGCATCCAGCAGTCACAGAAGTACAAGGAGAGGCTCCCCTTGGCCCTGGTGTACCCGCAGGCAGAGGCCATTCTGGAGCGCCTGAAGAAACAGAAGGGGGTCAAGAATGTTATCCTGGCCGGCTCCTTGAGGAGGATGCGGGATACGGTCGCGGACATTGACATCCTGGTGGCCTCCAAGGATGCGGTGCGTGTAATGAACGCCTTTGTCCGCTTACCCCAGGCCGATAAGGTGCTCGCCAAGGGAGAAACCAAATCGAGTATCATCACGAAGGATGGTTTCCAGGCCGATTTGAGGGTCGTTCAACCCGAGAGCTTCGGGGCAGCTTGTCATTATTTCACGGGGTCCAAGGCCCACAACATCCGGATCAGGTCGCTGGGCCTTGAAAAGGGCCTTAAGATAAACGAGTACGGAGTCTTTCAGCGAGATACACGGATTGCCGGGAGGACGGAAAAGGAGGTGTTCGAGGCCGTCGAGCTGGCTTACATCCCACCGGAGCTGCGGGAGGATCAAGGCGAGATCGAAGCGGCTCAGGAGCATCGGCTGCCGGCCTTGATCGAGTTGAAGCACATACGGGGTGACCTTCACGTCCACTCGGATTGGACCGATGGCCACAACACCGTGGAAGAAATGGCGTGCTCGGCCAGGGACCGGGGGTACCGCTACATCGCTATTTGCGACCACTCCCCGGCCGTAGCCATCGCCCATGGCCTCGGGCCGGAGAGACTCCTACGCCAAAAAGAGGAGATCGAGCGATTGAACGGGCAATTCAAGCCCTTCCGAATCCTCAGCGGCATTGAGGTGGATATCCGATCGGACGGTCGGTTGGACCTCGAGGATGACATCCTGGAAGCGCTGGACCTGGTGGTCGCCTCCATTCACAGCGGCTTTGCCCAATCGGAGGCCGAGATCACCAGGCGGATCATAAAGGCGATCGAGAATCCCCACGTGGATATCATCGCTCACCCGACCGGCAGGCTTATCGGGCGGCGCGAGCCCTACCCTGTCAACATGACCAGAGTGATGGACGCTTGCAAGGCCAATGGAGCGATTCTCGAATTGAATGCCTATCCGGAACGGCTGGACCTGTCGGACCTCAATTGCCGAAGGGCCAAGGAAAAGGGGATCAAGGTCGCGATCTCGACGGATGCCCACCGGGTCGGCCACCTGGAGTGGATGTATTTCGGCATCGCCACGGCCAGGAGAGGATGGCTGGAACGACGAGACGTGGTCAACACCCTTCCCCTGAATAACCTGCAAAAGCTTCTAAGGCATTAGGAGGAAACCGTCTTGCCCGTTTTGTCCCGTATCGGCCTCAATGATCAAATCGCTTGGCGTATTCGGCGTCATTATACATCGCCGCCCCGTAAAGGGCCTTCCCGTAACTGCCGATAATACCCTGCCCTTCCCCTGACTGTAGAAAATCGATGAACAGGGACGCATAGTTCTGCCCCTCGGTGGCGCCTTCGGGCTGGCAGAGGCCGTGATAGGTGTTGATCAACACGGGGTCTCCCTTAAACAGCACGTTCAAGTTGGGCAACTGCCGCTTACCCGCCACCCAGGTGCTGCTATCTACCATGAAGTAGCCCCCGACCGCGTTCGCCTTCTTCAAGGTGGCCATCATGAAGTCTTTGGTGACGATGTACCAGTCTCCGGCTGGTTCAATGCCCGCCATTTGCCAGATCGACATCTCCTTTTTGTGGGTACCCGAATTGTCGCCGCGAGAGAGGAATCTCGCCCTTGCCCCTGCGATTTTGGCGTAGGCCTCGGCCGCCGTCTTTGCTTGCTGAATGGCGGCCGGATCATCCTTCGGCCCTACAATGTAGAATTCATTCGATCCGATCAACGTCCGCTTGACAGCCCAACCCTCCTCTACAGCCTTCTTCTCCGCCGCCGGGGCGTGTACAAGAGCGACGTCCGTCTCTCTTGCCTTGAGCAAGCTCAAGGACTTCCCCGAACCGGCCTTCCTCCAGCATATCTGAGTCCCGTATTTCGCACTGAAGGCTTCAGCAAGCGCCTTCAACAGCCCGAGTTCCCCGGGACTCGCGGTGGCCACGGTGAAGCGGTTTGGACCGCTACCGTACACCGCCTTGCAATCATCACCGCTAAATGCGGTTCCGGCGGTTAGCACCAGGAACCCGCCCGCCCACATCCAAAGGAACGTGTTCAGATACCGTCTCATTTTGACCCCTCTTGAGGACTATTTTGCATCCGGGATGGCGTCGGGAAAGAAGGCCTGTCGGCCCTCGATCTTGTAGTTGGCGATCAGGGCCTGAGCCTTCTGCCCGACGAGCCATTTCGCCAGGCGTTGCGCCGCCTTGAAGTTCACATGGGGGTACTTCTTCGGGCTGATCGGGATGATGCCATAGGGATTGTAGAGCTCCGGGTCCCCCTCACAGAGGATGTCAAGCTGAAGCCCCTGATCGCGACCGAACTTGTATTTGAGATAGGTCCCCCGGTCCGCGAGGGTATAGGCCTGCTTTTCCTCGGCAAAGAGGATGACCTTGCCCATGCCCTGCCCGATCGAGAGGTACCATTCACCGAGTCCCGGGGGGTGCAGGAAGGTCAGCTTCGTTTTCTTGCCCTTCTTGACGATTTCAGTGGTCTCGGACTCCAACCTGAGACCGCTCGCCTTCCAGAGGGCCTGCTCCTTGGTGTGAGTGCCGCTGTCGTCGCCGCGCGAAACGAAGAGGGCCTTGGCCCGTGCGATCTTCCTCATGGCCGCGGCCGCATCATCCATGCCCCTGATGCCCGCCGGGTCGCGAGGAGGGCCGATGATCACGAAATCGTTATGCATCACCCCCAAGCGGTAGGCGCCGTATCCTTCGGCCACGAATTTCTCCTCGCGCGCCTTGGCATGCACAAAGATGATGTCCACATTGCCGTCCATACCGTCCCGAATGGCCGCGCCGGTCCCCTTGGCGATCACCTTGACGGCAATGCCGGTCTCCGCCTTGAACGCCGGCAGCAACACATCCAGCAGCCCCGAGTTTTCGGTGCTCGTGGTCGTGGACATCTTGATGACCTCGTCGGCGC
>CAZAGT010000057.1:0-9626 GCA_964484515.1 uncultured Desulfobacteraceae bacterium | reverse complement strand
ACGACAAGGAGCGAAAGCGTTAGAATACAGAGGAATCTTTTCATCACGTGCCTCCTCTCCGCTGATATGCGTTTTGTTGTAACGGTGTTGTGTCTTTCACGGCGTCATCCGGATAGGCCCTGATCCTTTTCCGAGAGCCGGTGCGACACCGTCCGCAAGCCGGGCCCGGCACCCGGTGGACCCGGGTGCGGGCCACGCACCTAGAAGTCAAGCAGGATGCGCCCCTGAAAGATGTCGACATCTCCGTCAGGTATCGCAGCGCCCGTCGTGCGGTCCTCCACGTTTCCTCTGATGTAGTTGAAGGTGAAACGGGTGTTGGGCGTGGCATACCAATTGATGCCGAACGTCCAGTCCCGCTCGACGCCGCCCTGAGTGTCCTCGTAATTCAGATTGAGATAGGAGTAGCGCAGAGCCAGCTCAATCGCGCCAAGGCCGCCCTTGGTAGGATGGAAGTTCCGGTTGGGCTTGATCCGCGTGAAGGTGCCCCAGTAGGGATTGTAGGACCGGCTTTCACCCGTGACGAAATAGCTCACCAATGCGTAGTAGCCGCTGAAAACGGGATCGTTATCCGGCGTGGAGTTCACCATGTTGTAGTAGTATTCACCCTGGAACGAGAAGGGCCCATATACTAACGCGATCTCGGGGTTGACCAAGTCCACATCCTGGTAAGGGAGTGCACCGGTATTGACAAGCCTGTTGAGTGAAATAGTAGATTCCGGTGGTGAGCTATAGGGGCGAGTGGTTTCACCCTCGTTGCCGAATTTGTGGCTGTAGGACAGGCCGAGGTGGAGCAGTTTCTTTTTATCCACAAACCAGGGCAGACCCGTCACGCGAGCGGAAATATTCCAGTCGGAAAAGCTATTGAAGGAAAAGGCATTACCGTCCGTCTCTTGGAAGGCCCCCACCGACCAGGTCATCCGCTCATCGAAGGCGTTGCTGAACGCCATGATACCCATATTCCTGCTCGGCACAAAGGCCGAATCGGGCAAGGAGCGCTCCATAAAGGTGATGTACTTGCGGCTGGTGAGCTGCTCGAGTGAGACAGGCTCCTTGAAGTGTCCGAACCGGAGGGTCTCGATACCGGGAATCTTCCGGAATCCCATATAGACGTCCGTGAAAAAGCCGCCCGTGGCAAAATCGTATTCCGTCTTGAATTCGAACGCGTCATAGACGAGGCCTTCAAAGAACAATCTTCCCTGGCGGATCTCCGTCCCCCAACCGGTCTCATTCGGAAACGCCGCCTCGACCGTTTCGTCCGCCCCGATGTAGCCGGCATCGAGCGTGAGGCGTCCGCCGAAATCTAACCTGAATTGCTTGTCCTTGCTTTCCAGCCTGAACCGGTTTTTCCAATAGAAGTTCCACTCAGGCTCTTGCGCCTTTTTCTCGGCGTCGGCCTTTTTCTTCAGGGTATCGTACTGCTGATCCGAAATATCACCCTTCTCCTTCAGGATATCGAGGATCTCTTCTGCGACACTCTTATCCTCCGCCCAGACGGGGGTCATGGCGAAGATACCCCAGAATAGCGCCCCCACCACGGCAAGGAGGGCCACAAGGCCTTTGCTCCAACTTTTTGGGATGATGGATCTAACCGCTTGATTTTGCGCTTTCATTCTCCCCTCCCTCCTTTAAAAACCCGTCCTATGGATTTGGTTACAGGTTCATTTTTGTGCGGCGCCGATGATATCCGAAGGCCATAACTCTGCTTATATATCCATATAGGTTTTTTTTGGTCAACAATTTTTTCATTGAAATTGAATGCCAGACAAAATAAAGATTAAAACGACCTTGCCATGCAAAGTAGGACATGACGTATAAGAATCCTCGGCGCTGTTTCGCATTCCGTGACCCGTTTTGCGTCCGAAAGGCTGGTTGGGCGGCATCGGATAAGGATTCAGGCCGGGAGACGCGTTTTACCGGCGATTCGGGAGGATAGTCATGCGAGTATATGTGGGTTTTGACGACACGGACACACCCGACGCCGACCGCGGAACCGGCAGGCTCGCGCGGCACCTTGAGAGGGGACTGCCAGCCGGAAGTCGTCTCTGGGGCGTGGTTCGGCAACAGCTCCTGGTGCATCCCGATGTGCCGTTCACATCACATAACAGCTCGGCCTGTGCGATCGTCGATGTGGAAAATGGATCCTCGATGAGCCAGATTATTGAGAAGGCCGTCGCCCATATCGAGTGCCTTGCCCTTGAAGGTAGTGATCCCGGATTGTGTGTCGCTAGGGCGGATGACCCGGCATTGCCCCAACTGATCGAGTTCGGCAGAAGATGCACCCACCAGGTCGTCGGTCAGAAAGAGGCCCTTGCTGCCGCCCGAGACGTCCATCTTTCAGGCCACGGCGGCACAAACGACGGGATCATCGGTTCAGCGGCTGCCGTGGGGTTGACGGCCTACGGGTGGTGTGGGCGATTCATCGAGTTCGGAGGACTGCGCAGCTTTCCGGAGTCCGCTTCGGTGTCGGACCTGGAGCTCTCCGGAATTAGGGTGGTCTCCCTGGATCGGGACGCGGCCTTCCCGGCCCCCGAGGACATCGTTCACAACCGAGGCTGGCTGCGTCCACGGCTTTGGAGCGGTCGAGCCGTGCTGGGAGTCGCTCCAACTGGTGACGGCCGGTGGGAGACGCTGGATCGGAAAAAAAGGAAGGGACAGCACGAACCGGGCATACGAAGGCTTGATGCTTCTCGCACACCCTGAAAACATGGAAATAAAAAACGATTATTTACTTTATATTACCTGATCACTCAGACTGCTCTCTCAGAGACTCTAAAGTCCTCATGCCGGACTCGATCCGGTATCCAGTATCTTCTGAAATCAATGGATTCCGGCTCTCGCTGGAATGACACTCCCAAAAACATCCAGGCTTTTGTGACCCAATCGCGCCTTATTTGTCTTTTTGCTCGTGGGCCTTGGCCGCCCGGTATACCTTGATGAATTCCATGAGGTCGTGGGCCTGCCTCTCCATGTAATCAACCCAGCCGGCAAGGATCTCCCTACCGTCGGCAGTGATCTGATACATCCGTTTGGCAGGGCCGGTTCCACCGGTATCCCATTGGGAAGAGACCAGGCCTTCTTCCTCCATCTGGCGCAGGTGGCGGTAGATCATGCCCGGCGGTGCGTGGCCCTCCACAAACCCGAATCGCTGGATATTCTGAATCAGTTCATAACCGTAAGAGGGCTTTGAGTAGAGTCCCATCAGGATAGAGGGTTGAATATAGCGCTCTTGCTTTCCGGAACCCGGTTGGCGACCTCTCCCAGGCGTCTTTTTTTTTCTTGACATATATCCTTAAAGTATATATATTGATATCGTTGTTAAGGACAAAAGTTTTATATCATCAAAATACAAATTGTATAGAAAGGGGATCATCATGGCCACTAAAATCTTTGTCCGTGAGAGACGCAAGATGGGCGAGGGCGAAAAGAAGCCCCGCTTTCGAGTCGTCGGCGTGAGCGGCGGCGACGTCAAGATCTATACCGACCACATTCGGAAACAGGAACTGGAACAGATCGCGGATGCCGCGGGCGCCGAAGTGGTATACCTCATACATAAGGGTGACGGCAGCGGCAAGAAATCCTGACCGGACGTCACGACCCACGCATTGAGTTGAGCATGAGTGCAAGAAGAAGAAAGAAGAGAAGCCGGCGACGTGCAAACACCCGCAAGAGCGGGCGTCGAAAATAAGGGGAGGGCCGTCCAAGATGGCCCTCCCCGTTTCAGGATTGCATTGCACCATCTTCCCGCCCGGCTGACGGGCATCACCCTTGGTAGATGATGGTGCCGACGTGTTTGCCTTCCAGGGCCGCCAAAATGTGCTCCGGATGCCTCAGGGCGTCGATGATTTGAAGCTCCTTGAGGCATTTGGCCCTTTGCAGAAAGGTGAGAATCGGCCGCTCGATGATCAGGTCATCGAGGTCCAGTTTGAGCAACTCGCTCGCCGAGATCCGATCGTAGAACTTTAACTTCTTCCGCTCCGACGCCCTCACCTTTTTGGGATCGCACTCGTAGAGACCCGTCTCATCCTTCAAAAAGATCAAGGAACGCGCCCCAATGTTTTCGGCCAGTAGAAAGGCCCCACAATCGGTGCGATGGGGGGGGATCGATCCCTGCTCGGCCGGGTGCTCAAAGAGCCCGTAGGGGGGGATTCCTTCCGTGATTGGTATATATCCGAGCCGGCAGTACATCGTCAGCTGTTCCAGGTCGTCACCGTGTCCGATCTTCGCTCCCCCGTGCTTGGCCAGGAGCTGCGTGAGCATCATGGCGTTTTGCCAGGCGACCTTGTCCCCCAACTTGGAGAGGACGCCGGTGGGCATACCCAGGTCGATGCCGATGTTGTAGACGTGGCGGGCACGGGTTCCCCCGCCGGTCATAATCAGCATCTTGTACTTCTCCTTGGCCTCGATCAGGGCTTCCACAATCGGAAAGATCGCTTTTCGGCCGCGGTCCATCAGGCTCTGTCCACCGATCTTCAGGACGTTGACATCAGGATGAACCCGAAAGTGCTCCTTTGCCTCCGTCCGCTTGAGAAA
Source organism: uncultured Desulfobacteraceae bacterium (assembly GCA_964484515.1). Lineage (GTDB taxonomy): Bacteria > Desulfobacterota > DSM-4660 > Desulfatiglandales > HGW-15 > CAZAGT01. Next base: position 5,096 of record CAZAGT010000057.1, on the reverse strand, counting down.
TGCCTTGCTGACAAGGGATTCCCCCATAAGCGGCGTGTCGATGTGCAGCCTGCCCTTCTGTGCCCTCTCCCGTTTGATCTTAGCCATCTCAATACCGCCTTTCCGGACCTTTCACCAGTTCTGCCGGCAAACACTTAGTCCTCGCTGTACCTAAATCCGTGAATTGTAGCGTATCAACCTCCCACATTTCACAATGCTGGGAGCAGCAAAGAAATGCTCTGACGCCCGTTTGAATGGGACTATAGGAAAAAGCGTGTTTGGGCGTCAAGAGAAAGGAGGCATCAGAATAGACCCTGGACTCCCCATCCCAATACTGCTATGAGTGGCCAAAGGAAGGATGACGGGTAGAGCAAGATCCAATGCTTTTCGAGCTTAGAAACATCAAGCAGATCTTCGGTGGTCGGACAATCGTGGATGTACCGGAGCTTTCCTTTGAAAGGGGCCTCGTCTACGCACTTCTCGGCCCCAATGGCTGCGGTAAGACGACTCTCTTGGAGATCCTAGCCCTGCTCGTGCCGCCCATTACGGGCGACATCAGATACAACGACCGACCTGTTCAATTCGGAAACGGAAGTGACCTCACGGCCCTGCGCCGGGAAATCGTGATGGTTCATCAGAATCCCGTCCTCTTCACAACGACCGTCTATAAAAACGTTGAATTCGGTCCGAGGGTCAGAGGTGTCTCTGAGAAAGAAAGCCGCAGGATCATTGAGGAGGCCCTTGACCTGGTTGGTATGCGGGAGTTTCAAAATGCGGAAGCGCACAAGCTCTCAGGCGGAGAGACCCACCGTGTCGCCATCGCGAGGGCCCTGGCTTGCTCACCCAAGGTGTTATTCTTTGACGAACCCACTGCCAACGTGGACGTGGAGAGCCAGATCGCCATCGAGCGCATCATCACCGACGTAAATACCCAAAAAGGCATTTCGATCATTTTCACCACGCACGACCACATTCAGGCCGCAAGGCTCTCCCAGCGCGTGGTTTCGCTCTTCGACGGCCGGTTGGTCCCTTCCACCTTTGAGAACATCTTCAGCGGCAGGATCATCACGGATAACGAGGAAAGAAAATTCTTCCTGATTCAGGATGAGATCCGGATCCGGGTTGATACTGAGAAGAAAGGCCCGGTGAAATTATCAATCAATCCACTCGAGATTCGTCTCTCGAAGGATCGAGAGGCTAGTGCAGACGGCAGCCTTTTCAAAGGAAGACTTACCCAGTTGACCGCCGAACAGGGCCACGTTAGGGCGGTTGTGGACATCGGCGTCCCGCTGAATGTCTTTCTGGCAGCCGATAGCCTGAAAGGCCTCGCCCTGATCGTCGGAGAGGAACTAGGGGTTGAAATCCCGGCCGAAGCTATCACCATCTTTGTCTCCTCAGCCAAACAGGATCCCGCCGCCCCTCGCATGTAAGAGCATTCCGGAGGAGGGAACGATGTTTCGATTTGTATATTCGGGACTTGTCCGTCAGGCGTTGATCGTAAGCGCCGCTGTGATGGGTTTGGGATGTGCTGGTGTCACGCAGTCGATCAAACCGCCGCGGGTCAACATCACGGACTTACGCATCCAGGACGTAAAGCCGCTTGAAACGGCGTTTCAGGTCGAACTCAGGATAGTCAATCCCAATGATTTCCCGCTGACCGTCAAGGGTATCGAATGTGACCTTGAGTTAAACGATCAGAAATTCGGTTCCGGCGTTTCAGGGGACACGGCAACTATTCCGGCATTTGGGACTGACGTGGTCTCGATCTTGGTCTATTCGTCGATGATCAACCTAGTCAGGGGCTTCCTAAAACTTCCGGAACGAGAACAACTATCTTACAGAATCACAGGATCATTGCGTGTCGCTACCGGCAGTTCGTCCGCCACGTCCGTTCCCTTTGAGAACAAAGGGACTCTCGATCTCAAAGATCCGGGGAAATCTTTTCAGAGCACGGCCCTGCAGCCATGATCAGCGCGTCATCGTCGCCGTAATACCCCGACACCCTGCTTGTGATCTCCATTCCCGCCTTGCGATAGAAAGCAATCGCGGAGAGGTTTTTCGAACGAACCTCGAGCCACACTCTCCCTTCCGCACGCTCACGCGCATGTATCAGGAGAGCGCTCCCCAGGCCCATCTTGCGGCGTGCCGGCTTGACCGCCATGGAAAGGACGTGACCGCTCGACTCATAGATAATGTAGCCGGCAATCTCGTGCGCAAGTTCAGCCAGTCTAAAGGAATCAGGCAGCATCCGAGCGTAGGTCAAAAGCACCTCTTTTGAATAGGCTGATTTCGGAAACGCCTCTTTCTCGATCTCAAGGACGGCGTCGATATCGCCGGTCTCGAATCTCCGGATCGAGATCGGTGTCTTTTCCTTTTCCTGTTTCATGTCATTCTGACCCGGCTTGAGCGTTTGCAGCAAGCTCTCGCCTTATTCCTCGCCAGTCAGATAGTTTCTTCCCAGGGTTCCATGCACTACAGGCAACGATTCGACATCCGGCGGAAAGAAGCCGTAGACGATCTCGAGAAAGTCCGTCACGATACGATAGGTTGCTCCCCACAGCACTTCCTGCTCATCATCGTCACGATGAACAAAACACGGGAAGTCCCGCACCTCGTCCTCTGTCATGTGATTCGAAACCATTTGCAGCCGATAACAGGCATAATGGCTTTCTTTCAGCAGGCTCCGCAATGGAATTGAAACGATCTTCTCTACTTCCCAGTTAGGGAAGAACCTTCTCTGCCACCCAATCCAGCCGACCATCGGATAAATGACGCGGCGGAACATGGCGAGTCTTTGCGGCGGCAAAGGACCGAGAAAGGTGATCCCCAGTGGATTCAGTCGCATCTCTTCCATGCTCTCCCGTAAGCTGGTTGCGAGAAGCAAGAGCTGGCGTGAATCTTCGGGCCTCACCGGCTGCCCTCTATGTCGCTCAGGTCGGCAAACAATATGCGAAAAGGGGAATCTCAGGAGCTTTGATAACCAAAGGTCCAGACGAGGTGCGACTCTGCCGCCGGGGAAACAAAGGTCCCCCGGCTGTCTTACCTTGCTGGATCTCTTGTTGAGAACAACGCACGGCTCCGGCGGGCCGTCCTTTCCTGTGACGCGCGGCCCTAAGAGAAACAACACCGCGGAGTCTGCGGCGGAGCTAGAGGCCCCATTTTCAGAAACCGATTCACGGCGACTCCTTTCATACAGCACACGGGAGATACGTTCTTTCAGGGCCGCCTGATCTTCTATGAGTATCGCTGCGTTCTTCAACCCTTCACACCTTTCGACTCCGAACCTAATGTGAACCACCTATACCATTGTACCCTATATGAGCGAAGAGGCTCAATCTCCGTTGCGCGGATCGAGCGACCCTGCTCTCTGATTGGTTTTTTTTCGGGACTGCGTTATGCTTCTTCGACAAGCGCTATGAAACCATTTCTTTCTAACAAAGATCAGAATTATTTCTGGATTGCATTGATGTGATTGGGGTTTTCGACGAAAATTCGCCTTTTTCAAAATCAGGTTCACCACAGAGCCACGGAGCGCACAGAGAGGGAGAGCTATGTTTTCGTCCATCGGGAGATACCGTTGGACGAAAAGAGTGCCTCAAATCAAGAACACGGCATGGCATTCTCCGTAGGCCGAATCCTGAAGATCCCGGGTGAGCAAAACACTTGGGCATGATGCGTCAAATGCATAGGTCTTTGGATAGCGTTCTTTTGTTTGTCGGTATCTCCCGACAAACAAAAGCCTTATCTCTGTGTCCCCTGTGTCTCCGTGGTGAAGATTCTATTTTGAAGAGACACGGCGATGAACCATGATTCTCAGGAGATAGGTTATGCACGTGATCTTTGCGGGTGTTGGCGAAGCCTTTGATGAGACGTTGGGTAACACGTCGCTGCTGCTTTTGACCGACACAGAAGAGGTCAAACGCCAAGTACTCCTCGACTGCGGCTTTACGGCCGCTCATGCCTTTTGGCGTGAATCCCCTGACCCCCTGGAGCTGGACGCCGTTTGGATCTCCCACTTCCATGGAGATCACTTCTTTGGCTTGCCCCTCCTATTGCTGCGCTTTTGGGAGGAAGGAAGGAAGCGGCCCCTTTTCATCATCGGACAAAATGGAATCAAAGACAAAGCAATTGCCGCACTCGACCTGGCGTATCCCCATTTTCGACCGAAACTGGGCTTCGAGATCGAATTCCTAGAAGTCACACCCGGCAAGGACCTTCAGTTATTGGAACTCCGGTGGGCATTTGCCGAGAACGGCCATTCCAGTCCATGCTTGGCCCTCCGCCTTGACCACGATCGGGGGTCAGTCTTTTACAGTGGAGATGGTGGCCCAACGGATGCCACAAGGACCCTTGCTGCGGAATGCGAGGTGATCGTCCACGAGGCCTTCGGATTAGATGAGTTACATGCAGGTCATGGAAGCGTAAATCTCTGCATCGATTTCGCACTCGAACTTGAGGCCAAGGCCCTGGCCCTCGTCCACATGAACAGAGAGGTACGGCGCTCAAGAGCGACGGAAGTACGGCAAAGACTGGCCGGGTTAAAGCCTCTCCACGCCCTCCTGCCCGAGCCCGGCGATCGCCTCAACATCGAGGATCTTTGTACGATGAACGGGTGAGGATCGCCGGTGGCTCTTTCTCTCGGGGCACACCACTCTCGCCCTGGCTCAGTCATGGCTATGACGTCGCTTGAGGCCTATGAACAACTTATGAGATAGGGTTATCAGGACATTGGCTGAAACCAACGTTGCGTAACATGCCGCTACAATGATCCCCAGCCAAAGACACGCTCTGAGGGTCGCCCCGTATCCCAGCAAGCGACCAAAAATGAGCGCCATCGAAAGAAGCACCAACTCGATCAAGAAGAGGACAAACAGGAGAATCTTGAAATGATCCCAGGTTGGATTGGTAGGCCTTTCCATCAGCGCACCCCTAGCAGATTTCGTGATCGAGTCTCTCCTATGAAACGTCATGAAATGAGGTCTATGATACTTTATCGCCCGGCCATGGGGGTCTCTTTTCAAAAACGAGGAATTGAGTGCGATGTCTCCGCATAAGGCGCTATCCGAGGCGGCCGGAGGGCCTCCGCGGAATAGGCCGGACTGACAGCCTTGGCGCAT